>CBJNFW010000247.1:0-12979 GCA_966435935.1 uncultured Nocardia sp.
GCCCGCTCCCGGGAGGGCCCAGTACCTGCTCAGCCCGATTCTGTTCCCGATCGAGGATTCGCCGGACCGAACCGAGTGAAACATGCTGCGGCACAACTTTCCTGCCGCTATCGGCTGGTGCCGTCGCCGGGTGTGCCGCTCGACCGCGTTCGCGACTGTGATCACTACTGCGGCCGGTGCGTCGGCCGCGACCCCGGCGGCGGAGCGCAAGTGCCTTGGCGGCGATCGGAATTCGCGGCCTGCCGGGCCGCCGTCGAGCCTCGCGGCACGTGGACGGCTCGGCGGGTGTTACGCATGTGCGCGTGGGTCGGCCCGGCGCGAGACGTCCGGCGTTGGACGGTATTCGCCGGGCGCACAGTCTATTCGCGGTTGACCCGAGATGGTAACGATAGTTATCTTCTGAATATGGTTGCGCGGACGATGGTTCCCCTGATTCGGCTCTGGCTCGCGGTGCTGGCCGGATATCTGGCACTGGGCGCGACCGTGCAGGAGATGCCCGCGTTCGTGACGCGGCGGTTCGACGGCGGGGCGGTGCTGAGCGCCAGTGCGGTGGGAATCGCGTTCCTGGCCACCGCCGTGGGCCGGCCGTTCGCCGGGGCCGCCGCCGACAACGGGCGGGCCCGGCCGGTGGTGTTGCTCGGCGGTGTGCTCACCGCGATCGGTGGTGTCGGGCATCTGATCGCGCCCGACGCGGCGGTGTTGTTGATATCGCGGCTGGTGATGGGTGCGGGTGAGGCCGCGCTGTTTTCCGGTGCGCTGCCCTGGGTGCTCGCTGGGACCGATCCGGATCGGCGGGGGCGAGTGGCGGGATGGTTCGGACTATCGATGTGGGGCGGGTTGTCCGTGGGGCCCGCGCTGGCCGCCGCGGTGGATTCGGCCGCCGGATACCGCGGAGTGTGGTGGGTCGTGGTCGTTCTCGGTGCGGCTTCGGCGGGGCTCACGGCGGCCACGCCGCGGCAGGGGCCGGCTTCGTCCGGAACCGGTGTGCGGTGGCGTCTCGCGGATCTGGCGCCCGCCGGAATTCGATTGCCTGGCATGGTTTTCGGCCTCGCGGCATACGGGTACGGCACCGTGTCCGCACTTGCCGTGCTGTATCTGCGCAGCTTCCACGGCGGCGGTGCGGCGGCGGTGTTGTCGCTGTTCGCCGTCGCCTTCCTGGTCACGCGATTCGTCGGAAGTCCGCTGGTCGATCGGATCGGCGGAGTCGGCATCGCGACGTGTTCGCTCGCCGTGGAATCCGCGGGTCTGCTGTCGCCCGGACTGCTGCGAACCGAACCGGCGGTGCTGGCCGGGGCGGTCCTGGCGGGAGCCGGGCTCGCGCTGATGTATCCGGCGACGGTGGCGATCACGTTGCGGCGCACCGGGCCGCTGCGTCCGGGCGCGGCGGTCGGCGCGGTGACCTCGTGCTGGGATCTCGGCATCATGGTGGCGGGGCCGGTGGGCGGGCTGCTCGCGGTCGGGGTCGGATATCGCGCCGCCTTCGTACTGGCGGCGGTCCTGGGGATCGGGGCCGCGGCGCTCGCGGGTACCGTGCTGCGCAGACCGGTCCGGGCCCCCGCCGCACTCGTGCCGGAGATACGGAAATGAGGTGATCCGATGCCGGTCAGGGCCGGAGAGACGATCGATCCCGATGCCACCCGAGCCCGGGTGCTCGATGTTGCCGCACGGTTGTTCTACGAGCGCAGTCTCGCCGCGGTGGGCATGCGCGAGGTCGCGTCGGCGGCCAACGCCTCACCCCTGACCATCTACCGCTACTTCGAGTCCAAGGAGGGCCTGGCCGCGGCGGTGGTGCGCGAACGCAGTGACCGCATCCACGCCTGGCTGGCCGCCGGCCTGGCCGAGGTGCCCGCGGGCCGCGCCCGGGTGGTCGCGCTGTTCGACCTGCTGACGCGCTGGTTCGCCGAACAGGGTTTCCGCGGCTGTGCGGTGGTCAACTACGCGGCCGACAGCCGCGGCGGCGAGGGTGCCCGGGACATCACTCGCGGCCACCTCATGCGATATCGAAAGCTGTTGCAGCAGTTGCTGTCCGAGGCCGGCGTCGCCGACCCGCCGCCGGTGGCCCGGCAGTTGCTCCTGCTCATCGAGGGCGCCACCGTCGTCACCCAGATCGACGGTGACGGCGCCGCGGGAGCCGACGCCCGGGCGGCGGCCGAAACCCTGCTGGACGCGGCGCTCGCCCGCTCCCCGGGGACGCCGTGATTGGCTAACGTGAGGGGCCGAGAACCGAAGGAGCGCTACCTATGACCGAGTTCGCGAATCTGGCCGAGTTCACCGCCGCCGTGGGCACCGAGATCGGTGTCAGCGACTGGATGACGATCGATCAGCAGCGTGTGGACACCTTCGCCGATGCCACCGGTGATCACCAGTGGATCCACGTCGATCCGGAGAAGGCGGCGCAGGGCCCCTTCGGCGGGCCCATCGCGCACGGATTCCTGACCCTGTCGCTGTCGGTGCCGCTGGTGAAGCAGGCGACCGGCGTCGGCGGGGTGCGGATGGGAATCAACTACGGGCTCAACAAGGTCCGCTTCATCACCCCGGTTCCGGTAGGCGGTCGCATCCGCGCCCGCGTCAGCCTGGCCGCGGTCCGGGAGATTCCCGGCGGCGTCCAGGCCGAACGCACCGTCACCATCGAACTCGAGGGCGCGGAGAAACCGGCCTGCATCGCCGAGAGCATCGTCCGCTACCTGTCCTGATGCCGGGCGCTACCGCGTCCCGAACGGAATCACCCGCAGCGGAGCCCGTTCCGGGGTGAGGGTGCCGATCACCGGGACGCCCGCGGTGACGAAATCGATGACGGCGCGGCCGACGTGGTTCGAGGACGTGACCACGACCGCCCTGCGCGCGCCGATGGTTTCCATCAGATGATGGGAGTACCTCGCGTTCTGCACAGTCGTCTCGGCCCGTGTCTCGGTGTGGATGCGCGTGCGCGGAATACCGTGCGCGACCAGCCATTCGGCCATCGCCTGCGCCTCGGTGACGCCGTGGTGCGGATTACCGCCGGTCACGATCACCGGGGCCGCCGGCGCGAGCACCGCCTGCACGTAGCCGGCCTCGAGCCGCTGGATCAACTCGGGCCGCATCCGGCCGTCCGGCTGCAGGCCGTAACCCAGAATCACGATCGCGGTATCGGCGCCGTACCCGGCCGTCAGCGACATTCCGGGCAGTGGAACCGCCATGGTGGGCAGTGCCGCGAGCACCTCGGCGGGGATGTCCGCGAGCGGATTCGGCGGGACGGGGTCGGCGGTCGCGGGGCCGGCGGCTCCGAAAATCGTGGTCGTCGCGGCGGCGGCGAGCAGTACTCGCGTGGTCGCGACGGTGCGTCGGCGGGAATACGGGCTCGGACGGAACCGGATGAACATCGGACCTCCCGGGAGGACTTCCACTGCCAGGTTCGGCAATGCCCTCCGATGATCACCCCGAAACTCGCGACCACGTCATCGAAGCCGTGAATCCGCGCCGAATTCCGAAGAACGCGAGGCAAATCTGTGCACTGTCCCAGCCGTGACGACGAATCCTCTTGCCGACAAGCGTGTTTCGACGACAGTTGCTTGCCCGCGGGACCGGTCAGTCGTCGCCGAGCTCGTTGCTCAGCGCCGCCCAGCGCGTCAGCAGATCCACGGCCGCGCCGCTGTCCACGGCGTGCGCGACCCGAGTCAGCGACGCGGCGAGGGCGTCGTGGATATCGCCGCCCGCCGATTCGGGGGTGAGTTCGTAGGACACGATCGCGGCCGCGGAATTCAGCAGGACCGCATCGCGGACCGCGCCGGGAGCGCCCGCGAACATCTCGCGGGCGATGGCGGCGTTCACTTCGGCGTTGCCGCCGCGCAGGGCCTCGGGCGGGACCCGCTCGATACCCAGCCGGGCCGGATCGACGGTCGTCTCGGCTATCTTGCCGCCGGTGACCACCCAGACGTCGGTGGTATCGGCGGTGGTGATCTCGTCCAGTCCGTCGTTACCGCGCACCACCAGGGCGTTCTTACCGCGTTCGGCGAAGGCGCCGGCGATCACGCCGACCAGGTCCGCGAAGGCGCAGCCGATCAGCCCGGCCTGCGGCTGGGCCGGATTGGTGAGCGGGCCGAGCACGTTGTAGACGGTGGGGATGCCGATCTCGGCGCGGGCGCGTCCGGCGAAACGCAGCCCGGAGTGGAATATCGGGGCGAAACAGAATCCGATGCCGACCTCGCGCACGCACCGCGCCACGGCTTTCGGGCCGAGTGCGATCTTCACCCCGAGTGCCTCGAGTACGTCCGCGCCGCCGCTCTTGGAGGAGGCCGCCCGATTGCCGTGCTTGACCACCGGAACCCCGGCCGCCGACACCACGATCGAGGACATCGTGGAAATGTTCACCGTGCCCGACCGATCGCCGCCGGTGCCGACGATATCTATCGCCGGACCCTCGATCGGCACCCGCCGGGACAGCCCCAGCATCGCGTCGGCCAGCCCGGCCAGCTCCGCCGGGGTGGGGCCCTTCATCTTCATCGCGACGCCGAACGCGGCGATCTGCGCCTGAGTGGCGTTGTCGGAGAAGATCTCATCGATCGCCCACGCGGTCTCCTCCGTGGTCAGATCGACCCCGTCGGTCAGGGCCCCGAGAATCTGGGGCCAGCTGCGCGCGCTCATCAGCCTCTCCTGTCGCATGTGCCGGATCCCGGCTACCGGACAATCAGCCTAATGGGGCGGGTCGAGTTATTTCTCCGCGCGGCACCCCGGACGATCAGGACCGCGGCGGTTGCAGCGCGTCCCAGCCCACAGCGGTGCCGTCGTGACGCTGCGCCAGACTCGCCATCCGCGAACGTTCCTGCGAACAGTGCAGCGCATCGAGGATCTGCACCCGCTGCAGCAGCAGACCCGCTGTCGCAGGGGACGTCTCATCGGGTTCGGCGGGGGAGTAGCCGTCCTGCGCGGCCAGCGCGGTCACCGCCGCGACGTGTTCGGCCGGGACCCGCAGGTGGTGCCGCAGCAGCGCCGGAGCTTCCGGCGCCCACTGCCGCGCCGCCCGCTCCAGCGCGGCCGAACAGGATTCCGCGTCATCGAAACTCGATACGACCACGATCAGATCCGTGCGCTCCGGATCCCACTCCGGAGTCCCGCCGCGACCGGTCCAGCGCAGCCATGCCGATCGCCATCCCATACCCGCCTCCGTACCGCATCCGTCCCGGTTCCGCGACGCCACGCGCGCCCGAAACCACGATAGAAATCGCGCCCGCACGAGGCGCATCGGGCCGTCGCGAGGCGGTGCGGTGCCTGGAGAAACCGCCGCGACCTGGCAAGATCGACTGCCGAACGGGACACGCCGAGGTCGTGGTGAGACTCGGTCCCGCCCTGCCGATTCCGACATGGGCAAGCAAGTTCCGTACCCGAGTACTCCCGTCGTACTACGACGAGTCATACTTACCGGCGTGACGACCGCAGTAGGGACACCAGGATCGGCCATTACTCAGCGTGTGCACTCGCTGAACCGGCCCAACATGGTCAGCGTCGGAACCATCATCTGGCTGTCGAGCGAGCTGATGTTCTTCGCCGGCCTCTTCGCCATGTATTTCGTCGCCCGCGCGCAGGCCCACGGCAACTGGCCGCCGGAGCCGACCGAGCTCGACATGAAGCTCGCGGTACCGGTCACGGCCGTGCTGATCGCCTCCTCGTTCACCTGCCAGATGGGGGTGTTCGCCGCGGAGAAGGGCGACGTGTTCGGCCTGCGGCGCTGGTACGTCCTGACCTTCTTCATGGGCCTGTTCTTCGTGATCGGCCAGGGCACCGAGTACCACGGCCTCTACAGCGAGGGCACCTCGATCTCGAGCAGCGTCTACGGCTCGGTGTTCTTCATCACCACCGGCTTCCACGGTCTGCACGTCATCGGCGGTCTCATCGCGTTCGTCTTCCTGCTGATCCGCACGAAGGTCTCCAAGTTCACTCCGGCGCAGGCCACCGCGGCGATCGTCGTCTCCTACTACTGGCACTTCGTCGACATCGTCTGGATCGGGCTGTTCGCCACGATCTACTTCGTCCGCTAGCCCGGCGCCCAACAAGAGCATCAGTCGGTTCCGTCTACTCCAAAAGGGACACAGATGAGTTCATCTCCCCCGTCAGTGCCTGAAGAGCCCCACAGCGGGTCGGGGAATCCGCAGGCCACCAAGACCCGCAAGCAGCGCCGGATGCGCCGGAAGCTGGCCGGTGGGCTGGTTCTTCTGATGGCTCTGATCGGAGCCGGCTTCGCTGCCTCGGCACTGACCCCGCACGCGCAGGTCGCCACCGCGGACGAGGATCAGTCCGCCCTGATCCGTCAGGGCAAGCAGCTCTACGACACCTCCTGCATCACCTGCCACGGTGCGAATCTGCAGGGTGTGCAGGATCGCGGCCCCAGCCTGATCGGCGTCGGTTCGGCCGCGGTCTACTTCCAGGTTTCCAGCGGCCGGATGCCCGCGCCGTCGAACTCCGCGCAGATCGTGCGCAAGGAGTCCAAGTTCGACGAGGCGCAGACCGACGCGCTGATGGCCTACGTCGCGTCCAACGGCGGCGGTCCGTCGGTGGTTCGTGACGCGGACGGCAAGATCGCCCAGGAGTCGCTGACCAAGGGCGCCGACCTCGGCGTCGGCGGTGAGCTGTTCCGGATGAACTGCGCGTCCTGCCACAACTTCACCGGCAAGGGTGGCGCGCTGTCCTCCGGTAAGTTCGCTCCGCCGCTGTCCCCGGCCAGCGAACAGCAGATCTACACCGCGATGCTGTCGGGCCCGCAGAACATGCCGAAGTTCTCCGACCGCGAGCTGACTCCGGACGAGAAGCGCGACATCATCGCCTACATCAAGAACCGCACCAAGTCCCAGCCCGAGGGCGGCTACGGCCTCGGCGGTTTCGGTCCCGCGACCGAGGGCCTGGCCATGTGGGTCATCGGCATCGTCGGTGTGGTCGGTGCGGCGATGTGGATCGGATCCCGCTCATGACAGACAAGGAGAACGACGACATGGGTCGGCCGGACGACGGCGGTGCCGTCAAAACAGGTGCCGATGGCAGTTCCGCGAGCTCCCGCGACGACCTGAACCCGACCGAGGAGCAGCTCGACGCGATGTCTCGCGACGAGCTGGTCGAACTCGGCACCAAGCGGGACGGCGTCGACGTCGTCTACCGCGCTCCGCGCTGGCCGGTTCCGGGCACACGCGCGGAGAAGCGGGCCGAGCGTCAGGTGGCGTTCTGGTTCGTCGTGTCGACCCTGGCCGGTCTCGCGCTGATCGGGGTCTTCCTGTTCTGGCCGTGGCAGTACAAGAGCCGCGACGAGTCCGGCGCGGGCATCTACTCGCTGACCACGCCGCTGTACGGCCTGCTGCTCGGAATCGCGGTGCTGGCCATCGGCGTTGCCATGGTGCTGATCCGCAAGAAGTTCATCCCGCCGGAGATCGCCATCCAGACGCGGCACGACGGCCCCTCGGACGAGGTGGAACGTCGCACTTTGGCCGCTCAGCTGGGCGATGCGCTGGACACCTCCACCCTGGGCCGCCGCAAGCTGATCACCCGCACCGCGGGCCTGGGCCTGGGTGTGCTCGGCGTGGGCGCGCTGTTCGTCTTCGTCGGCGGCCTGATCAAGAACCCGTGGGCGCAGGGCAAGAAGTCGCCGCTGTGGGTGTCGGGCTGGACTCCGGACTACCCCGGACAGACCATCTTCCTGCGCAAGGACACCGGCCGTCCGGAGGACATCGTGCTGGTACGCGCCGAGGACCTGAACGCGGGCGGCATGGAGACGGTGTTCCCCTGGAAAGAGGAGTGGCGCGGCAACGCCGAGGAGACCCTCCAGTCGCTGCGCGGCGTCCGCAACGCGGTCATGCTGATCCGCTTCCGTCCCGAGGACGCGGCCAAGGCCGTCAAGCGCAGGGGCCAGGAAAGCTTCAACTTCGGCGACTACTGGGCCTACTCGAAGATCTGCACCCACCTGGGCTGCCCGACCTCGCTGTTCGAGCAGCAGGACAGCCGCATCCTGTGCCCGTGCCACCAGTCGCAGTTCGACGCCCTCCACTGGGGTAAGCCGATCTTCGGCCCTGCCGCGCGTGCCCTGCCGCAGCTGCCGATCACCGTCAATTCCGAGGGCTTCCTGGTCGCCAACGGCGACTTCATCGAGCCGCTCGGCCCGGCCTACTGGGAGCGTCGTTCATGAGGGAGCTTGCGACCGAATCATCAACACAGCGCGCTGGGCGCATTCCTGTGCCGAGCGCTAGCGAGGTGCAGGAATGAGCCCGAGTAAAGCGGCCGCACAGGCCAACGAGATGGACGAGCGGTACCGCGCCGCGGCGTTCGTCAAGCGCTCGATCAACAAGGTCTTCCCGACCCACTGGTCGTTCCTGCTCGGTGAGATCGCGTTGTACGCGTTCATCATCCTGCTGCTGTCGGGTGTCTACCTGACGCTGTTCTTCGATCCGTCGATGACCGAGGTCGTCTACAACGGCGCGTACCAGCCGCTGCGCGGTGTGTCCATGTCGCGGGCGTTCGAGTCGGCGCTGCAGATCACCTTCGAGGTGCGCGGCGGCCTGTTCGTGCGTCAGGTGCACCACTGGGCCGCGCTGCTGTTCGCCTGCTCGATCATCATCCACCTGCTGCGCATCTTCTTCACCGGTGCGTTCCGCAAGCCGCGCGAGGCGAACTGGGTCATCGGTTCGCTGCTGCTGATCCTGGCGATGTTCGAGGGCTTCTTCGGCTACTCGCTGCCGGACGACCTGCTCTCGGGTACCGGTCTGCGGGCCGCGTTCGGTGGTATCACCATGGGCATCCCGGTGATCGGCACCTGGATGCACTGGCTGATCTTCGGCGGTGACTTCCCGGGCACGATCATCATCCCGCGTCTGTTCATCGCCCACGTGCTGCTCTTCCCGGGCATCATGCTGGCGTTGATCGCGGCGCACGTGGCCCTGGTCTGGTACCAGAAGCACACCCAGTTCCCCGGACCGGGCCGGACCGAGAAGAACGTCGTCGGTGCGCGCATCGTCCCGGTGTTCGCCGCGGACCAGGGTGCGTTCTTCATGTTCACCCTGGGCATCGTGTCGGTCATGGGTGGCGTCCTGCAGATCAACCCGATCTGGAACCTGGGTCCGTACAACCCGTCCCAGGTCTCGGCCGGATCGCAGCCCGACTTCTACATGATGTGGACCGACGGTCTGGCTCGTCTGATGCCGCCGTGGGAGCTGTATCTGGGCCGGTACACCGTGCCCGCGCCGGTCTGGGTCGCCCTGATCATGGGCCTGGTGTTCGTGGTGCTGATCGCCTACCCGTGGATCGAAAAGCGCCTGACGGGCGACGACGTGCACCACAACCTGTTGCAGCGTCCGCGCGATGTGCCGGTGCGCACCGCGATCGGCGCCATGGCCCTGGCGTTCTACCTGGTGCTGACCCTGGCGTGCGTCAACGACATCATCGCGCTGAAGTTCGACATCTCGCTGAACGCGACGACGTGGATCTTCCGCATCGGCCTGCTGACCGCGCCGCCGATCGCCTACTTCCTGGCGTACCGGATGTGCCTGGGGCTGCAGCGTGCCGACCGCGCGGTGCTCGAGCACGGTATCGAGACCGGCGTGATCAAGCGCCTGCCGCACGGTGAGTACATCGAGGTGCACCAGCCGCTGGGGCCGGTCGACGCGCACGGCCACCCGATCCCGCTGGAGTACCAGGGTGCGGCGGTGCCCAAGAAGATGAACAAGCTGGGTTGGGCCGGCAAGCCCGGCGCCGGTTCGTTCCTGCGGGCCGATCCGCCAGCTCAGGCCGCCGAGCAGACCTCGTACGACAAGGAGCAGCACCACAAGCAGCTCGAGATCCTGGCCGCGTACCAGGATCAGATCGCCGGTGGCGGCGACGAGGGCGAGCACGGCCACTGAGTTCGCTCGGTAGCTCGGCCCCGAACCGGAAACGGTTCGGGGCCTTTGCTTTTCAGGCGCTTCCCGGGACGTTCACCCGTCCGGCCGGATCATTCTCCGATGGAGAATCCGGCCTCGACCTCGGCCCGCGAATACGACTTGAACGCGATGTGCGTGGTCGTGCGCAGCACGCCCGTGGTCTTGTTGACATGGCCGGTGACCACCTCGGCGATGCGCTCGTGATCGCGCACCCGGACCACCGCGATGAGGTCCACATCGCCCGCGCACGAGTACACCTCGGTCACACCTTCCAGATCCGCCAGCGCCTGCGCCGTTTCGGGGATGCGGGCGGCATCGGCGTGGATCAACACGATCGCGGTAATCATGATGTGAGTCTAGTTGGGCCCCGCTCCGGGCCTGCGGGAAGACGTCGCGGCCGGACCGGCCGAGACCACGACGGCTCGTCCGGCACCGGTGCGAGATGTGCAGGAGTTCCGTGCGGGCATTGGAGACGTCCGCTCCGGGAGATCCTGCAGACCGCGGAACCATCGAGTCGGGTAGTACTCAGGATTCGGTACCGGCCAGGTAGTCCCGGCCGGCCGATTCGGTACGGGCAGCGGCCTCGGCGCGCTCGGCCCAGGCCAGCCAGGGGCCTGCGCCGGAACGGGGCTCGGCATAGCCGTGCGAGGTGTGGACGATGCGGGTGCCGGGCTGTTCCAGCCAGGTGATGATGAGTGCGGTCTCCTCCGGGGGAGCGCCGCGCAGCGGGGGATGGAGCCGGTCCTCGGGAGATTCGGTGCCGGGGAGGGCGGGCAGCGCGGCGTCCGTGGCGTCGAGGCGGGTGGGTACGACGGTTTCGGCGGACGCGACGAGAGCGTCCACGACCGGCATCGGCGGAATCCCGCGGGCGGCGGATCCGGCCGCGGCCAGGCGGCCGTAGCGGATCACCGCGAAATCCCATCCACCCGTCTCGGCGCGTCGCGCCGCCACCAGCTCGGCGATGCGCGCCAGCGCCGCGAGCCGCTGGGTGCGGCGCAGTGCGCGCACCACCGTGACGGTGCGGTCGCGGACTCGGGCGGCGACCTCGAAATGTTCGGCGGCGCAGGAGATTTCGATACGTTCCCGCATCGCGTGCAGCGGCAGGTCGGAGCGCCCGGCGAACAGATCCCGCACCGCGTGGGCGGCTGGTGCGTATTCGCTTGCGCTGGTGAGGGTTCCGGACCTGCCCGCCGGGCAGCCGCCGACCGTCGCCGGCGGGCACTGCGCGCCGTGACGGCCGTTGCGCGGGATGCGGCCGGTGCAGGTGCGCAGGCCGCAGTACTCGGCGACGGTGGCGGCCAGTTCGGCGGCCTTGGTGCGGGAACCGAACGGCCCCAAGGCATCCCGGTTCGGGGTGCGGGTGATGGCGAAGCGCGGGAAGGGTTCGTCGGTCAGGGTGATCCACCAGGCGCGCTGCGGGAATTTCGAGCGCCGGTTGTAGGGCGGGGTGTGCGCGACGAGCAGCCGCAGTTCGCGCACACCGGCCTCGAGCCCGTGCGCGCACGGCACGTGCTCGACGCGGGTGGCGAGCGCGACCATCTCGCGCATGCGCGGGCGGGTCTCCGACCCGGTGAAGTAGCTGCGGACGCGGCGGCGCAGATTCACCGCCGTGCCCACGTACAGGACCTCGTCCGAGGGGCCGCGGAACAGATAGACCCCGGGCACGCTCGGCAGATCGGCGGCGAGGAAACGTTTGGAGCGTTGCCGGCGGGTCACCGCAGGCAGATAGTCGGCGAGCTCGGTCAGGCTGTGCACGCCGAGGTTGCCCACCCGGCCGATGAGCGCGTGCAGGACATCGACGGTGGCGCGGGCGTCGTCGAGTGCGCGGTGGGTGGGGCGGGTCTGCGCGCCGAGCAGTTCGGCCAGCGCGGACAGGCGCACCGTGGGCGCCTCGTCGCGGGGCAGGATCCGCCGGGCCAGCTGCACCGTGCACAGGACCTGGAAGGCGGGCCAGGCGGTCGCGCAACGGGCCGCCGCGGCCTTCAGGAAGCCGATGTCGAAGCGGGCGTTGTGCGCGACGAGGACCGCCCCGGCCGCGAACTCCAGGAATCCGGGCAGTACCGCCTCGATCCGCGGCGCGGTGCGAACCATCGCTGTGGTGATCCCGGTGATCTGCACGACCTGCGGTGGAATCGCGCGGCCCGGATCGACCAGGGTGGCGAATTCGCCCAGCACCTCGCCACCGCGCACCTTGACCGCGCCGATCTCGGTGATGGCATCGCCGTCCGGGCTGGTCCCGGTGGTCTCCAGGTCCACAACGACGAAGGTCGTGTCGTACAGCGGGGTGTCCAGATCGTCGAAGGCCAGCTGGGCCGGGCGCGGGGCGGGAGGGGACACGGCGGCAGCGTATCGGCCGGGTACGACAGGAATCGCGAACGCGGGCGCGGTTCGAGATCTGACCGTAATACCCGACTTGCCGGGTTCGTTTCAGGGCGAAACGCCAAAAAGTGGTCAGCGTCACACTCATTCGGTTTTCGAATGACTCGCACCGATTTCCGCGAATTTCGCGGTTTGCGCGGATCTGTCCACTCGACATCCAGGCGGCAACCACTCAGCAAGCGGACCGTACGGTCGCGTACGGGTTGTCGCGCCATTTGCTACGTGCTGATTTCCCGATCGGGCCGATTCGAAACCGATATTTCTCCCATGGTGGCCGCGGGCGGGCCGGGCCGGAAGAAAGCCCAGGTCGGCGCTTGTTGTTATGGTTTCGTGATTGGTGTGATTCATCTCGCAAAAATTTGTACTGGCAAAATTCGCCGACTTCTGCTGCTCATGCTCGTGGCTTTACAGCGCACCGTTATGTGTTCGTAATCTTGCCGAGACCTCGCGGAGTTCGACGTGCCACCGGGTGCGGCGTCGCGGGGCAGATGAGGAGTCACCGCATCATGGCGATCAAGCGACACGCCCACCGGGCCGTTGCGGCCGGAGCCGTCGGCGCTGCCACCCTCAGCGCACTGCTGCTGTCCACCACGCCCGCCACCGCGGCGCCGGTCACCGTTCCGGGGATCGGCAACGTCGAGGTGCCCGATCAGGTCCTCGGGGCGATTCCGAAGAACGCCATCCCGCCGAATGTCATCCCGCCGAATGTCATCCCGCCGAATGTCATCCCGCCG
>CBJNFW010000248.1:0-12935 GCA_966435935.1 uncultured Nocardia sp.
CTGGGCCCGCTGATCGGTTTCGCGCTGGCGGCCGGCCTGGCGCCGCTCGGGCTCGCCGGTTCGCGGCTGATCTTCCTGCACCTGTTCGCGGTCGCGGCGGTGGTGTGGTGGATTCGGCAGGGCCTGGCCGAATCGCAGATCTGGACCGAGGACGCCGAACGCGGCACGCGGCCGTCCTCGGCGGGCGATCGCGGCCTGCGCGGCCTGTTCTCGCGACGGGTGAACATCACCGCGTTGCTGATGCTGATGGGCGTCTACGGATTCTGGAACACGGTGGCCGGGCAGGCGGGCATCTTCATGCCCCGGGTGTACGACAGCGCCGGGGTGCACAGCGCGGTACAGCAGGATCTGCTGCAGGTGCTGGTGTGGGGATGCACCGTGCTGGCAACGTATTTCGGCTTCATGGCGTTCGCCGACCGGATCTCCCAGCGGGTGCTGTACCTGGTGGGTGCGGCACTGGGCGTGCTGGCGTGGTGCGTGCTGGTGTTCTTCACCTCCGCGGGCATGCCCACCCTGCTGACCTTCGCTGTGCTGTGGGGCATCTCCAGCGGGATCGGCGCCCAGGCGTTCTACAGTCTGTGGACCAGCGAGTTGTTCGCCACGTCGTATCGCGCCAGCGCACAGGGCTTCATGTTCTTCGTGGTGCGCGCGGCGACCGGACTGCTCAGCTACTTCTTCCCGACCATGCTGGCCGCCACCGGGTTGACCTCGGTCGGTCTGCTGCTGATCGGCCTGCTGGCCCTCGCGCTGGTGATCGGCACGGTCTGGGCTCCGCGCACCCGGAACAAGACGTTGGGGGAGGTGGAGGACGAATGGGAGGGGAAGCTCGCCGACCCGAACGATCTTTTTCTGTTTCGCGTCCGCCCCCCCGCCCCGCTGCCGTTCCTCGCCCCCTCCCGCGGCGATTATGCTCGCATCGTCACGGGAAGGACACACGATGGCGGTGAGCATCAAGGAGGTGGCACGGCGCGCCGGAGTGTCACTGGGCACGGTCAGCAACGTGCTCAACCGGCCCGACCAGGTCTCCGCGGCGACGCGCGAGCGGGTGCGCCGGGCGATCGCCGAAACCGGCTACGTGCGTAACGATTCCGCGCGCCACCTGCGCGAGGGGAGCAGCCGCACCCTGGCCATGGTGGTGCTGGACATGGCCAACCCCTTCTTCACCGACGTCGCGCACGGCGCGGAGCAGGAGGCCGCGCGGCACGACGCGATGCTGGTCATCTGCAACAGCGGCGACGATCCGCGGCGCGAGGAACGTCATCTCGAGCAGATCGCCCAGCAGCGGATGCGCGGAGTGCTGATCACCCCGGCGGACGGCGACGGTGAACAGGCTTTGCGCACGCTGGCCGCCCAGGGCGTGCCGGCGGTGCTCGTGGACCGGCACAGCGATCGTCCGGACCGCTGCTCGGTCTCGGTCGACGACGTCCTGGGCGGGCGGCTGGCCGCCGAACATCTGCTCGCCGCCGGGCACACTCGGATCGGATTCGTCGGCGGCCCGGGGGCGGTGACCCAGGTGAGCGAGCGTCGCCGGGGCGCGGCCGCCGCGATCGCGGCCGCCGATGCCCGTCTCTACGACATCCCCACGGCCGCACTGACTTTCGAGGCCGGGCGCGATGCCGCGGCCGCGCTGCTGGACAACGCCGACCGCCCGACCGCGGTGTTCTGCGCCAACGACCTGCTCGCCCTCGGCGTCCTGCAGGCGCTGACCCTGCGCGGTCTGACGGTGCCCGGCGATATGGCTGTCATCGGCTACGACGACATCGACTTCGCCGCCGCGGCCGCGGTTCCGCTCTCCTCGATCCGGCAGCCGCGCGAGGAACTCGGCCGCACCGCGGCGCGCCTGCTGCTCGAGGAGGCCGGGGGCGACGGTACGCACCGGCATCAGCACGTCGTGTTCGTCCCCGAACTCATCGCCCGGCGCTCCACCACGGCGTGACGGGCCGTGCCGGTATCGAAATCGGCTGTTGCACATGGCAACTGCGGTGATCGCGGGGATGTGGAAGCTACTCGGACTCCTGCCGCGCGAAACGTTCGCGGATATCGGGACGATCGCGCAGGTGCTCGGGATACCCGGGCCCGATTCGCAGGCGTGAATCCTCGAACGTCACGGGTTCCGCGCAGTGCGCGCACACCACCTCGACCTGAGTGTCGTGACCGCAGGCGGTGTGGTGCAGGGTGATCGGCGCCCCTTCCGGGCCGGCCAGCCAGCGGTCGCCCCAGCGGTTGATCGTCAGCAGCACGCTCCAGAAGTCCGCGCCCTTCTCGGTGAGCACGTATTCGTACCAGGTCGGCTCGAAGTGGTACGGGCGCCTCTCCAGCAGACCCTCGTCCACCAGGCGCCGCAGGCGTTCGCTGAGGGTGTTGCGGGCGATGCCCAGTTGTTGCTGGAAATCGTCGAAGCGGCGGATTCCGTAGAACGCCTCGCGCAGCACCAGCGGCGTCCACCAGTCGCCGAGCAGATCCATAGTCCGGGCGATGGAGCAGGGCCAGCGTGCGAACGACGTGCGCTTCATTCTGTGAGGATACCGGTCCCGACATGCGACTTCGGGTATCACTCGATGCCGAATCGGTGTTCGACGGGTATCGCCCGCACGGCATAGCCTCCTCATCACACCCGCTTCGGGGTGACCCGGACCACAACCGTGGCCGGGGGTGCAGGAGGACGAGAATGCTGAAGCCGGAATCCGGAGAACTCGCCGCGGCGGGCCCGGTCACACCCGCGCGGCCGGAGCGGCCGCGCCGGATCCCCACCCGGTTCGTGGTGCTGGGGCTGTTGTTCGTCATCACGGTCGTCAATTACGCCGACCGCAGCTCGCTGTCGATCACCGGCACCAGCGTGCGGACCACGCTGGGTTTCTCCGCGGTTCAGCTCGGCTATATCTTCTCGGCGTTCAGCTGGGCGTACGTGGTTTCGCAGTTGCCCGGCGGGATGCTGCTGGACCGGTTCGGCGCACGGCGGGTGTACGCGGGCAGCCTGGCGCTGTGGACACTGGCGACCGCGGTGACCAGCCTGGTCGGGCTGGTCACCACGCGCGTGGTGGTGGCCCTGGTGCTGATGTTCGCGCTGCGGCTGCTGCTGGGCGTCTTCGAATCCCCCGCCTTCCCCGCGAACGCGCGCGTCTCGACGATCTGGTTCCCCACCGCCGAACGCGGTCGGGCGACCGCGGTGTTCAACTCGGGGCAGTATTTCGCGACCGTGCTGTTCGCGCCCGTAATGGCCTGGGTCACGCACGAATTCGGCTGGCGATGGGTGTTCGTCCTGCTCGGCGCGCTCGGGATGGCGATGGCGATCCTGTGGTGGGGCTGGATGTACCCGCCGCGTGAGCACGGGCGGGTCTCACCGGGCGAACTCGAGACGATGAGCGGCGGCGGCGCGCTGATCGACATGGATTCGACCTCCTCGACCGGCGCGCGAACCCGCCTCGACCGCCGGATGCTCGGCCGAGTGCTGGCCACCCGGCCGCTGTGGGGAATCTCGGTCTTCCAGTACGCGGTCAACTCGCTGAGCTACTTCTTCATCACCTGGTTCCCGATCTACCTCACCCAGGCCCGGCACATTTCGCTGGTGCACGCGGGGTTCATCGCCGCGCTGCCCGCGCTGGCCGCGTTCATCGGCGGTCTGGCCGGCGGATTCATCTCCGATTTCCTACTGCGGCACGGGGTTTCGCTGACCGTGGCCCGCAAGGCGCCCGCCGCGGCCGGACTGCTGCTCGGCACCGTCATCGCGGTCGCGGACTTCACCGACAGCACCACCATCATCGTGCTGATCATGACCACGGCGTTCTTCGGCAAGGGGATGGGCTCACTGGGCTGGGCCATCACCACCGACGTCGCGCCCACCGAGGCGGCGAGTATCTTCGGCGCCCTGACCAACGGCCTGGGCAATATCGCGGGCATCGTCACCCCGATCGTGATCGGCTACATCGTGCAGACCACCGGATCGTTCGACGTCGCGCTCTGGTTCGTCGCGGCGCACGGTGTGCTCGCGGTCCTGGCCCTGGCCGGGATGGGTCCGATCCGGCGGCTGAGCCTCGGTGACCGGGCCGAGGTCAGCGCGTGAGGACGGCCGCGGCCAGGGTGCGGCGCAGCCGCCACGGCAGGGCGCGGAACAGCGACGTCATCGCGGCGGCGGTACCCGGCAGATCGTCCCGGCCGGACAGATAGGCGCGTTGCGTGCGCACGGGCAACGCGAAGAAGGCGTCGAAGAAGGCAGGCAGATCGGCAGGCGGGAGGGCGAGCAGCGCGCGCAGCCCCGCCTCGCGCGCCAGGTGAACCGCATGGGCCGAGGCGGAGGCTGTCGGCCCGCCGGCGACGATCGCGTCGGCGGCGGACAGCGCCGCCGCGACGCTGTAACCCGTTGCGGGATGCAGGAATCCGCCCGCGGCGCCGAATCGTCCGGCTCCCGGCCGTCCGCCCTGGAGTGCGAACCGCACCCGCTCGACCGGTTCGGTGCCGTCGAATTCGATTCCGCGGCAACGCATCCGGGCTTGCAGGCGGTCACGCAAGGCGGCCGGGTCCAGTGCGGGACGCCCGGCCAGGCAGGTCTCCTCGAGCAGTATCCGGCCCGTTCCGAGCGGAACCGCGTACAGGAACGAGGGCGAGTCGCCGGGAGATGTGCCGTTGTCCGTGCGCCAGTCCATGAACATCGGCTCGCCCCACCGATCCCGTTGCACGACAACGCCGTACGCCGTTTGCTCGGCCCGGCCCGGGGAGCGCGGGACACCGCGGGCGTCGATCACCCGCCGGGCGGGCAGGATCTCGCCGCCGGACAGGCGCACCGCCTGCCGAGCCCGGGGAAGCCGCGGCCGCAGGATCTGCTCCACCCGGTCGGTCACCACCCTCGCCGCGCCGATGTCGAGCGAATCCTGCAGTGCGCCGGTGTCGAAAACCGTATAGGCCCGTTCGATTTCGAATCGGCGTGTGCCCCACGCGACCGGCCGGGACACGGTGGCCGCGACCGCGGCCGGCGCGATCCAGCCGGGCAGCTCGTCCGACCAGGCCGCATAGGTCGCGGTCCAGCGCCGGGCGGGCCGCGGGTCCACGACGGTCACGGTGCGCCCGTGCGCGAGCGCCCGGTGCGCCAGCGCGCGTCCGGCCGGGCCCAGGCCGCAGATGAGCAGGTCCGAGGTCATACCGAGCATTGGATCAGATATTCCGCGTGGCACCGTGTCACAGGGCTGCGGTAGGGTTCGCGCGAAGCCTGGGGGGACCACCGCGACAGGGCGCCACGGCGACCCCGGCTGCGGAAGGACGCAGTGATGACGTATCCCCCCGGCTCGGACCCTTATGGGAATCCCGCGCCGCAATCACCCGATTCGCCCGGATGGGGGCAGGCCGGCGGCTACCAGCAGACGCCCGACGCCGGATGGGGCCGGAGCGGTGCCGGGCATCCCGCCCACCAGCCGCAGACGGGCTATCAGCAGTCGGCCTATCCGCCGCCCGGTGATGCCGGGCAGGGATGGCAGCAGCAACCGGGCTGGTCTCCGCAGCCGGGATATCCCAGTGGGTTCCCGCCGCCGCGCCGCAACAATACGGCGCTGATCGCCGGCGGAGCCGCCGGTGCTGTGGTGCTGGTGGTGATCGCCGTCGCCCTGGTCGTGGTGCTCAACCGGCATTCCGGGCACGACACCTCGGCGAGCCCGGCCGGCCCGTCGCTGGTATCCGCCACCAGCAGTTCGGCCACGACGACCGCTCCGGCGACCTCGTCCGCGAACCACTCGGGCCGATTCAGCTACACCGAGTACTCCCACGACTGGAATTTCAGCCTCGACGGCGTCCATCTGCATGCGGACTGGGTCTCGGGACAGGACCATCCCACCTGCGCCGATATCGAGAACGGCGGCAAGCTGACCGGCCTGGGCTGCCAGTACGCCGCGGAGATGGTGTATCGGGCCGAGAACGGCGGCATCATGCTCGCGCAGTACGTATTGGGCACCACCGGCACCGCCGACGCGAGAAATCTCGCGACCCAGTACGCCGACGACGATCTGAAGATGCGGCCCGGCACCTACATCGACCATTTCGCCGTCGGTAAGTGGCAGACCAAGGCCCAGGGGGATTTCGTGGTGCTCACGGTGGTGACCGCGACCAGCGCGGTCACCGAGGACACCGCGGCCAAGTACATGCACTATCTGGAGGCCGATATGGCCGGTGCGCTGCTGTTCCGTTGAGCGACGGTGGGTCTCAGAGCCCGCCGGTGGCCAGCAGACCGCCGTCGACGCGCACGACCTCACCGGTGATCCAGGCCGCTCGATCCGAGACGAGGAAGGCGATCAGCGCGGCGACGTCCTCCGGATTGCCCAGCCGCTTCAACGGATACGGCGCGGCCGCGGCCTCCTCGTCGGCGGAGTAGAGGGCGTCGGCGAACTTGGTCTTGACCACCGCGGGCGCCACGGCGTTGACCCGGATGCCGGGGCCGAGCTGCCAGGCGAGTTCCTCGGTGAGCCGGATGAGCGCGGCCTTGGAGGCGCCGTACGCGGCGATCACTCCGCTGGAACGGATCCCCGCGACGCTGGCGACGTTCACCACCGCGCCGCCGTTGGCGCTCATCCAGGCCCGGTACGCCTCCTGGACGTAGCCGAGCGCGGCGACGACGTTGACGTCGAAGATCTTGCGCACCGCGCCCAGATCGGCCTCCATGAGCGAGCCGTAGACGGGGTTGATACCGGTGTTGTTGATCAGGATGTCCAGCGCGCCGAATTCGGCGACCGCGGTGGCCACGGCGTCCGCGCGTGCGGTCGCGTCGCCCGAATTGCCCGCCAGCGCGACGACCCGCCCCGCATGGCCGAGGCCGCGCAGTTCGGTGGCGGTCTCCTCCAGCGGTTCGGCTTTGCGGGCGGTGATCAACACGTTCGCGCCCTGGGCCAGCAATTCCGCCGCGACCGCCTTGCCGATACCGCGGCTCGCGCCGGTGACCAGCGCACTCTTGCCCTTCAGATCATCGCTCATACCTCCGCACGCTAGCCGATGGCCCGGTGCGGCGGGTAGACCCGGTCCGGTCCCCGAGCCCGTGCGCGCGCTCGGCGCACGGCCCGGACCGAGCGACGCGATCGGCGTTCGGGAAGCGCTGCGGGGCCCCGGTAGTGGTGCACGTTACGGCGGTCGATCGGGAGGATGCGTAAAATCGGTGGTTCTCGTGCGTTCTGTCGACGCACACTCGAGCTATCACCCCGTGACCGCACGAATTATTTTGCGAGGAGACTTTTGTGATCACCGCGACCGACCTGGAGGTCCGGGCCGGAATCCGCACGCTGCTGACCGCGCCCGGTTCGGCGCTGCGGGTGCAGGCGGGCGACCGGATCGGACTGGTCGGGCGCAACGGCGCCGGTAAGACGACGACGCTGCGCATCCTGGCCGGTGAGGGCGAGCCCTACGCGGGCACGGTCGCTCGGTCCGGCGAAATCGGTTATCTGCCACAGGATCCGCGCGAGGGCAACCTCGACGTGCTGGCCCGGGACCGGGTCCTGTCCGCCCGCGGCCTGGACGCGCTGATCCGCGATATGGAAAAGCAGCAGGCGCGCATGGCCGAGGTGGCGGACGACGCCGAACGCGAGAAGGCGGTGCGCAAGTACGGACAGCTGGAGGACCGGTTCTCCGCGCTGGGCGGTTACGTCGCCGAGAGCGAGGCCGCGCGTATCTGCAACAGCCTCGGGCTGCCCGATCGCGTGCTGAATCAGCAGTTGCGCACCCTGTCCGGCGGTCAGCGCCGTCGTATCGAGCTCGCGCGCATCCTGTTCTCCGCCTCGGACGGTTCGGGCGGCCGCAGCGATCGGACGCTGCTGCTGGACGAGCCCACCAACCACCTCGACGCCGATTCGATCACCTGGTTGCGCGGCTTCCTGCAGAACCACGACGGCGGTCTGATCGTCATCTCCCACGACGTGGATCTGCTCGCCGACGTGGTGAACAAGGTCTGGTTCCTGGACGCGGTGCGCGGCGAGGCCGATATCTACAACATGAGCTGGAAGAAGTACCTGGACGCCCGCGCCACCGACGAGCAACGCCGGGTGCGCGAACGCGCCAACGCCGAGAAGAAGGCGAGCGCACTGCGGGCCCAGGCCGCCAAACTCGGCGCCAAGGCCACGAAAGCCGCTGCGGCGCACCAGATGTCCAAGCGCGCGGACCGGCTGCTCGCGGATCTGGACGAGGTGCGCGTGGCCGACAAGGTGGCCCGGATCAAATTCCCGGAGCCCGCGCCCTGCGGCCGCACCCCGCTGATGGTGACAGATCTGACCAAGCTCTACGGGTCCCTGGAGATCTTCACCGGTGTCAGCTTCGCGGTCGATCGGGGCAGCCGCGTCGTGGTGCTCGGCCTGAACGGCGCGGGTAAGACCACCATGCTCAAACTCCTTGCGGGAGTAGAGACTCCGACAGCGGGAGGGGTCGAGCCCGGCCGCGGTCTCAAGGTCGGCTATTTCGCCCAGGAGCACGACACCCTGGACGACAACGCCACGGTCTGGGAGAACATCCGGCACGCCTCGCCCGATGCGGGCGAACAGGAGCTTCGCAGCCTGCTCGGCGCGTTCATGTTCTCCGGTCCGCAGCTGGAACAGCCCGCGGGGACGCTGTCCGGCGGCGAGAAGACCCGTCTGGCCCTGGCCGGACTGGTCTCCTCCGCGGCGAATGTGCTGTTGCTGGACGAGCCAACCAACAACCTGGACCCCGTATCGCGCGAGCAGGTGCTGGACGCACTGCGCAGTTACGCCGGGGCCGTGGTGCTGGTGACCCACGATCCCGGCGCCGCCGAGGCGCTGAACCCGGAACGGGTCATCATGCTGCCCGACGGCACCGAGGACCACTGGTCGCAGGACTACCTGGAGCTGATCCAGCTCGCCTAGTCAGCGGAGGTTGTCGCGGGCCTGCTCGTAACCGCCCTCGAGCAGTTCGCCGGGGCCGTACACGGTGTGCACCACGCCGGTCTTGAACGTCGCCGAGCGCAGCAGGGTCAGCGGCAGCGGCGTATCGGCCTGTTCGAACAGACGCATACCCGAGCGCATCGCGATCGGGTGCACGAGCAGGTGCAGCTCATCGATCAGCCGTGCGGACAGCAGCTGCCGCACGATCGAGACCGAACCGCTCAGTCCGATATCGCCGCCGCGCTCCTGTTTCAGCGCGGTCACCGCGTCGACCAGATCACCTTGCAGCACCTCGGAATTGCGCCACTGCAGGTCGATCTCGCGGTGCGTGACCACGATCTTGCGGATGTCGCCGAAGTGCCGCGCCATCTCGGCGTCCGGACCGCCCTCGCGCTCGCGTCCGGGCCACGCGGCGGCGAAACCCTCGTAGGTCGTGCGGCCGAACAGCATGGTGTCCGCGGCGCCCATCTGTTCGGTGACCGCGGCGCCCATCTCGTCGTTGAAGTAGGGGAAGTGCCAGTCCTGCGGATCGGCGACGACGCCGTCGAGGGCGATGAAGAGTCCTGCGGTGATCCTGCGCATTGGGAGGCTCCTGTAGTCCGTTCGATGCTGTGTTCGGTTGTGCAGACGGCCTACGACGCCGAAAATTGTCGCCGATGCCGATTCCGGACAATTATCGTGAGGTTGATCACACGGAAGCGTTGATCACTGCATGCTTGTAGTTCTAGCCTTGAATCAGGCTGCAGGGCGACCGGAGGAAGCCATGAGTGACAGGCCCACACAGGGGAAATCCACGTTGGGTAAAGGTACGCGCGTGACCGGAAAGTCCCGCGACCGCTTGCAGACCCAGCTCAAGAAGCAGTACGAGGCGGGGGCAAGTATCCGCTCGCTGGCGCGCGAGACGGGGCGCTCGTACGGATTCATCCACAACGTGCTGGTGGAGTCGCATGTGCAACTCCGCAGCCGCGGTGGCGCCAATCGCCGGAAGGCCGCGGCGAGTAAGTAATTCGCTCGGTGCGGTCCTCAGTCGAGCGGCACGCTCGCGTCACCGAGGACGAGATACCCTGCGAGACTGCGGAATATCGGCAAACCGGTCTTGATCTCGAGATAGGCGAACTGCCCCTGCGGGTTGACCTCCAGGAAGTAGTACTCGCCATCGGTTCCGAGGCGGATGTCCAGTACGCCGAAGGTCAGTCCGAGCGCGCCCATCACCGTGGCGATGGATTTGCTCACCGTCGCGGGCAGCCGTTCGGGGGTGAAGTCGACCGAGGTGTCCAGGCGTGAATCCACCCGTCCCACACCGGATTGCGAGTCGATCCGCACGGTCCACTCGACCCCGTCGATCCACACCACGCGCAGATCGCACTCGGCCTGGACGTAGTCCTGGAAGGTCGTGGGCGCCGATCGGATCGTCTCCAGCCGGGCCAGATCCGCGGGGGTGACCACGCGTGTCTCGGAGAATTCCGCGGGCCCGGTCCCGGTGCGCTTGTACACCACCGGCCCCGGCCTCGAGCCGACGAAGCTGCGCGCCTCGTCCGGATCGTTGGTGATCAGGGTCTCCGGGATGACGAATCCGGCGCGGCGGGCGGTCTCGAGTTGCACGATCTTGCGGGTCGCGGTGCGGTCGGTGCCGGGATCGTTGACCCAGACCGCCGGAATCGACCACAGCAACCCCTGCAGGAACCCGTCGCATTCGGCCTGCCGGTAGTCGTCGTCCGCGCGACGCATTCCGCTGGGCACCATCGCCTGATGCGGCCGGCGCCACCACACCGACGCGACCTCGTCCAGACCGCGCAGGTTCGACAGCGACCGTGCGGTACCCGCGCGGTCGAGCCGGAAACTACCAGTCTCGCGCGGGAAGTCGCGCATATCGAGCCGAATCGGGCTGACGCCGTGATGCTTTCGCAGAGTCGCGGCCATCGCGTCGGCGTGCAGGTCGTCGGCCTCGGTGACGATCAGCACCGACCCGGTCGCGCGGGCCATCGGACGGACCTCTCAGTCGAGACTGTCGCAGGCCATCGCGTCGTCGCTGCGCGCGAACGAACGAGTCTGACTGCGAGTCATGGTGACCCCGCCGACGGCCGGATCGGTCGGCAACTGCAGATCGCGCGCCCAGCGTTCGGTCAGGCGGGCCATCAGATCGTCGCCGCGGGCGGGAGAGTGCTGCTGCGGCAACGTCATCGGGCGGTCGGTGAGCTCGATGCGCAGCCGCCGGGTGAAGTCCGCGGTGGCGCCCGCCCGGATGCGCACTCGCACCGGACGCGCGCCCGGATCGCCATCCGCGTGCGGCACCGCGGACCCCACCAAATCGATGCCGAGGACATCCGCTCGATCGAAGGTCCAGGTGCCCTCGTGCACGCGTACGCTCACCGCCCGCGTCGATTCGGCTATCAAATAGCCGGACAGTAGCGGCGCAACCTCCTGGCTATCGGGACGTGGCCCAGAAGAGGTGGACACGGTGGGATGGACAGCATCGGTCATGGGGCTGGTCTCCGATCTGCTCGCGGTTTGCCACGGAAGCCGAGCGTGCCCTGGATCATATCCCGATCCGCCCGCTGACCGGTCGGCAACGAAAGAATTCCGCTGCGCCGGGATTCGGTCGCGGGAACCCGGAATGCGCTATCGCGGAGAGTTTTTCGGTTGACCGCTCAACGCTTCACAGCCCCAGGACGTCCGCGGACTCGGACAGCTCGCGGAACCGCTCGATCGGATTCGGAACGAGTTTGCGTGCGGTGAGATCCATCAGGCCGGTGACGACCGTGAACTCCGCGGACACCGTCCCGTCGAGTTTGCGGATCTGCTGGTTGATCCGGAACACCTTGCCCTCGCCCCATTCGAATTCGCAGGTGACGGTGACCTCGTCGCCCAGATGCAGCTCACGCAGATGGCGCACGGTCGACTCCAGCACCACCGGGCCGAGGCCCGCGTGCAGCATCTTGTCCGGCACGAGGCCGGCCGCGCGCAACGCCTCCCAGCGGGCGTGTTCGGCGTATTGGTGATAGACGGCTTGATTCATATGGCCGTTGACATCGAGTTCGTAGCCGCGCACGGTAACGGGGACAGCAAAGGTCATAATTCGGCCAACGTGTGCTGAATGCCCGCTATTTCCGGCCGGGCAGTGGCGTCGGACACGATGTGCCGGGACCGGTCGGAATTCATTTCACCCGCCCACCCCGGCGATGGCAGTGCGCGCAAACCGGCATTCGCCGCAATATCGCAACGCGTGCTTTTTTGCATCGAGTGCCATCGCGGGACGATTTTCGGCTCAGCCCTTGCGGCGCACGGAGGCTTCGACCAGATCGAGCACGGCCGTGAGGTTGTCGTTCGTGTGGCCGGAGGCTATGCGGGCGATGAGCCCGTCGAGCACTAGATCCAGGTAACCGAGCAGGACGTCGGTCGGCACGTCGTCGCGCAGCGCACCCGCGGCCTTGCGGCGCTCGAGGCGGGCCAGGGTGGCCGCGGTCAACTCGGCCGAACGCTGGGTCCAGCCCGCGGCGAACTCCGGATCGGTCCGCAGCCGCCGGGCGATCTCCAGCCGGGTGCCGAGCCAGTTGTACTGCGCCGGATCGGCCAGCATCTCCCGCATGACCTGCACCAGCCCCTGGTTGGCGGCGATATCGGCCATCCGCTCGGTGTCCTCCTGGGCCAACGCCAGGAACAACGCGTCCTTGTCGCGGAAGTGGTGGAAGATCGCGCCACGGGACAGCCCGATGGCTTCCTCCAGACGGCGCACGGTGGCGCCCTCGTAGCCGTATTCGGCGAAGCAGCGCCGCGCTCCGTCCAGGATTTGGCTGCGCCGGGCGGCGAGATGGTCCTCACTGACCTTGGGCATGGGCTCCTCCAGCGGAATACAGCGCGCTGCGCCGGGGTCGACCGGCGCAGAGTTCAACGGTACAAGGTCGGGGATGGGGCGCCTGCGGATGAGATGTGCACCCGCCCAACCCGTTCGGAGCGAGTCGTACGAGAGGTATTCGGAACCGGCGCGTGGTCCGGTGGTCGGAACTTCCGAGTTTCGACCGCCGGACCAGACGCCGCCGGGGCGGGAGATCCTAGCCGTTGATCATGTTGCGCAGGACGTAC
>CBJNFW010000249.1:0-12892 GCA_966435935.1 uncultured Nocardia sp.
ACCTCCGGCCATCTGTTTCCGGCCTACGGCCTGCTCTGTCTCTGGGCGAGGGATCTGGACCGATACGCGGGCCTGATCCACCTGCTGATGCTCGTCTTCTTCGCCGGCGGGCTGGTCCGGCTAGTGACCGTGGCGTACGCCGTCTGGCCGAACTGGTTCTACATCGCCACGATCGCGGTCGAAATCGGTGTGCCACCGATCTATTCACCGTTACTGCGGCAGGTCACGGGACGTTCGATCGGCGCGGACCTGAGCGAGCTGACCCGCTAGCGCTCGGTTCACCGGCTGATCCGCCTGGGAACCGTTGCCGCGGTGAGCTTCTCCGGATTGCGCACGGCGTAGAAGGTGGTGATGACGTCGTTCACCACCTCGATCAGATAGATCCCTTCCAGCCTGTCGCGCGAGTAGACGGCCATCGCGGGGGTGCTGTTGCAGTTGACCGTCTCGATCCGCAGCCCCGCCGCACCCTCGGCCTTGCGGAACAGGTCGATCAGGTACCGGGCGACCCGGGCCGCGCCCAGCACCGGCCGCCGCGCCGCCACGGCCTTGCCGCCACTATCGGCGATGAACGCGACGTCCGGGGCGAGCAGCGCGAGCAATCCGCGCGTGTCACCGCTGGTCGTCGCGGTCATGAACTGTTCGGTGATCCGGGTGATCCGCGCGGCGTCCACGGGCTCGAAACGTCTGCGCCGCGCCCGCACGTGCTCGCGGGCGCGGTGTGCCACCTGACGCACGGCCGGCACGGATTTGCCGACCGCGGCGGCGATATCCGGGTAATCGAACCCGAAGACCTCGCGCAGTACGAAAACCGCGCGCTCGTCGGGGCCGAGGGTTTCCAGCAGGACGAGCATGGCCATCGACACCGATTCGGCCAGTACCACATCGGCCGCGGCGTCCGGCTCGGCGAGTTGCAGCGGCTCGGGCAGCCACGGGCCGACGTAGTCCTCACGTCTGCGAGCGCCGGCCCGCAGCGCGTTCAGCGCCTGGCGGGTCACCAACCGGGCCAGATACGACCGGGTGTCCCGCACCCTCGCCAGATCCACCTCGGCCCACCGCAGATAGCTGTCCTGCAGCACGTCATCGGATTCGGTTGCCGAGCCGAGGATTTCATAGACGATCGTGAACAGCAGCGGTCGCAGCAGGGTGAACCGCTCAGCATGCTCGTCGGCGATCACGCGGAGGTCACCGCCGACGCGTTCATCCGCGAGTCCGGCCGCGGTCCGCCCTTGATCCACGTCAGCGAACCCGGTTCGCGGGCCTCACGCCGCATCTTTCCCACGGCGAAATTGCAGGTCACCTCCTTGATCTTCGCCCCAGCGCGACCGCCGATGTACAGATTGATCGCGGTGTCGTCCTTGTGCGCGAGCTGCCGAACGCCGGTGCGGCGGCCCAGGCTCAGACAAACACCGGTCAGTGCCAGATCGATCACTCCGGGGTCGGATCCTTCGATATGACTCAATACGGTGTCGGCGGCCTGCGCCCCGAGCGCGCCGGCGGCCTGGCTGCTCATCCGCAGCGGCTGTCCCGACGGCGCGGCGGCGTCGCCGGTCGCGACGATGCGGTCGTCGTCGACGCTGGTCAGCGTCTCGTCGGTGAGCAACCGGCCGATCGCGTCGGTGCGCAGCCCGCTCGCGGACGCCACCTGCGGCACACCGAATCCGGTCGTCCAGATGGTCAGGGCGCTCGGGCGCACCGCACCACTGGTCAGAACGACCGCATCCGCGCGTACCTCGAGCACCGGGTCCGATTCGAGCATCGTGACACCGTGTCGCGACAACCACCTGCGGACATACCGGCGGCCCGGGGCGCTCAGCGAGGGCATCAGCGTCCCGCCGCAGACGAGAGTGACTCGCCAACCCCGCTCGGCCAGTTCGGCGGCCGTCTCGACACCGGTCGGCCCGCCGCCGACGACGGTGATCGACGCGTCGGCGGACAACCCGTCCAACCGGGTGCGCAGACGTTGTGCGGACTCGAATTCACCCATGCGGCAGGCGAATTCGCCCCCGCCGGGCACAGCCGGCACCGCCTCGGTACTGCCGACCGCGTAGATGACGTGGTCGTAATCCAGCCTCCGCCCCGACGCCAATCGCACCGTGCGAGTTGTGGTGTCGATACGCGTGGCACGGTCGACCACCAGCTCGATCCCCGCCCCGAGCAACGTCCCGTAATCGATCGTCGCCGCACCGGTTCCGGCCACCAGCTGATGCAACCGCACCCGATCCACGAAGGCCGGACGCGGATTGACCATGGTGATCCGAACATCTCCCCGCTTGCGCAGCCGGTTGGCCGCGACCGTCCCCGCATATCCGCCCCCGACAACTACGACGCTGTGCTCTGTCCTGTATTCGGTCATGTCCCCGAGACACCGCCGGTCGCCGGAATATGACGTAGCGTGAATGTGATCTACATCACCGTCCTGAAGCCGGTCGAACCCGCGCCGGCCTCCGATCTCGAACCACACTGTCGAGCGTCGGTCACCCGCACAGTCGACCGTCCGACGCGTCGTGCTCGGCGAGGGCACAGGCGCACTACCGGGTCGACAACCGGAATGTGCAGCCGCCCGAATTCCGCGAGCCGCGCGAAACCTGTTCGGCGGCTGGATGGTTCCCCCTGGTGAATCCGGCTGCGGAGCACCTCGATGATCTGCGATATCGATCGAATGCCGAACCGGCTCACGGCACAGCCATAACGAGGCCCAGGCCCCGAGCCGCGATGCTTTCACCCGAGGATGTCGGCCCGATCCGCAACCGCGACCGATCCGCGTCCGGCACCCCATACAGTTCGCAGATCACCCGCACCGGGAACCGAAGCGTGAATCGCGGAACGAGATCCACCTCGCCCTGCTGGTCCGCGAAGCCGTCGATGAGTACGGGACAACGCCGCCGGGCACCTGTGTGTACCGCGAAACCTTCTCGGCAACAGCGGTATTCGCGCGATGATCAGGCGGCGAGTTCGACGCCGAGGATGCGGTCCAGGGCGTGTGCGCCCGAATCGGTGAGTTGCAGGGTGCGGCGGGTGTTGTGGCGGACCAGCCAACCGGCCGACTCCATCCGGGTCAGCAGGGCCGCGCCGAGGGCGCCGCTGAGGTGGTGACGCTGCTCGCTCCAGTCGACGCAGAAGCGCAGGAGCGGGCGGCGCTGGGAGCGGGCGGCGGCCAGGTCGACGCCCAGGGCGGTGAAGACCGGTTCGGCCTCCGGCCCCAACTGGTACGGATGAGTACGGACCGGAGCGGACAACCGGTCCCCGTCGGCGCGTTCGACACCGCGCAGACCGTCACCGCGGATCAGCGCACCGTGGTCGAGCAGCGCCTCGGTGACCGCGACGCCGAGCCGACCGGCGAGGTGGTCGTAACAACTGCGGGCCCGGCGCAACGCCGCCGCCCGGGTGGATTCCCGCAACGAACGCACCGGACGGGTCGGAGCCAGCGCCGCCACCGCCTCGAGCGCGATGCCGACCTTCGCGTCGGCGAGCCGGTACTAGCGGTGGCGGCCGGAACGTTCCACGCTCAGCAGGCCGCCGTCCACCAGCCGTGCGAGATGTTCGCTGGCCGTGGAGGCCGCCACGCCCGCCTCTGCGGCGAGCACCGAAGCCGGTAGCGCGCGGCCGTCGGCGAGGCTGATCAGGACCCGCGCCCGCGTCGCATCGGCCAGCAGCGCCCCGATCGACGCGACATCGGCGTATCCGTGCAGTGGCCGGTCATCCGTCATGGCACCAGTCTGCACCCAGGACACTTCGGCACGCACCGAAGTATCATTGCCGCCGCTGCCCGAACAGCTGAATTCCCCAGCGCGCACGGCGTCGCGGATCGAACGGCCATCTCGTGGCTACCGGCGGCATCGAGATCTCCTCGTAGCGATCGGCCGGGCCGACAGGCCGATGAGGTGCACGCCCATTCTTCGGCCCATACCGAAGCTTTTCGGCGAAACACTTGGCGGCATGAGCATTTCGAAACCGATCACGCGGGACTCGTCTCGGATCAGGCCCGGCCGGGTGCTGGGAGTGATGTGTGCGGGCATGTTCCTGGTGCTACTGGACGTCACGATCGTCAACGTCGCGTTGCCGAGCATCGGACACGGCCTGCGTTCGGATGTGGCGATGCTGCAGTGGGTCGTCGACGGGTACGTGGTCGCCATCGCCGGACTACTCCTGGCCGGCGGCACCATCGGCGACCGGATCGGGCACCGCCGAGTGCTGCTCACCGGCTTCGCGGTATTCGGCGCGGCCTCGCTGATCTGCGCGATCGCACCGAATATCGGCGTACTGATCGGCGCGCGAATCGTCCAGGGAGTGGGCGGGGCGCTCCTGCTGCCCGGCACGATGGCGGTCATCGTGGAGGTGTTCCCGGATCGCGGCGCGCAGGCGCGGGCGCTGGGCACCTGGGCGGCGATCTCCTCGCTGGCACTGCCCGCGGGCCCACTGCTGGGCGGACTGCTCACCGGCTGGCTCGGCTGGCGCCCGGTGTTCTGGATCAATGTGCCGCTGACCGCGTTGGTCATCGTCGCGACCCTGCGCACGGTGCCGAACCGTCCGGGCCAGGAGCGCGAACGGATCGATCCGGCCGGCCTCGCCGGATTCGTCGTCGGTCTCGGCGGGCTGGTATTCACCGTCATCTCGATCGGGCACCGCGCCGGGTGGCCGACGATCATCACCGCGGCCGTGCTGACGTTCGCGGCCCTGGCCACCGCGCTGCTCTCGTCCGCACGCGGCGCGAATCCGGTGCTTCCCCTGGACCTGTTGCGCCGCAGGGATTTTCTGAGCCCCAATGTGGTCGCACTGACCATGAACCTGATCTTCAACGGGCTGCTGTTCGTCACCATGTTGTATTTGCAGGACGTCCTGGGCTGTTCGCCGCTGGTGGCCGGGCTGGCGGTGCTGCCGCTCGCGGTGCCCCTGGTCGTACTGGCCCCGGTATCGGGCCGGATCACCGCGCGGCGCGGGCCGCGCACGGCGGTCGCGCTGGGATGCGCGATCGCGATCGTGGGCACCCTGTTGCTGACCCGGTTGCAGGCAACCGGCGGAATCGGCTGGCTGCTGGCCGGATTCGGCATCCTGGGCTGCGGCGCCGGACTGGTGACCGCTTCGGTGGTGGCGGCGGTGGTGCGTGCCACGCCCCCCGACCGCGCGGGGCTGGCGACCGGAACCTCCAACACCGCACGGCAGATCGGCACCGCCAGCGGCGTCGCGATCTTCGGCGCGATCGCGGGATCCCCTGCCGGGCCGCACTTCATCGCCGCGATTCATCTGCTGACCATCGCGTCCGCCGTGGCCTGGGCCGGGGCGCTGGCGGTCACCGCGTACGGCGTCGCGGGACGTCCCCGGAACGAGTGATCCGGGCGCCCTCGCCGCCCGACACAGCACCGCTTCCCACCCGCCGAACGCCCGCCGGGATAGGCTTTTCGAACGAACGAGCGAAAGCGTGTCGCGTCCCGGCCGGAGCCGAGGCCGAGGGCGCGGCGCAAACGCCCGAGCGCAGCGTCGGAGCGAGGATACGGAGTTGTGAAGATGAGCCGGACCGTGGACGGGCATACCGGCGTGCCCGACGATCTGCGCGACACCGTCACGTTCGAACTCGAGCAGATCGACGAGACGGTGGCCGCGATGGTCGCCGAGCAGGCGCAGGAGCGTCCGCGCGACGGTGAGCTCATCACTCAGCGGCTCGGCCTGGACGGCGAACGCCCCGAGACGCTCACCCTCATCGGGGCGCGATACGAACTGTCCCGAGATCGGGTGCGCCAGTTGTACACTCGCGCCGTCGGCCAGATGATCCGGCGGGCGCAGGCCACCGGGCTGCCCGATACCGCGATCTTCGCCGCTCGCTATCCGGTCGGCTGGGGCGATCAGCGACTGGTGCGCACCCTGCTCGGCGAGATCTACGCGACCGACACCGATATCGCCGGACAGGATCTGGCCTACCTTCGACTGCGGCTGGCCGGCCACGCGCTGATGGACGCGAAACGGGTGGCGGGCTTCGTCTTCCAGCAGATCGCCGGATGGCAGCAGCGCGGCCGCTGGCACGCCGTACCGCGATTCACCGAACCCGTTGCCGGACAGCTCATTCCGCTACTCCGGCGGACGGACTGGGCGAGCGGCGCGGCCACGCCGCTGCCCGAGTCGCCACTGACCACGGTCGATACCGACGACGACGCTCGCGGCTCGATCTTCGCCGAAAAGCTCGGCCGCGAAACGAGTTTCGACACGGCCCTGGAGGCGCGGCTGCTGCGCATGCTCGACGAGAGCGAACAGGTCGCCGCCTACACCGAACGACCGCTCGCGGTCGACTACCGCCTCGACGAGATCGACCGGGTGCATTACCCCACCGCCGCCGCCCGGCTCACCGACGGGCGGGCGCTGCTGATCGATGTCGTCCCGCTGGCGCGGATCGCGGTGTACGGCAATCGAATCAAGCTGGCGGCCGCCCGCACCGCGGCACACGATCGCGGCTGGGGCCATCTGGTGTTCACCGGCAGCCGGCTGGGCGAGCCGGACCTGCGCGCGCACACCGTCCCCGCGGCCGCGGAGAACATCCTGCGCAACCGCCTGGCCGAAGGCCCGGTGGACTGGACCGAGTTCCGCCGCTATCGCGACGAGACCGAGATCGGGCTCACCGATTTCAGCGCCATGGCGCTGCGCCACGGCTGGCGCTGGGAGCGCGGCCCGTTCCGGCTCAGTGCAGGATCATCGCCGAAGCGATGAAGGCCACGATGACCAGCAGGGCGAAACAGGCGATCAACTGCCAGTGCATCACCGCCGTGCGCTGCCGCGCGATCGTCAGGCGCAACGTGGCATCGATCCGGCCGTGATCGGCCAGGCGGCGACGCGCGCTGTCGAGTTCCTCGGCCACCTGTTCGGTCCGCTCGAGCCGGTGCATGAGCTTGTGCACCTGCTTGGCCTTGTCCCGAGTCGCCTTGCGCGCCAACGCCAGTGCGGTGCGCTGATTCACCAGTTCCTGCCGCTGCTGCGCGATCACGGCGGCCTGCGCCCGCGTGTGCTGCTCCCACGTGCTCACCGTCGCCCAACCTCCTGCGGTCTCGTCGCGATATCCGAAGGCAACCTTCGCGGCGACCCACTCCTGCATGAATTCCCGCACCGTCCACGGCTGCTCCCGAGGCCGCGCGAACCCGTTCGGCCCGGCCTCGAGCAGGCCGGAGACCAACCGGTAGTCACAACCCTCGGCGGCGAAGTCGTCCACCGCCACACCCGGCACCTGCGCGACCCAGAATCCCGGCGGGCACAGCCACAGCACCTCGTCGACGCCGACCGCGCGCAGCCGGGCCGCGCGCTCGAGCGCGAAGCCGACATGTACCGGCGCACTGCACACCTCGATCGCACATATTCGAGAGTCCTTGCGCCACAACAGTCCTGGGGTCTGGGCACCCACCGCCTTGTCCACCTCGGCGTCGTCGGCGCCCTCGGCCAGCAGCCGCCCGCGCAGCCAGTACTTGAACCGCTGCACATCCCAGTGGCAGTCGCCGCAGCCGGGCTCGCGGCACCGCACACCCGGCTGATGTCCACGCGGATTCGGTTCCACCGCAGGAAGTTCCGCGGGTTCGGGAGCGGTCAGCAGTAACGCCTGCCCCGGTCCGGCGTCAGTGCGCCTGTCATGTTCGACCATGCCCGCACCTCGCCGCTCGGTTCCGGCCCGCGCCAGTGGCCCGGCCGTGCCGACTACCCGCTCGCTACGCTCGCCCATGCGATCCATCGCCCCTACACCGTCACCGGCGGCACATCCGAAACCGCCCCCTCTAGAGTGCCGTAAAGATCGCCGGTCGGCACCGCGTCCTGCCCACTTTCGTTATGCAACCGGGAGCCGCGCGTGATCATGAGACCCGCGCGCGGCAACCGAACGGTGTCACAGGCAGCGAATTCGACCTTGGCGCACCGAACCCCGGCCGTTACGCTGCGCTGATGACCCCCACCGAATACATGAATGTATCGTCGCCGCTGCGCGCCGCGCGGCAGGCCAATTCGGTGGCGTTCGCACTCCAGGGCTTCTTCCTGGCCGTGATCCTCACCGAACTGCCGCAGGCACAGTCGCGGTTCGGCCTGAGCGATACCCTGATCCTGGTCGCGGTGGTCGTCATCTCACTGCTGGCGGCGGTGGGAAGCGTTGTGGCCGAACAGCTTGCGGTTCGCTGGTCCAGCCGGGTGACGTTGCGGACCGGACTCGCGCTGATCGCGGTCACCGGCGCGGTCATCGCCTTCGCACCGGACAAGGCGCTGCTGTTCGCGGCATTGAGCGGGTACGGCGTCGCCGTGGGCATCGTCGACGCGAGCACCAACATGCAGGCGGTATTCATCCAGCACGGATACGGGCGGTTCGTGTTGTCGTCGTTCTACGCCGCGTGGAGTGCGGGATCGATCCTGGGCGCACTGTTCGTCTCCGGATGCGAGAAATTCCACGTCACGTGGACCGAGGCGGTATTCGTCGCGGCGTTGGTGGTGCTGGTGGCGGGGTTCGTGTTCGGACCGCGGCTGTTGGGCACCCGGCAGGCCGAGGCCGAACCCACCGAGGCCGAGCGCGCGGCGATCGTTCCGCTGCGGGCCTATCTGGCCCTGGGTATCGCGATGGCGCTGGTGTTCGCCATCGATCTGGCGGTCGGCAACTGGTCGGCGCTGTATCTGAAGAACGAACTGCTGTCCTCCTCGGCGACCGCCGCGCTGGCCCTGGCCGCCTACCAGGGCGCCTCACTGCTGACCAGGCTCACCGGCGATCTGTGGGTGCGCCGGTTCGGGCCGCGCGCGGTCGTGCTCGTCGCGGCCCTGATCGGCGTGATCGGACTGCTGGTCGTGGTGAGCGCACCCGGACCGATAGCCGCGCTGATCGGATTCCTGATCGCCGGAATCGGCCTGCCCGTGATCGCCCCGCTGTGTTTCAGCGAGGCCGGACGACTCACCGGCGGCCCCGGACTCGACGCGGTGATCGCTCGGCTGAACCTGTTCAACTACGCGGGGACCCTGATCGGCGGCGGCGTGGTGGGCGCGGTGTCCGACGTGGCGAGCCTGCGCATCGGCTTCGTCATACCGCTGCTGTTCGCCGCGGTGCTGGTGCTGTTCGCCCGCACGTTCCACGCACGAACCGCCCGCACCGCGCGCGAACCGGACGAATCGGCCTGACCGGCACGCCACCGCCCCGGCCGGTGGGCCGGTGTGATGCGATGGATCACGTGAACGACGACACGATGGTCACGGTGGACCGTGCCGGCCTCTGGGACGCGGAGGCCATCTCCGACGTCGCTGCCGCCACGTTCCCGCTCGCGTGTCCGCCCGGACTCGCGGTGGCCGATATCGAGACCTACATCGACGAGACGCTCTCGGACGAACGGTTCGGCGACTACCTCAGCGATCCGGACCGCACGGTGCTCAAAGCTGTATCCGGCGGGCAGATCGTGGGCTACACCATGTTGATCGGGGGTGACCCGACCGATCCGGTCGTCGCGCGGGCGGTGGATCTTCGGCCGGTGCTGGAAATCAACAAGATGTACGTCCTGGCCGGGCACCACGGCAGCGGCGTATCGACCGCCCTGATGACCGCGGCCCTGAAACACGCACGCGACAACGGTTACGCGGGCGTGTGGCTGGGCGTCAACCAGGACAACGCCCGCGCCCAGCGGTTCTACGCCAAACGGGGATTCCGGACGGTCGGCACCCGCACCTTCACCGTCGGCGGCTCGGTGTGCCACGACTACCTCATGCAGCTGGCCCTGGAACCCGCCTCGTCGGACTGAGCCCGGCTGCCTCGCGCCCCCGGCTGTCACAGCCACCGCCCACCAGGTGCCACCCGGCCGATCAGCGCAGCAACTTGGCCTTCAACGCGGCGATATCGGCGTCGGTCAGCTTCAGTCCCTGGTGGAGGTAGTTGTCGAAGCTGCCGTAGGACTTGTCGACCTGGTCGAAGGCCGCGTCGAGTGCCGAGAGGGCGACACCGTCGACCAGATCGCCGTCGCGGGCATTGCGGTAGTAGTTCGACAGCAGATAGTCGTAGCCGACCGTCTTTCGGTCCACGCCCAGGGCGGTCAGCAGCACCGCCGACATCCAGCCGGTGCGATCCTTACCCGCGGTGCAGTGGAAGAGCACGGCACCGTCGCCGGAGCGGGAGATGTCGCACGACGTCGGCGAAGGCCTGATTCGCGCCCGGCGCGGTGATGAACGCCCGGTACAGGTCGGCTCCGGCGAACAGGGTCGAGACGAGCACCTGCGGCGGCGCCTGGCCGATGACGTCGTTCCAGTGCGCGGTCGCGCCGGCCGGAATCCGGTCCGGGGACAGTACACGCTCGTAACCGGTGCGCAGATCGTGGACGGAACGAACCGCACGGGTGGTGAGGGCGGCCAGGTCGGCGTCGGTCGCCCTGGCCAGCTCGCCGCTGCGATACACCAAGCCGGTGCGCACCACACGGCCGTCGGTGGTGCGATAACCGCCGAGGTCGCGAGCGTTGACCACGCCCTGCAGCGGGACGGCTCGCTGGCCGGTGGTGGCCACGACCGATGTGGTCGCCACGGGCGGGTCCGCGGCCGCGGCGCTGCCCACCGCGGGCCCGAGGGCGATCGTCGCCGCGGCGGCCAGAGCGGCTACGACACGGATCGAACGATGGACCATCACAACTCCGATCTGCTCGGGTCGGCGATCCGCGCGAGATCGGACGCCGCCATCCTGGACGACCGTCCGGGACTTCGATGCCGCACGTGACGGTACCGCGCGATCAGCCCGCGGGCACCTCGTACCGCGAGAGCGCGAGCAGCCGGGAGATCGCCCGCAGGTACTTCTTGCGGTAACCGCCGTCGAGCATCTCCTGGGAGAAGATCGCGTCCAGTTTGGCGCCGGACACCGTCACCGGAATTCCGGCGTCGTACAGGCGGTCGGCCAGCACCACCACGCGCAACGCCACCGCCTGATCGGTCACCTCGTGCACGCCGGAGATGAACACCGCGCTCACCCCGGAGATCAGCGCACCGAATCGCGAGGGGTGCAGGGTGCTCAGATGCCGCAGCAGCGCGTCGAAGTCGTCGAGCGTGGAACCCGGTGTGGCCGCGGCCTTCTCGGCCAGCAGCTCGGGCGCGGCCGGCTCGGGGGCGGGCGGCAGGTCGCGATGCCGGTAGTCCGGACCGTCCACCCGCACCGTCTCGAACAGCGATCCCAGTTTCTTGATCTCCCGCAGGAAATCCTGCGCCGCGAAACGGCCCTCACCGAGCTGGCTGGGCAGCGTATTGGAGGTCGCCGCGACCGACACCCCGCGCGCGGTCAGCTCGGTCAACAACCGCGACACCAGGGTGGTGTCGCCCGGATCGTCGAGCTCGAATTCGTCGATGCACAGCACACTGTTGCCCGCGAGCCGATCCACCGCGTTCGTGAAGCCCAGCGCGCCCACCAGATTGGTCAGCTCGCCGAAGGTGCCGAACGATTTCGCCTCGGGCGAGGCGTGGAAGATCGAGGCCAGCAGGTGCGTTTTGCCGACGCCGAAGCCGCCGTCCAGATACAGGCCCGCACCCTGGGCGTGCTTCTTCTTGCCGAACAGACTCTTGCGGTTCGCGGCCGCGTGGATCGAGGCGACCCGCGCGGCGAAATCGCGCGCCTTGCGCACGGCCTCGGCCTGGGTGGGCTCGTTCGGGTCCGGAATGTAGGAGTCGAAGCTCACCTCGTCGAATGTGGGCGGGGGCACCATCTGGGCGATGAGCTGATCGGCCGGAACCTCCGGATGGCGATCGACGAGGCGTTGCTGCACGCAAGTAGCGTACTGACGTGGTGTGATCGGTGTTTATGCAACGTATGCCCAATGCGATCCAGTTCACAACCCTGGGTTCCGACGACCTCGTGCGGCTCTACGCCTACCCGGCCTCGCTCGAATCCCCTTGGATCCGAGTCAACTTCGTCACCAGCATCGATGGCGCGGCGACCGTGGACGACCGGTCGGGTGGGCTGGGGAGTCCGTCCGATCACGCGGTGTTCCAGATCCTGCGGGATCTGGCCGATGTGGTTCTGGTCGGCGCGGGGACCGCACGTCAGGAGAATTACGGCGGCGCGCGGACCGATGCCCATCGACGCCTGCGGCTGTTCCACCACGGTCTCGGCGGCAGCCCGGACGGCTCGCCGCCCCCGATCGCGGTGGTGACCGCCGGCGCCGCGCTGGATCCGGTGGGACGGCTGTTCACCGACACCGACCGGCCGCCGATGATCCTCACCACCGTCAGCGCGCCGGCCGACCGCAAGCGCGCACTCGCCGACGCGGGCGCGGAGGTGATCGAGTGCGGCGAAGCCGCGGTGACACCAGCGGACATTCGCGCGGTCCTGGCGCAACGCGGACTGCTGCGCGTGCTGTGCGAGGGCGGCCCCTCGTTGTTCGGCGACCTGATTGCCGCGAGTGTCGTGGAGGAACTCTGCCTCACCGCATCGCCGCTGCTCATCGGCGGTACCGCGAGCCGAATTGCGGTGTCTCCCAAGGCGTTGCCGACCCCGATGACCTTACGTCACGCGATCCTGGACGAGGACGGCACGATCCTGACCCGCTGGGAACGCGCCCGCACCCAAGGCTGAAGGCACCCGCCGGACCTGGCAGGCTGTAACGCATGCGCAGGACTCGAGCCGCACTGCTGGCATCGTCATCGCTGACGATCCTCCTCACCGCCGCCTGCGGCGCCGGCCCGTCCGATCGTCCGGGAATCGCCGAGGCCCGCCCGCATTCCGGCGGCTCGGCCGCAACCACCTCCTCTGCCCCCGCGGCGCCGCCGTCGGCCGAGACGCCCAAGACCGATCTGGGCTGGCACGACTGCGCGGCGTCCACGTTCAACGCGCTGGGCCTGGGCGCGCCACCGGGCGGACTGATCTTCGAATGCGCCGACTACTCCACCCCGATCGATGCCGGGGGCGCGGTACTGGGCACTTTCCGCAACGCCGCCGTGC
>CBJNFW010000250.1:0-12753 GCA_966435935.1 uncultured Nocardia sp.
CTCGTCGCCGAGTACGCGGTGCAGGATGCGTGAGACGCTCTCCTGGCGTGCGCGCAGATAGTCCGCGGGGGAGGCGGCCTCCCAGGCGGCTGGGATGGCGTGCCCGACCTTGCGCGGATGGAAGTTGTAGAACGTCGCGACGACCACCTCGGCGGGCACCGGCCCCAGTGGCGCGGCGCGCAGCGCGAAGTAGCTCATCCAGAAGCCTTCGGCCCCGAGCGCTCGGCATGCCTGCTGCGATTCCGGCCCGAAGTACGTGACCGCGTGGTACGGCTCCAGCAATTCCCACATGCGCCGCGAGGTTTCGCTCATCGATCCACCATAAACGGCCGTTGGCGCGGACCAGCCCGGCCGGTCGATCGGTCTCCGGCGTGCCGGGCCGAGCGCCCGGCGCGGGCCATGCCTTCCACGTAGTGGGACGGCGGGGTCGCAATCCGGGACGAATCGAGTATTCTGGCGACGGTCCGAAAACCAACCGGTACGCCAGTCGACCGAATAGTGCGATGGACTCCTGTCTGGACAGTCCTACGGGCCAGGTGTAGCGTCCATCGCAAAACCTGCCGGAAGCGCACTTCGTAGAGCGCGCGAAGCCGGTCACCCTGCCAGAGAACGATATGTGTTACCAGAGTTCCGGGAGCCCGGCCGTACCGCGGGCGACTACTGCGACGATCGATCCCGCAGACGTCGCCACTACACCGGTACCCATCCGCGTGCAGGACGAATCGGACCTCGACCCGCTCGAATCCCTGCCCGGTCGGAATGTGGCGTGCGGGACCGGGCCGGATGATCTGACCGTCGCCGAGGCCCACGTAATCATGCAGCGCCACCGGGCCTGCGCGGGCACCGAGTGCCGAGCGCGACACGCGGCCCTGCAGGTGCTCGTCGACGCGGGCCGCTATGTGTTGAGTACCTCGCGTCGGCATGTGCACATCGTCTTCGGTTCGGTGGGAATCCAGTTGGACTACCAGTGTCCGCACGCGGTCGCCGAGGAATTCGCCGAGCGCATGCGCGCACACCCGGACGCCTCGGTCACCATCGACCACGATTTGAATCCCGACCTGCCGCCACTCCCGTGCGCCGGGCTGTGGCCGGGGACCGGCGTAGACGGCGAACGCACCCGGACCGATATCCCGGTATCCCCGTCGGCGGATCCGCTCTGAGCGAGCCCGTCGTCGGCCGGGCGGAGCGTAATCGTGTGCTCGGCGTACATACTTCGAGCGACCGCGGAAGTTGTGCGGCGATCGCGTCGAGCAGGGATCGCAGGGCTGCCCGCTCCGTGTGGTCGAGGGGCGAAGATCGACTCGTCCACCGCGGCCATCGCGGCTCACTTGCTGTGCTCATCGCCGCTCTCGGTGCGGCGCGCGCTGATGCGTGCCGACCGCTGTATCGAGCTGACCTACGATGCCGATGACCTCTCGGCGGTCTCCGGCTATCTCGCCGCGATCGGTGGACCGCTCACCGGTTGTCTCGTCGCCGGCTCGGCGGGGCGTGCAACGAGCGCAGCCGGACGTGCTACGACGGATATGTGACGTTGCCGGAAATGCGGTGCTCGGGTGCCCGGCCGAACGTCGGCGGGTGTGCGCCGCGATCATGGATTCCGGTGACGTGGAATGCGGAGGTCGGACGATGACATCGACACGACGGATCGGTTCGCCCGATGCGAAGAACCGGACGGTGCTGCTGGATGCGGCGGAACAGCTCATGCTCGAGGAGGGCTACGCCGCGGTCAGCTCGCGCAATGTCGCGCGTAGAGCCGGGTTGAAGTATCAGCTGGTCTACTACTACTTCCGGACCATGGACGAGCTGTTCCTCGCGGTCTTCCAGCGGCGCGCCGAGGAGGGACTCGAGCGGCAGGCGACCATTCTCGCCGCGAAGGATCCGCTGCGCGCACTGTGGAAGTTCGATCTCGACGCGGCCTCGCGCGGGGCGCTCACCATGGAGTTCGTCGCTTTGGCCAACCATCGCAAGGTGATTCGCGAAGCGTTGGTCGACTACTCGCGCCGCTTTCGTGAGACCGAGATCGAGATCGTGCGAACCGTGCTGCGGCGACATCGCATCGATCCGGATGTCTGGCCCCCCGAGGTGGTCGCCTTCGTGATGGCCGGAGTGTCCCGGACCATGGCGCTGGAAGGCGCCATCGGAATGACGACCGCGCACGCGGAAACCCTCGCCTTCGTGCGTGACCACCTGTCCCGCCTGGGCGAACCGCCGGCGGAAACGGTTGGGGACGAGTAACTTTCGGACTTCGCCCATCGACCCTGGTCAGGGCCGCGAACCTTGACCGCGCTCATCGCGGTGTGCTAAGCATGTGCTCAGCATTGCTGAGCAGTTGGTCAGCATTCGGCCGCGGAGAGCGTGCCGGGACGAAGGCGACTGCGAGGTCAGGCGACCGTGCCGATGCTGCCTCTTCACCAGGAGTCCGTCGTGAGCATGTTCGATGAGATCGACTTCTTCACCGACAAATCGATTGTCGAGAACCCCTACCCCTACTTCGAATCGCTGCGGTCCCGGTGCCCGGTGGCGCGCGAGCCGCACCACGGCGTGCTGGCGGTGACCGGGTACGACGCGGCCGTGGAGGTCTACCGCGATCACCGGACCTTCTCGAGCTGCATCGCCCCGACCGGGCCCTTCCCGGGCCTGCCGTTCGATCCCGCCGAGGGCGATATCGGGGCGCTGATCGAGAAACACCGCGAGGCGTTCCCGCTGCACGAGCACATGGTCACCTTCGATCAGCCGAAGCACACCATGCATCGCGACCTGCTCAAAGCCTTGTTCACGCCGCGACGGTTGCGGGAGAACGAGGAGTTCATGTGGGTACAGGCCGATCGCATGCTCGACGAATTCGTCGAGGATGGCCGGATCGAATTCCTGCGCCACTACGCGCAGCCGTTCGCCATGCTGGTGATCGCCAATCTGCTGGGCGTGCCGGAGGAGGACTACACCGATTTCCGGCGCGTGCTGTCCAGCACCACGCCGCCGGGCGCGATCGACGACGAGGTGATGGTCGGCAATCCGCTGGAATTCCTGGCCGACCGTTTCACCGGCTACCTGGAACAACGCCGGCGCGAGCCACGCGCGGATGTGTTGTCCGCCTTGGCTTCCGCGCGGTTTCCGGACGGTTCGCTGCCGGAGATCTCCGATCTGGTCCACCTGGCGTCGTTCCTGTTCGCCGCCGGGCAGGAGACCACCGCCAAGTTGCTGACCGCCGGTCTGCGAGTGCTCGCGGAGAATCCGGACATTCAGCAGGCGCTGCGCGAGGACCCCGACCGCATCGGCAGTTTCGTGGAGGAATGTCTGCGCCTGGAAGCGCCGGTCAAGACCGACTTCCGGCTCGCCTGCCAGGCGACCACGCTGGGCGGCGTGGAGGTTCCGGCGGGCAGCACGGTGATGGTGCTGCCCGGGGCCGCCAATCGTGATCCGTCGCGATTCGAGGATCCGGGTGATTTCGTCCTGGATCGCCCGAATGCCCGGGAACACATCTCGTTCGCCCGCGGAATCCACACGTGTCCCGGAGGACCGTTGGCGCGCTTGGAATCTCGGGTCAGCTTCGAACGGATCCTGCACCGGATGCGGGACATCCGGATCTCGGAAACCGAGCACGGCCCGGCGGGCGCGCGCAATTTCGAATACGAGCCGACCTATGTGCTGCGCGGGCTCAGCTCGTTGCACATCGAATTCACACCGGTCGCCACGGGCGAGAGATGACGAGCGAGGAATACCGATGGTCGAGACGAGTGACAGCGGGAATCCGTCGCGCGTGGCAATTGTCACCGGTGCTGCTTCGGGCATCGGCCTGGCGATCGCGCGAAGGCTGGCGCGCGAATCGCACCGGGTAGCGCTGTTCGATTCGAGCGCAGAGGCCGCGCGGAAGGCGGCGGCCGAACTGGTCGCGGATGGTCTGCACGCGGTCGCGTACCAGGTGGACGTCGCGGACGCCGACGCGGTCGAAGCGGCGGTTCGGCTGGTGCGCAAGGATTTCGGGCCGGTGCAGATCGTGGTGACCAGTGCCGGGGTCGAGGAGTACACGGCGTTCGAGGAGATCACCCGGGAACAGTGGGACCGCATCCTGGCGGTGAATCTGAACGGGACTTTCTCCTGTATTCAGGCCGCGGTTCCGGACATGGTCTCGGCAGGCTGGGGTCGGATCGTGACGATCTCCTCGTCCAGCGCGCAATCCGGGGCGAAGAATATGGCGCACTACGTCGCGTCCAAGGGTGGCGTGATCGGTTTGACCAAGGCGCTGGCCGCGGAATTGTCGCCGAAAGGCATCACCGTCAACAGCATTCCGCCCTCGATCATCGATACGCCGATGGCGCGGCAGGCGACCGAAGCGGGATTCTTCCCCGGCGTGGAGGTCATCGCGCCGATGACGCCGGTGCGCCGGCTGGGCACACCCGAGGACGTCGCGGCCGCATGCGCGTACTTGTGTTCGGAGAGTGCGGGTTTCGTGACCGGGCAGCTCATCGGCGTCAACGGCGGCCTGTACATCTGAACGGCCGGCGCATCGGCCGGATCGGTCTTCGGAGGAGTCATGGAAATACATATCGATCGGCGCAGGTGCGAAGGTCACGCACTGTGCGCGAGTATCGCGCCGAGCGTATTCGAGGTCGGTGCGGACGATCTGGCCACGGTCGTGGACGCGAATCCATCCGGGGACCTCGCGCGGCAGGTGCGCATGGCCGTGGATGCCTGCCCGACACTGGCGATTTCGCTCGGCGGGTCGCCGTCATGAGAGCGCGTCGCGGGCACGGGAGCGAGTGAGCCGTGTCGATTCTGTTCGAGCCCGACGGGCGGGGGCCTTCGGTCTTGCGGCTGTTGCTCAGCGGCGTCTGCTTTCTGGTCGTCGTCGCCGGTGTCGCCACGGCGATGGTCGCGGTCTCGCGCGGCGCGTTCCGCCGGACCGTGCCGATCACCGCCGTACTCGCCGACGTCGGCGACGGGCTGCCGGTGAAATCCGACGTGAAGTACCTGGGCGTTCGAGTCGGTGCGGTGACCGCGGTCGCGCCGTCGCCCGAACCGGGCATGAATGATGTTCATATCCAACTCGATCCGCGATACGCCGGACAGATTCCGCGTTCGGTGACCGCTCGCGTGGTGCCCAGCAATGTGTTCGCCGTGCCGTCGATCCAATTGCTCTATCAAGGAGCCGCGCCTGCGGTGACCGGCAACGCGCGGATCCGCCAGGATCGCAGTGCGGCCACGGTGCGTCTGCAGACCTCGCTGGACCAGCTGCGCCGGATCCTGGCCGCGGTCGGCCGGGATCGCGCCGATACCGCCGTCGGCATGCTGGAGACCCTGGCCGAGGCCACCTCCGGGCGAGGGGAGTCGCTCGAAGCGGCGGGGGCGCAGTTGCGCCGGATCGTCGTCGAGCTGAACCGGGTGATATCGGTGCAGGCCGTACCGTCGACACTCGACTCCCTGTCGGCGTCATTGCGTGAGTTGCGTTCGGCCGCACCGGAACTGCTCGATACGGTGCACCACAGCATCGAGCCGATGCTGACCGTCGCGCGGGAGCGGCGGCAGTTGACCGATCTGCTCACCGGGGGCGTGCACACCTTCGACACGGTCGGAAACGCGTTGGGCCACAACACCGATCGACTGATCTCCAGCACCACCCAGCTGTCGCCCGCCCTGGATGTGCTGGGCGACGGGGCGAGTCATTTCCCGCAGATCAGCAGTTCGGTCATCCGGATGAGCGGGAAATTCAACCAGACCTTCGATCCGCGCGCCCAACGGGTGACCGCGAAGGTGATCGTGCAGCTGACCCCGAACCGGCAGTACACCCGAGCCGACTGCCCGCGCTACGGCATGCTCGCGGGGACCAGCTGCTCGACCGCCCCGCAGGCTGCCGCGGCGCGCAACCGGCCACCGGACAGCGTGCAGCCCAACGGAGTTCATCCCGCCGAATGGCCGGTGACCGATATCGGACCGGTCGGTAGCGCGGCGGAACAGCAGCAGATCGCCGACATCCTGGGCGGAACGCCCAATGCCGCCGCCGACATTCTGTTCGGGCCCCTGGCGCGCGGGGCGAGCGTCGCGGTGGCCGCCGAGCCGGATGGAGCGGGACGATGAGTTACCGACGGTCGCTGCTGGTGCTTATCGTGTTCGTCGCCGTGTCCGTGCTGCTGTCCTGGACGGTGATCGTCACCCTCGAACGCGGTGTGAGCGGCGCCACGTCCAAGTATTCGGCCATGTTCACCGATGTCTCGGGGCTGAGCGCCGGAGACGACGTCCGGGTGGCCGGGGTGCGGGTGGGCCGGGTCGATTCGATCGAGCTCGACGGCGCGATGGCCCGCGTCGGTTTCGAAATCCAGCGGGAGCAAACTCTTTTCGGTACCACTGTAGTTTCGGTGACATATCAGAACCTGATCGGTCAGCGCTATCTGGGGCTGTCGCAGGGGACGCGCGGCGCGCCGGAGGCGCTGCGTCCGGGAGCGGTCATCCCGCTGTCGAACACCGAACCGTCCTTCGACATCTCCAAGCTGCTGAAGGGTTTCGAGCCGTTGTTCGGCACGCTGGGCCGCGGCGCGGTCGACCACATCACCGAGGCCCTGATCAAGGCACTGCAGGGCGACAACGGATCACTCACCGCCCTGATCGCCGAAACCACCGAACTCGCACAGTCCTTCGCGGGCCCCGACCAAGTGCTGGGGCAAGTGATCACGAACCTCACCACGATCGTCAAGGGCCTGGCCGCGCAGAGCGGCAACCTCACCACCGTCATCGATCAGACCCGCGCGATATTCGAAGGGCTGCAACGGAACAGGGATTCGCTGCTCGGGTCGGTGGATAGGCTATCGCGAGTGGTCGATCGGGTATCGCGGATCGCGACTGCCGACCAGCCCGCGCTGGATGCCTTCCTGAACCGGAATCCCGGCTTCGCGCAACATCTTCTGGACAACAAATACAAGTTCGGCGTGATGGGTTTCAACCTCCCGTTCATTCTGAAGGGGCTGGCGCGCATCACCCAGGAAGGCGGCTACGCGGACGCGGATATCTGTGACGTCACCTTCTCCCTGGCTCCGGGCATGTCGCCACTGGTGCCCGGAATTCTCGCCGCGCTGACTCCGGGCGGAGTCGTCCAGCATACGGCCAAGTGCAGGTGATCCGGATGTGCCGACAGACCGAGTGCTTGCGCAAGAGATTGCCGCACAGGCTGATTCGCTGGCGAGCGAAGCCGCTCGAAGAGTACCGCCGAGCATCGCTCGGACTGCTCGCGATCAGTGGTCTGACGCTCGCGATCGTGATCGCCCTGACGGTCGATTCGATGGACGTCGGGGACAGGGACGTGCGAGTCGATTTCGCGCAGGCGGCCCAGCTCGGCGCGGGGGATCGGGTGACCGTGGCCGGGGTGCCGGTCGGGAATGTCAGGACCATCCGACTGACCGAGGGGCATGTGGCGGTGACATTGAGTGTGCATCACTCGGTGCGCCTCGGTGCGGACACCACCGCCGCGATCAAGCTCACGACTCTGCTGGGCAACCGATATGTCGAACTCGACCCGGCAGGCGTCGGTGACTCGAATCGAATCCCGTTGCAGCGCAGCAGTGTTCCTTACGATCTGGAGTCGGCGCTGGCCGACGCCACGACGACCTTCGGTCAGGTGGACGCCGACCAGGTCGCCAGGGCGCTGACGGATCTGTCCGGCCGGCTGGACGGTCTGCCCGAACTGATTCCGTCGGTTGTGCAGAACGTCCGAACGCTGTCGGCGGTGATCGCCGAACGCCGCGGGCAGATCGGTGCGCTGCTGGCCTCCACGAGCAAGTTGACCGCCGTGATCACCAGCCAGCAGTCCGATCTGGGCGCCCTGTTCGATCAGGGCGGTGATCTGCTGCGCGAACTGCTGAGCCGCAAACAGGCGATCGAATCCATGGTCGCTGCCACGACGACGCTCGCGGACCGGCTCACCCCGCTGGCAGTGCGGGATCAGCCCGAAATCCGTTCGCTGCTGGCGAATCTGCGGGAGATCACCGCGATGCTGAGCCGCCACGACGATCTGCTGCGCAACATCCTCCAGGTCCTGCCGGTCCCCTGGCAGTCCTGGGCGAACCTGACCGGCACCGGACCGGAACTGGACGCGACCGCCTCCTCCGGAGCCTTCGTCGACTCGTTCATGTGCGCGCTGGTGGGCCGCGCGCCGCAGGCACACATCTCACCGTATTCGGAGGAATGCCGATGAGCGCGGTGCGGGTCGCGGGCATGCCGCGCTGGGTGAAGATCGCCGCCGTTCTCGCGATCGCCGCGATCGTCGGTGTGGCGAGCGTCCCGCTGAGCCAGCTGGGCAGCGGAACGATCACGGTGACTGCGCAATTCGCCGACGCGGCGGGGCTGTACACCGGAAATCCGGTGGAGGTGCTGGGCATCCGGATCGGCAAGATCGACAGCATCACGCAGCGAGGCGATTTCGTCGAGGTGCGCATGAGCGTGGACCGGGCGATCCGGATCCCGGCGGATGCGAAAGCGGTGACGGTGTCGGATTCGGTGCTGACCGATCGGCATATCGAATTCACCCCCGCCTATCGCTCGGGTCCGGTGCTGGGTGACCGAACCGTGCTGTCCCCCGACCGGACTCGCACACCGGTCGAATTCGACAGCCTGTTGTCGACCGCGGACAGGTTGTCCCGCTCGCTCGGGGGCGACGGCAAAGGCAATGGCCCCCTGGCGAATATGGTCGATCTCGGCGCGTCGGTGACCACACGCAACGGCGGAGACATCAAGGCCGCCCTGGCGGAGTTGTCCCGTGCGCTGCGCATGGGAGACGACGGCGGCGCGACGACGAAGAACGCCATCTCCGAGATCGTCGACGATCTGGACGCACTCACCACCACCGCCGCCGACAACGATCAGAAGGTGCGCGCGTTCGCCGCGGCCGTGCGTGGGATGAGCGATATGCTCGCCGATCTCGACCTCGGGTCCGGGGACACCGGCGCGAAGCTCGACCGGATCCTCACGCAGACAGCGGATCTCATGCAGTCCGAGCGCGGCACGGTGTCCGGGACCACTTCCGGCGCGAACGTGTTGCTGCGGAGTCTGGCGGAATATCAGCGCAGCATCGGGCAATTTCTGGACCTGTTCCCGCTCGTCACCGACAACGCGTACAACGCGATCGATCAGCAGGCCGGCGCCGGACGAGTGCACGTGAACGTCGACAAGATCGCCCTCGACGGCCAGATGGTCAAACAGGTGTGCAATGTGCTGCGGCTGAAGCAGTTGGGCTGTGCCACCGGGAAGGCATCGGATATGGGACCGGATTTCGGGGTGACGGCGATGTTGGCCGCGATCGCGGGTGTCCGGTGATGGCGGCGAAGGACACCGGGAAACTGCGCGGCGCTCTGGGCGCGGCCGCCACGGTCGGCGTGCTCACGACGGCAGCCTGCTCGGCCGGACTGGATTCGCTGCCGCTACCCGCACCGTCGGTCGGCGCACACACGTACCTGATCACCGCCGAATTCGCCAATGCGCTGAATCTGCCGACCAAGGCGAAAGTGAAGCTGCAGGGAGCCGATATCGGTGAGGTCGAGGGTATGCGCGCACGCGACTTCACCGCCGTGGTGTCCCTGCGCATCCGGTCCGGGGTACAGCTTCCCGTCGGCACCACGGCCGAATTGCGTTCGGCCACACCGATGGGCGATGTGTTCGTGGCATTGACCCCGCCCGCAGCCGCGGGATCGGCACTGCTGCACGATGGTTCGGTCATCCCGAAGTCCACGACCTCGGACGCGGCGACCATCGAGGCCGTGCTGAGCCGGGCGGCCCTGCTGGTGAACGGCGGTGCGGTGCGCGATCTGGCCGAGGTCGTCAACGGACTCGGGGCGGGCCTGGACGGTCGCGGAAACCGCTTGGCGGACTTGATCGCCCAGACCACGACACTGGTGCGGACGTTGTCACAGCGATCCGGCGAGATCCGCGAGGCGATCCGGGACACCGGCATACTCACCGATACGATCGCCGCGCAGCAGTCGACGGTGGACGCGGCGGTGGCCGCGGCGGGTCCCGCGGTGCAAGCCGTCGGCGGAAATACCCGCAACATCGTCGACCTGGCGGTCCGATTGAGCCGTATCGCCGGGGAACTCGAGAGATTCCCCTCGGTGAACGGGACCGGCAAGCGCAGCCTCATCACCGATCTGAACAACCTGTCGGCCGGATTGAACGCCGCGGCCGACCAGCCGGGCATCGATCTGAACGTGCTGAACGCGGCGATCGGCATCGTCGGAGGCAAGGTCGCCTCGTCCACCGGTGCGGGCGCCGATGCGGACATCACCCAGGTCGCGATCGGCGTGGTGCCCGATCCGAACTTCCCCGGCAATACCGATGCCCGGATCCCGGAGCGTACCGACTGGGCGAACTTCGTCGGATCGTTGGCATATACCTTGCGGCGCTTGCACGACCGGGTGATCGGACCCGGACGATGAACGCGGGGGAGCGGTCGATGGCCGCGCTCGGTGCGGTGGTGACATACCTTTTCCGCCACCGCCTGACCGTGTCGTGGATCGCACTGGTGCTGACGACGGTGTTGGGTGCGGCGTACCTCGTTTTCGGCCCGCTGCAGGCAGATCCGTTCCGCTCGACGTACGCGGTCCGCGTGCGGTTCGCGGAATCGGGTGGGTTGCAACCGAATCGAGATGTCACGGTGCGCGGGGTGCGGGTCGGGGAGGTGAAGTCGGTGCAGCTCGCCGATGGCGTCGTGGTGGCCGTGGCGGCGATCGACAATTCGGTGCGGATACCCGCCGACAGCACGGTCCGGGTGGCAGCGCTCTCGCCCGCGGGTGAGCAGTACCTGGACTTCGTGCCCCGGACCTCGGTGGGACCGTTCCTGGCCGACGGCGCGACAATCGGCGTGGACCGAACCTCGGCGCCGGTGACGCTGGCGCAGCTGCTCGGTGATATGAACGGCGCTGTCGTACAACTGGATCCGGCGAAACTCGCCTCGATCGTGCACGAACTGGGCGGGAGTCCGCAGGCCCCGCAGAAGCTGGCCGCGATCATCCAGGGCGGCACCTTCATGATCACGACGCTGGGTTCGGTGCTGCCGCAGACGGTCGGCCTGCTGCGCAACAGCGAGATCGTGCTGTCGACGGTCCGTGATCTGTCCCCGGGCCTGGCCGCCACGGCCGCGGAGCTGGACCGGACCGCCGCGGGAATGGAGCGCATGACCGGCGGTTACCGGACTCTCCTGGCCCAGAGCCCGCGAGCCCTGCACGCCATGGACGACATCATCGCGGACAACTCGCCCACGATGGTGCAACTGCTCGGCAACCTGGCCACCGTCGCGCAGATGTCGTATCTGCACGTACCGGCGTTGCGGGAGTTCTTCTTCCCGGAGCAGCGCCCCGGCTCGGCGGTGGACGCGCTGGCCGGCGCCTTTCACGACAACGCGGTCTGGGCGCTGGTGAATCTCTACCCGCGCAAACAATGCGACTACGACCTGCCCCGAAAACCCATCACCGCACCGGATTACCCCGAGCCGTATCTGTACACCTACTGCACGGATCCGGACCCGAGTCTGGTGGTGCGCGGCGCGCGCAATGCCCCACAGCCTCCCGGCGACGATACGGCTCACCCACCGCCAGGGGCGAATCCGCTCGCGACCACCGACCCGACACCGCAGGGGCGATGGTCCATTCCCACACCGTACGGCGGCGTGCCCGAGCCCTACGTGCCGCCGAAATGATCTGCTCGACAATATATTTCAGGAGTAGCTGATGTCGACATCGCAGCTGGAGTCGGGCGCGGAGGTCGCGGGGACCGAACCGGACGAGACCGCCGGTGAGAACAACGGCAGCGACCTCCCCTCGGACGTGGACCACGACAGCGCGGAAACCGAAGCGCGGGCAGAGCAATCCGGCGAGATCGGTGGATACGGCGTCGCGAGGCGATGGCTTCTACGTGCGGGCGCGGTGCTGATCGTGGTCATCGCGATCGTATCCTCGGTGTTCGCCGGATTCCTCGGCTGGAAACAACACCGCCGCGACGAGGTCGACACGGCCGCCCGGCAGGCGCTGTCCACCGCGCGGACCTACGCCGTCACGCTCACGAGCATCGATTCCCAGCACATCGACCAGGATTACGACCACGTATTGGCCGGGGCGACGGGCGATTTCAAGGATATGTACTCGCAGTCGAGCAGCCAGTTGAAGAAGATGCTGATCGAGAACAAAGCGCGCAGCGTGGGCAAGGTCGTGGACGCGAGCGTGCAGAGCGCGTCCCGGGATCAGGTCGTGGTCATGTTGTTCGTCGATCAGGAGATCACCAATGCGGTGAGCCCCGATCCGCGGCTGGACCGGAGCCGGATCCTCATCACGATGCGGTCGGTCGGCGGCCGGTGGATGGCTGCGAGGGTGGAGATGGCCTGATGACGATCACGGCAACCGATATCAGCGGCTGGGGGCGCGGTTACCTGCGGCGCCATCCCATCGCATCGCTCGACACCGTGGGGTCCCAGTTCGTCCTGGGAGTTCGTGCGGTGCAGTACCTGATCTCGGATATCGCGACGGGCCGGTTCGCGTTCCGGGAATTCGTACAGCAGGCCGCGTTCATGGTGAAGACCTCGTACGTGCCGACCATCGCGGTCGCCCTGCCGATCAGCGCGACGCTGTCCATCCAGTTCGGGCTGATCGCCGGACAGGTCGGTGCGAACTCGCTGGCGGGTGCGGCCAGTGGGCCCGGGGGCCTCCCCCCAGACCCACACATTGTCGCAGAGACATTTCGTGGCCCGGCGAGGGGATCTGTCCCCTTTGCGGACCCCTGTTCTCT
>CBJNFW010000251.1:0-12690 GCA_966435935.1 uncultured Nocardia sp.
GCCCGAGCAGGCCCGTGGGCTGACCGGGCCCGAACGCGAAGGGCTGGCAACCGAACTCGCGCGCGAGGAGGCCGAGCTGGCCCAGGCCGAGCACTGGACGTTGCGGCGGGCGCTGACCCATCCGCGCATCCTGGGCCTCGCCGCGATCTACGGCGGCATCGCCTATGGGCTGTACGCCCTGGGCTTCTTCCTGCCCACGATCATCGCCGGATTCCAGCAGCAGTACGGCAGCCACTATTCGGTGGTGCAGCGCGGCCTGATCACGGCGGTGCCGTACGTCATCGGCGCGGTCGCGATGGTGTGGTGGGGCAGGCACGGCGACCGGACCGGCGAGCGCCGGTGGCATGTCGCGCTGCCGTCGATCATCGGCGGTCTGGCCATTCCGGTCGCGCTCTACCTGGGCAACCCGTTCGCGGCGATGACCGCCGTAACCGTATGCGCGGTAGGCGTTCTCGCGGCGCTGCCGGCCTTCTGGGCGTTGCCGGGCACCTTCCTGTCCGGCGCGGCCGCGGCGGGCGGCATCGCGCTGATCAACTCGCTGGGCAATATCAGCGGATTCGCGGCCCCCTACATCACCGGCTGGCTGAAGGATCTCACCGGAACCCAGCGCGCCGGTCTGTGGGTGGTCGGGGTGTACATGCTGTTCGCGGGCCTGGGCGCACTGGCGCTGCGGCGGCGGGAATAACCGCTCGTCCGCCCGGTTGACGCTGACGACGGTGATGCGAAAGGAACTGTTGTGGCGAACGGGTTTTCGGCCGGCGGCCTGGGCTTGCTGAGTGAGACGCTGACGGGTTACGCCGACCGCGGCGAGGTCGCGGGTCTGGTCGCCATGATCCACCGGCGCGGTGACGTGGTTCAGGTGGACACCGCGGGCTGGCAGGATCGCGAAAGGCGGCGGCCGATGCGCCGCGACGCGCTGTTCCGGATGGCGTCGATGACCAAACCGGTCACGGCGGTCGCCGCCCTGCAACTGGTGGAACAGGGGCTGATCGGGCTGTCCGATCCGGTGGATCCCTGGCTGCCCGAACTCGCCGATCGCAAGGTCATGCGCGACCCGCTCGGCCCGCCCGATGACGTCGTGCCCGCCACCCGGCCGATCACGCTGGAGGATCTGCTCACCTATCGGTTCGGGCTGGGCTGGGGACGCTCCGGCCTTGCGCCGCAACTGTTCTCACTCACCGCCGACCCGGTCGCCACCGCCCTGGCCATACCGGGCTGCGAGCCGCTGGACCCCGACGCGTGGATGCGCCGTCTCGGCGAACTGCCGCTCATCGCCCAGCCCGGTGAGTTGTGGCGCTACCACACCGCATCGGACGTGCTCGGCGTGCTGATCAGCCGCGTCACCGGTCAGCCGCTGGAAACGGTACTGGCCGAACGGATCTTCGAGCCGCTGGGCATGGTGGACACCGGTTTCGTGGTGCCCGGATCCGCCCGCGAACGTCTCACGGTCCTTTACTCGCGCGAGGGCGAGGTCCTCGACCACCCGGACACCACGGCATGGGCGCAGCGGCCGCGGTTCGCGTCCGGCGGTGCGGGTTTGGTCTCCACCGTCGACGACTACGCGCGTTTCGCCCGGATGATCCTCGGCCGCGGCGAACTCGACGGCACGCGGATTCTGACCGGGGACACTGTGCGGGCGATGTCGCGCGATCGTCTCACGCCCGCTCAGCACGCCGATCCGCCGTTCAATCCGCCGCTGGGGCAAACCATGTGGGAGGACCAAGGTTTCGGATACGGCGTACAGGTCCGCACCCGGCAGGACGGCATCGGCCCGGGAGTCGGTGCGGTGTCCTGGCCGGGCGGTTTCGGTACCTTCTGGGTCGCCGACCCCCGGCATGACCTGGTGGCCCTGTTGTTCGTGCAGACCAGCAACATCATCGTGGCGGGCGACTGGCAGATTCGGCTGGGCGAGGACTTCCTGACCCTGACCTATCGGGCATTGCGGGACTGACCGCTCGGCTTCGGCGGCGATTTCGAGGCAATCCGGGGAATCGGCGATCCGATGTCCGAGAATGGACAGCGGCTTCGACGTACCTGGTGACAGTGCCGCAGGGGTGCTGACCGGAAGGAGTTCGCCGTGAAGTACATGATTCTGAGCTACGGATCGCAGCGGGACTACGACGGGATGGGCGGAGCCGGGGAGTCCACCTGGTCACCGCGGGATTTCGCCGAGTTGCACGCGTTCATGACCAAGTTCAACCAGGAGTTGGAGGAGTCCGGGGAACTGGTGGAGACGCGCGGGCTGACCGCGCCGGTGCACACCCGCAGGGTGGGCAATCGCAACGGGACGCCGTTCGTCACCGACGGGCCGTTCGCGGAGACCGAGGAGGTGCTCGCCGGATACTGGGTGGTCGACTGCGTCAGCTTCGACCGCGCCACCGAGATCGCCGAGCGGCTGCGGGACTGCCCGGGACCGCCGGAGGCCGTCGCCCGCGCCTATGCCGATATCCGGCCGATCGCGGAGTCCGTCGACGAATTGTGAACTCCCGCACCGAGATCGAGGACCTGCTACGTCAGCTGACGCCGCGGGTCCTCGGCGCGCTGGTCCGCCGCTACGGGCATTTCGACGCAGCCGAGGACGCGGTGCAGGAGGCGCTGCTGGCCGCCGCCACGCAGTGGCCGGGGGAGGGAACTCCCGAGGAGCCGCTGAGCTGGCTGATCGCCGTCGCGGCCCGGCGGCTGACCGATCTGCTGCGCCGGGATCAGGCGCGGCGGCGGCGTGAGGACGTGGTCGCGAACCGGCGATCACCGCGGGATCTGGTCGCTCCGCCCGCGGATCGCGCGCCCGGCGACGCCGACGACACGCTCATCCTGTTGTTCATGTGCTGTCATCCGGCGTTGTCGCCGCCCTCGCAGATCGCCCTGACACTGCGGGCGGTCGGTGGGCTGTCCACCGCCGAGATCGCCCGTGCCTTCCTGGTTTCGGAGGCGACCATGACCCGGCGTATCACCCGGGCCAAGACGACCATCCGGGACAGCGGTGTCCGGTTCGCCCCGCCGTCGGCGGCCGAGCGCGAGGAGCGGCTGGCCGCCGTGCTGCACGTGCTGTATCTGATCTTCACCGAGGGGTATGCGGCGACCGCGGGCTCGCTACTGTATCGGGCCGAATTATCCAGCGAGGCAATCAGATTGGCGCGCCTGACTCATCGTCTGCTGCCCGGCGACGGCGAGTCCGCCGGACTGCTGGCGCTGATGTTGCTCACCGACGCGCGTCGCCCGGCCCGCATCGGCGCGGGTGGTGAGCTGATACCGATGGCGGACCAGGATCGAAGTCTGTGGCGCGCGGACGATATCGCCGAAGGTGTCGAGCTGATCACCGCCACTCTGCCACGCGGGGATGTCGGGCCCTATCAGTTGCAGGCCGCGATCGCCGCCGTGCACGACGAGGCCGCCGACTACGCCGCCACCGACTGGCCGCAGATCACCGCCCTCTACGAGCGGCTGCTCGCATTCGGCGACAATCCGGTGGTGGCGCTCAATCACGCTGTCGCCGTGGCGATGTCACGTGGGCCGCGGGCAGGGCTTGCGCTGGTCGACGACGTCGCCGCCCGGCTGCCGGACGATCACCGCGTCGATGCCGTGCGGGCGCATCTGCTGGAGTTGCTCGGTGACCGCGAAGCCGCGCGCCAGGCCTATCGCGCCGCCGCGAACCGAGCCGAAACCCTGCCGCGGCAACGATATCTGCATGCCCGTGCCGACCGTCTCGGCCAATCCGCCGCGGCGCCGGACGATTCCGCCGGCGGACTCAGCCCACCGGCAGGTCGCGCAGCGAACTGAGCGTGGTCGCGAGCGCACGGGCGGCCTCGGCGCCCTTGGTGACGAAATGTTCGGTGAAGTAGGTCACGTGCTCACTGTGCTCGTGGAAGTGGTGCGGGGTCAGCACCACCGAGAACACCGGCACGTCGTTGTCGAGTTGCACCCGCATCAGCCCGTCGATCACGGCCGAGGCGACGAATTCGTGGCGGTAGATGCCGCCGTCGACGACCAGGGCCGAGGCGACGATCGCGCCGTAGCGGCCGGTGCGGGCCAGCCGCTGCGCGTGCAGCGGAATCTCGAACGCCCCGGGCACGTCGAAGACCTCGACAGTCGCCGGATCGAAGCCGAGGTCGCGGTACTCGGCCAGAAAACCTTCGTACGCCCGCGTCACGATGGGACGGTGCCAGCTGGCGCGAATGAAGGCGACGCGGCCCTCGGTGGGAGTGCTCATGGCCGGATGCTACCCGGTGCCCGAATGCTTCTCCAGCCAGCCGACCAGGTCGCCGAGCACCGCGTCCTGCTCGGGTTCGTTGAAAATCTCGTGGTAGAGGCCCGGATAACGGATGACCGTGAGATCGCTCGCACCCGCGCGCTGTTCGATGGTGTCCGCGCTGGACGGGGCGGCCAGCGCGTCGGCGGCGCCGTGCAGCACCAGAGTCGGGACGGTCAGCCGGTCCAGCCGGGCGGTGACGGTCTCGGTGGCCGCCAGCATTTCCGCACCGGTGCGTGCGGGGAGTTTGCCGCGAAAGACCAGGGGATCGGTGTCGTAGGCGCGCACGACTTCGGGGTCGCGGCTGATCGTGGCGGAATCCAGCTGTAGCACACCGAGGTTCGGCATCCATCGGCTCAGTACGGGAGCCAGCGCGCGTTGCAGGGCGTTGCCCGCGGAGATGTCCAGCGGGGGTGCGGAGATCGCCACACCGGCCACGACCAGCGGGGCGCGGGTGGCCAGGTAGAGGGTGACGAGGCTGCCCATGCTGTGCCCGAGCACGAAGCGCGGAACGCCGGGATGACGCTGCGAGGCCAGCTCCAGCAGTGCGGCGACATTGTCGGCCGCGCCGTCGATCGAGTCGATGTTCGCGCGGTGCCCGGCCGAGCGCCCATGTCCGATATGGTCGAGTGCGTAGACCGCGAAACCGCTGTCCGCCAAGCGCTTCCCGACGTGTTCGTATCGTCCGGAGTGTTCGGCGACCCCGTGCACCAGAGCGATCACCCCGCGCACCCGGTCCCCGGGAACCCAGGAGCGACAGAAGACCCTTCCGCCCTGTCCGTAGAACTCACTTGTCTCGGCCTGCACCCTACTTCTCCCTTCACCCCGGCGTCGTCCTCCCCCCGCAGTCCAATTTATCCGTGCGGCGGCCGCGGCGAGGTGATACGGCGTTGCGAACTCGGCGTACGAGACGTGATCGATGCCCTCGGTGGCGGCTGCCACATGTCGACCGGCCGCTCCGGGGCGTGTGGTGATCGCGGCCACGACCTGCGCGAGCCAGGGCGGAAAGCCGAGCCGGGCACCCTTGGGGCCCGGTGCCGGGCGCACACTGAAACAGTGGGTCCGTTGCGGGCGATACCCTGCGGTGAACTCGGCAGCACGGCACTACGAAGAACCCAGGACGGGGAGCGTCGCACGGATCGGCCTACGGACCGGGCGGCCCTTGGCCGCCGGTGTGCGGTCGCACGTCGATCGGCCGGGGCAACCACGACAGCGCCCGACGGGGCTTGACCGGTACCATTCGGCACGGTGAGAACGAATACAGGGCGTCAGCAGTCGCGCGGAAATCGCCGGCGGGGGAGTGTGCTTTTTCCGAGCCTGCTCACCGCCGCCGTGGAGTACGCGGCCGACACCGTCGCGATCCGATTCAGTGCCTCCGGTGATCCGGCCGACGTTCGGCAGCTGACCTATCGCGAGCTGGACGAGTCGTCCTCGCGCCTGGCCCGTGAGCTCATCGCGCGGGGGATCGGCGCCGACGACGCGGTGGCGGTCGGTATCGCGCGCAGTATCGAATCGGTCCTGGCCGTCTGGGCGATCGCCAAGACCGGTGCGGCGTTCGTCCCGGTGGACCCGGCCTATCCGGCCGAGCGCATCGAGCACATCCTGTCCGATTCCGGCGCCGTGCTCGGCTTGACCACGACCGCCCACCGCGCCGCGTTCGCCGCCGGTCCGGAGTGGATCGAACTGGACGATCCGGCACATGCCGAGCGGATCGCCGCACACCCAGCGCACCCGGTTTCCTACGCCGACCGGGTGCGGACGGTGTCCGAACTGCATCCGGCCTATTACATCTATACGTCCGGCTCGACCGGTCGGCCCAAGGGCGTCGTGGTCGGCCACGGCGGTCTCGGCAGCCTGGTGACCGCCATGCGGGAGTCGTTCGGTGTCGACCGGGAGTCGCGGGTGGCGCATGTCTGCTCGCCGAACTTCGACGTCTCGGTCCTGGAGCTGATGCTGGCCTTCTCCTCGGGCGCGACGCTGATCGTGTCGCCGCCACAGGTGTTCGGCGGACACGAACTGGCCGATTTGCTGCGGCGCGAACGCGTGACGCACATGCTGATCACCCCGGGCGCGCTGGAGTCGGTGGATTCGACCGGACTGGACGACCTGCGGACCGTCATGGTCGCCGGCGACCGGTTCGGCCCCGAACTGGTCGGCCGCTGGGCCCGGGACGGACGCACCTTCCTCAATGGCTACGGGCCCACCGAGGCCACCATTCTGGCGACCGCCACCGGCGCACTGCACCCGGACGAGCTGGTCACCATCGGCACCGCGGTTCCCGGGATGGGCGCGTTCGTGCTCGATGCGCGGCTGCGGCCGGTGCCGGCGGGCACGACCGGCGAGTTGTATCTGTCCGGCCCGGCGCTGGCGCGCGGATATCTGGGCCGGCCCGGCCTGACCGCGGAGCGGTTCGTCGCCAGCCCGTTCGACGCCGAGACCGCCAAGCCGGGAGCGCGGCTGTACCGGACCGGAGATCTGGTGCGGCGCACCGAATCCGGCACGATCGAATATCTCGGCCGTACCGATTTCCAGGTGAAGATCCGCGGTGTGCGCATCGAACTCGGCGAGATCGACAACGCGCTGACCGCACATCCGGACATCGATTACGCGGCCACGCTGGACCGCACGCTCCCCTCGGGTTCCAAGGCGCTGGTGTCGTATGTCCTGCCGCGTGCGGGAACCGCAGTCGACACCGGCCGGCTGGCCGAATTCCTCGCGGAATCGTTGCCCGCGTACATGATTCCGACCCTGATCATGGTGCTCGACGCGATCCCGCTCACCCCGGTCGGCAAGCTCGACCGCGCGGCGCTGCCCGAGCCGGTCTTCGAGGCCGCCGAATTCCGCGCGCCGGTCACCGAGAACGAAATCCTGATCGCCGAACTCTTCGCCGGGTTGCTCGGCGTCGAGCGGGTGGGTGTGGACGACTCGTTCTTCGGGCTGGGCGGCGACTCAATTCTGTCGATTCAGCTCGTCTCGCGCGCCAAGGCCCGCGGCCTCGCCTTCACCGCGCAGGACGTGTTCAACCACCGCACGGTCGCCGGCCTGGCCGAAATCGCTACCGCCGTAGGCGAATCCGCGCGTGAACAGCTCGCCGAACTGCCCGGCGGCGGGGTCGGCGAGATGCCGCTGACGCCGCTGATGGCGGCCACCCTGGCCAAGGGGCCGGCGTATCGGCGCTACTCCCAGTCGATGACGCTGCGGCTGCCCGACGAACTCGACGACGAGACGTTGCTCGCCACGCTGAACGCCGTGCTGGATCACCACGACGTGCTGCGTTCGCGTCTGCGCGGAAATGCCGAGCAGGGCTGGACTTTCGAGGCCCTCGCCCCGGGTGCGGTCGATGCGGCCGCGCTGGTGCATCGGGTGGAGCTGCCCGCCGATATCGACGAGGCCGAACTCGGCCGCCGGGCGAGCGCGGAATTCGATGCGGCGCTGGGCCGATTGGATCCCGCGGGCGCGGCCATGGTGCAGTTCGTCCGATTCGCCTTCCGGAGCGAGCCGGACGCTCGGACGCCCGGTCGCCACGACGTCCTGCTCGTCGTCGCGCATCACTTCGTGATCGACGGGGTGTCCTGGCGCATCCTCATTCCGGATCTGATGGTGGCCTGGCTGCAGATCGCGGCCGGGCAGCCGGTGGCGCTGCCCGCGGTCGGCACCTCGATGCGGCGCTGGGCGCACGCCTTGGCCGCGGCGGCGCGGCGGCCCGAAGTCGTCGCGGAACTGCCGCTGTGGCAAGAGATTTCGCAGACGGACGATCCGCAGCTCGGTTCGCGTGCGTTCGACCCCGCCGTCGACACCCTGGCCACCGTCGAGCGGTTGCGGGTGACGGTGCCGCCGGAGGTGACCGAGGCGGCGCTGGCCACGATTCCCGCGAAGTTCCGCGGCGGCGCCAACGACGCGCTGCTGTCGGCGCTGGCATTGGCGGTGAGCCGCTGGCGCGGCGACGCGACGGGCGGGGCGGTGCTGGTCCGGCTCGAGGGGCACGGCCGCGAGGACGATTTCGTGCCGGGCGCGGACCTGTCGCGTACCGTCGGCTGGTTCACCAGTGCGTATCCCGTCCGGCTCGATCTCGCGGATGCCGATTTCGCGGCGGTGTTCGACGGCGGCCCGGCCGCCGGTGATGTGCTCAAGGCCATCAAGGAACAGCTGCTGGCGGTGCCGGGCCGGGGGCTCGGGTTCGGCCTGCTGAGCCACTTCAACCCCGAAACCTCCGGGCAGCTACGGGATCTCGGCCAGATCACGTTCAACTACCTGGGCCGGATCGCGGCCGGCGGCGAGGCCGCGGAGCTCGCCGAATCGGGCTGGGCGCCGACCGGTGAACTGGGCGATTTCGACGCCGAACTGGATCGCGACATGCCCGCCAACGGCGCGATCGATATCAACGCGATCGTCACCGACGGTCCGGACGGACCGCAGCTGGGCGCGTCGTTCGCGTTCCCGGCCGGTTTGCTGTCCCGCGAGCGGGTGCAGGAACTCGCCGATCTGTGGGTCGCCGCGCTGACCGCGCTGGCCGGACACGCGCAACGTCCGGACGCGGGCGGGCTGACCCCGTCGGATCTGCCGCTGGTGCGGGCGGCGCAGTCCGATATCGCGGTGTGGGAGCGCAATTACCCGGCGCTGTCGGAGATCTGGCCGCTCTCGCCGCTGCAGTCCGGACTGCTGTTCCACACGATGCTGACGCAGTCCACGGTCGACGTCTACACCATCCAGGCCCGGGTGGACCTCGGCGGCACCGTGGACACGGCCCGGTTGCGCACGGCCGCACAGGCGATCGTGGACCGCTATCCGAGCCTGCGTGCCGCCTTCGCCACCGGCGCCGAGGGGCAGTCGGTGCAGGTGGTCCTGGACCGGGTCACCGTGCCCTGGCGCGAGGAGGACCTGACCGCGCTGCCCGAGGACGAGCGCGAACCCGAATTGCGCCGCCGCACAGCCGCGGACCGCGCAACGCATTTCGACCCGTCCACCGCGCCGCTGCTGCGATTCGCGGTGTACCGAAGCGCATCCGACCGGTGGCATCTGGCGATCACCACGCACCACATCCTGCTCGACGGCTGGTCCATGCCGGTGCTGCTGCGAGACCTGTTGCTGCTGTACGCCACTCGCGGCGACGCGTCCGCACTCCCGCGCCCGGAGTCCTACCGGAACTTCCTGACCTGGCTGTCGCACCGGGACCGGGACGAGTCGCTGCGGCTGTGGGGCGAGGCGCTCGCGGGCGTGGACGAGCCGACATTGCTCGCGCCGCAACCGAAGACGGCCGAGAACTACGAAATCGGCAAGGTGGTCACCGGATTCGATGCCGAGGCCACCCGCCGGATCGCCGACTACGCCGCGGAACTGGGCGTCACGGTGAACACCGTGGTCCAGGCCGCCTGGGGCATCCTGCTGGGCCGGCTCGTCGGCCGCGACGACGTGGTGTTCGGCGCCGCGGTATCCGGCCGTCCGGCGGATCTGCCCGGCGTGGAATCGATGGTGGGCCTGTTCGTCAACACCGTGCCGGTGCGGGTCCGGGTCGAGGGCGGGGTCACCGTCGCCGACCTGCTGCGCGAATTGCAGCGTGCGCAGGTCGCCCTGTTCGAGCACCATCATGTCGGGCTCACCGAGATCCAGCAGATCGCCGGTGACGCAACGCAATTCGACAGCCTGCTGGTCTTCGAATCGTATCCGCTGAATGAGGAGGCGATCGCCGCCGCCAGCTCCATCGACGGGATGACCGTCACCGGAGTCGGCATGGTGGACGATTCGCACTACCCGCTGACGCTGGTGGTGCTGGCCGAGTCGACGCTCGAGGTGACCTGGAAGTACCTGCGCAGCCGCTTTTCCGACGACGAGGTGGAAACCCTTGCCGCGCGGATGGTTCGGGTGCTGGATGCGCTCGTGGCCGATCCGCGGAAGCCGGTCGAGAGCATCGACGTGCTGGACGCGGCAGAACGCGAGCGCGTACTGCACGAGTGGAACGACACCGCCCACCCGATCGATCCCGAGCAGTTGCAGTCGGGGTTCCGCCGCGCGGTGCAGGAATATCCGGATCGAACCGCACTGGTCTACGAGGGCACCGAACTGACCTACCGCGAGTTCGGTGAGCGCGTCAATCGACTTGCCCGCCTGTTGATCTCGCGTGGCGTGGGGGCCGACTCGGTGGTCGGCATCGCGATCCGGCGGTCGCCGGAGCTGATGATCGCCATCTACGCGGTTCGCAGCGCCGGTGGTGCGTACACGCCCGTGGACCCGGATCATCCGGCCGAGCGCATCGAGTACGTCTTCCGCACCGCGCGACCGGTCTGCGTGCTCACCACCACCGCGGACGCCGTGCCGGTGCCCGAAGGCGTCGAGGTGCTGGCCATCGATACCGTGGACATGAGCGATCTGGACTGCGGCCCGCTGGCCACCGAGGAGCTGGTGCGCCCGGTGCGCCCGGAGAACCTGGCCTACGTCATGTTCACCTCGGGTTCCACCGGGCGGCCCAAGGGCGTCGCGGTGTCGCAGGGCGCGCTGGTCAATCACATGACCTGGATGCAGGCGGAGTACCCGGTGCACCCGGACGACGTCTACCTGCTCAAGGCCGCGGTCACCTTCGACTCGATCTGGGGTTACTACCTGCCGCTGCGCGTCGGGGCCACGCTCGTCCTGGCCACCCACGACGGCCACCGCGACGCGCAGTACATCGCGGAAACCATTGCGGCGCAGCGGGTCACCGTCACCGACTTCGTGCCGTCGATGCTGTCGGTGTTCGTCTCGCACGCCGCGGCGGGATCGTTGCCGTCGCTGCGCCTGGTGATCTCCGGTGGTGAGCTGCTGCCCGCGGAGACCGTGGCCGCGCTGCGGGAACTCGGCGACGTGGACACGCTGAACGTGTACGGCCCCACCGAAACCACGATCGCGGTGACCACGTTGCTCGCGACCGGGAACGAGCAGGGCGGGCTGCCGATCGGCGCGCCCGGCTGGAACAGCCGTGTCTACGTGCTGGATTCGCGGCTGCGTCCGGTGCCCGCCGGGGTGACCGGTGAGCTCTACATCGCCGGAGATCAGCTGGCCCGCGGCTACATCGGGCGCGAGGAGCTGACCGCGGAACGTTTCGTCGCCGACCCGTTCGGCTCCGGCGGGCGGATGTACCGCACCGGCGACCTGGCCGCGTGGACGTCGCAGGGTGTGCTGAAGTACTTCGGCCGCAGCGATTTCCAGGTCAAGCTCCGGGGCCAGCGCATCGAACTCGGCGAGATCGAATCGGCCCTGGGCGCGCAGCCGGAGGTCGCGCACGCCGCGGTCGCGGTGATCGCCTCCGAGATCGGTGACCAGCTGGTGGGTTATGCGGTCGCGGCGCCGGGCGCGCGGATCGAACCGGACCGGTTGCGTGCCGCGCTGGGCCGGACCCTGCCGTCCTACATGGTGCCGGTGACCGTGCTGGAGCTGGACGCGTTGCCGCTCAACCAGAGTGGCAAGCTGGATCGCAAGGCGCTGCCGCGCCCGACGTTCGCCGCTCGCGAGTTCCGCGCCCCCTCGACCCCGATCGAGGAGATCGTGGCCCGGGTGTTCGCCGAGGTGCTCGGTGTGGAACGGGTCGGCGCGGACGACGACTTCTTCGGTCTCGGCGGCAATTCCCTGATCGCGACGCAGGTGGTCGCGCGGCTGGGCGCGGCGCTGAACGCCCGGGTCTCGGTGCGCGCGCTGTTCGACACCCCGACGGTGGCCGCGCTCGCGGCCGGAATCGTGCCGGGCGCGGGCGATGCCGCGCAGCGCCCGCCGCTGGTCCGTGCCGAGCGACCGGCGATCGTGCCGCTGTCGCTGGCACAGCAGCGGATGTGGCTGCTGAACCAGATCGATCCGGATTCGCCGGTCTACAACCTGCCGTTCGCGATTCGCCTCACCGGCGAGCTGAACGTCGAGGCGATGCGCAACGCCGTCCTGGACGTGCTGGAACGGCACGAATCGCTGCGCACCCGATTCCCGCTGTCCGGCCCCGGTGGCGAGCCGCATCAGGAGATCCTCTCGGTCGCCGAGACACTGCCGGACGGTGTGCCGGTCGAGACCGCCACGGCCGAGGATCTCGGCCGGGTGAGCGAGGTGATGGCCACCGGATTCGACGTGACCGCGCATCCGCCGGTGCGGGCCCGCCTCTGCTCCGATCCGGCCACGGGCGATCACCTGCTCGTCGTTGTCGTGCACCATATTTCGGCCGACGGCGTATCGCTGGCCCCGTTGGCCCGCGACCTGGTCACCGCCTATCTCGCGCGGCTCGAGGGCAACGCGCCGGGCTGGGCGCCGCTGCCGGTGCAGTACGCGGACTTCACCCTGTGGCAGCGCGCGGTCATCGCTACCGACGACGACGAGAACTCCGTCGCCGCACCGCAATTGTCGTACTGGCGGCCACAGCTGGCGGGTCTCGTGCAGGCGCCGCGTTTGCCGCTGGACCATCCTTCCGTGGACGGGCAGGCGGACACGAGCGAGTT
>CBJNFW010000252.1:0-12639 GCA_966435935.1 uncultured Nocardia sp.
CGCGGCCGCGGCGGCGCTGCTTGCGATGGCGGCGTTCGCCATCCCGGACCGTCGGGTATTGCGCTGGTCACTGATCCCCTGGCAGCTGTTGATCTTCGTGGTCGGATTGTTCCTGGTGGTGCCCACGCTGAGCCGGTTCGGACTCGGCACGCTGATGCACACCCTGATCGGCGACGACCCCGGTGTCTCGGGGGCGCTGCGCGCCGCGGCCGCCGGAACCGGGCTGTCCAATGTCGCCAACAACCTGCCCGCGTACACCGCGGGCGAAGCGGTGATACCTCCGGGTAATCGAAATCAGTTGCTGGCCTTGCTGATCGGCACGAACGTCGGATCGGTGGTCACGCCATGGGCATCCCTGGCCACGCTGCTGTGCCTGGAGTTCTGCCGCACCCATGGCGTGCGGGTGCCGATGCGCCGATTCCTGGCCACCGGGCTCGCGCTGGCCGTCACCGCGACCGCGGCCGCGGTCGGCGCGCTGCTGATCACCGGTTGAGCGACTCAGATAAATCTTTTCGCTGGATGTTTGCGGACCATGGCATGCTGGTAACCCGAGCTGATGTACACGATTGATCCGGGGGTTGCGTTGAGAAAGATTGTTCCCATGATCGGCCTGGCGTTCTGCTGCGCTCTGGGAGTCGCGGCACCGGCGGCGAACGCCGATGCCTGGACCGACGGCCAGGTCCAGTGGGTGAACTGCAAGCAGGCCGGACACCCGGACGAGTACTGCCGGGCCCTGCTAAACGGCAAGCCGCTGCCTGCCGCACCCCCACCCGCGCCATCGCCCAGCGGCTCGGCCCGATAACAGCCGGTCCCGGCCCGGATCGGCATTCAGCCGCACCGGGCCGGGACGCTCACCGCTGCGCGAGTACCGAGGCCACTAGTTCTCGCATACTCTGCCGGATTCGTTCCCGTCCCAGCGTCTGCACCGTGCGGACGACGATCTCACTGCCCAGCGGCGCCATCAGCAGTGCGGCCGTGGCCTGCGCGTCCAGTTCCGGCCGCGCCTCCCGCAACAGCCCGGTGATGTGCGCCGCCCAGAAGGAATGCAGTTTCTCGCGTTCGGGGTGCTCATGCACCGTCTGATACGCCACGACCAGCTCGAGGTTGTCCAGCGCCAGATCCGTCATCGCGTCGAAGTACGCCACGAGCCGTTCCGCGGCCGGCGCACCCGGCCCGAGCGGCGGCGGCCCGTGCACGACCGCCTCACGCAGCGCGAACGCCCGCTCCCCGACCAATTCCTGCAGCAGGCCCGCACGTGAGCCGAAGCGATGGAAAATGGTCCCCTTCCCTACCCCGGCGGCTGCCGCCACGCGCTCCATCGTGACTCCGGCCGCACCGTGCTCGGCGAACAACGCCGCCGTCGCGTCGAGGATGGCGCGCCGATTGCGCGCGGCATCGGCGCGTTCCTTGCGGGGTTCGTCGGCCATGCCGTCCCTTCGTTGACAACTTGACCGGCGGTCCATATCGTCGAACACGACAACTTGACCACCAGTCCACTTATGGAGTTTCGATGCAGGCCATCGTAATGACCGCCGTCGGCGAGCCCGAGGTTCTCCTCGCCCGCGAACTGCCCGATCCGCGCCCCGGCCCCGGCCAGATCCTCGTGCGGCCCACCGCGATTCCGGTCCTCTACCCCGAAATCGCCCTGCGCCGAGGGCTTTTCCCGATGGCCGCCGAACTCCCCGCGATATTCGGGTTCCAGGCGGCCGGATCGGTCACCGAGGTCGGCATTGGCGTGGACTCCGCGCTGCTCGGCGCGCGGGTCGTCGCGGTCACGGCGGGATCGGGAGCCTATGCGGAAAAGGTTTGCGTCCCGGCCGAATCCGCGACCGGGATTCCGGCCGGGCTGCCGACCGAGCAGGCGGCCGCCGTGCTGATGGGCGGTTCGGTCGCGCTGGCACTGCTGCGGCGCGCCGCACTCACCGGGGCGGAGACGGTTCTGGTCCAGGCCGCTGCCACCGGGGTCGGGGGATATCTCACCCAGTTGGCGAAGGAGTTCGGCGCGAAGCGCGTCATCGCCACCGCGGGTGGGGAGAAAGCCGATCGCGCCCGCGCGCTCGGTGCGGACGAGGTCGTCGACCATCGTGACCCGCAGTGGCCAACCCGCCTGCGAAACATTCTCGGGGACAACACGATCAACGTGGTCTTCGAGTCGATCGGCGGACAGGCCGCGGCCGACCTCCTGGATCTGATGACCCCGCTGCGCGGCCGGATGCTCGGCTACGGCTCGCTGTCGGGACAGCCCGCCCCCATTACCGCCACGGATCTGCTCGCCCGCGGTCTCACGTATACCGGCTGCGCGGGCACGGCCTGGCTGGAACTGGTGGGCGCGGCCCGCGCCGAAGCGCTCGACCGCGCCGCCGCGGGCGGACTCGAGCCCCTGATCGACCGGACCCTGCCGCTGGATCGAGCGGCCTACGCACACCGGCTCGTCCAGGAACGGCGAACGACCGGAACGATCATCCTGCGACCGAATCACACCGCCGAATGACGCGATCGGGCCGAAGCCCCGACCCGGCGGGATTTCGGCCCGATCGCGGAACGACTCCGCGCGTCCCGGACGACCTAACCTTCGGACCCTGAAACCGGTGTGTTTCGAGTGGCCGCCGCGGCCGCGCGGACCTGGGGCGCCACGCGGACCACCTGGCCCAGCACACCGTTGATGAAGCTCGGCGAATCGTCGGTGGACAACTCCTTGGCCAGCTCCACCGCCTCGTCCACAGCCACGACCGGGGGAACGTCGTTGGCGTGGAACAACTCCCACACCGCGACCCGCAGAATGGCGCGGTCCACGGCGGGCAGCCGCGGGAGCGTCCAGTCCTGCAGGTACGACTCGATGGTGCCGTCCACCCGATCCAGATCGTCGGCCACGCCCTCGACCAGGGTGCTGGTGTACGGGTTCACCGGTGCGACCGAATCGTCACCGGTGGACAACTGCACCCGCTCCGCGATCAGCTCGGTCACGTCGATGTCGCGCGCCTCTGCCTCGAACAGCAGGTCCACCGCGCGCCGGCGCGCTTTGTGCCGGGCGCCGAGCTTCTTGTACTGGGACTTCTTGTCCCCGGGCTGATCGGCCACAGTCGCTGGCTTCTTCCCTCGGATCAGGAGTTGACGCGGCTGATGTAGGAACCGTCGCGGGTATCGATGCGCAGCTTGTCACCCTGGTTGATGAACAGCGGCACCTGCACCTCGGCGCCGGTCTCCACGGTGGCGGGCTTGGTGCCGGCGCTGGACCGGTCGCCCTGCAGGCCCGGCTCGGTGTGGGTGACCACGACGTCGATCGCGACGGGCAGCTCGACGTACAGCGCCTCGCCCTCGTGCATCGCGACCTGGACCTGCATGTTCTCCAGCAGGAAGCCCGCGGACTTGCCCAGCACGTTCTCGCCCAGGTTGATCTGGTCGAACGTGTCGCCGTCCATGAAGATGTAGTCCGACCCGTCGTGGTACAGGTAGGTCATATCGCGCCGGTCGACCGTCGCGGTCTCGACCTTCACGCCGGCGTTGAACGTCTTGTCGACCACCTTGCCGGACAGCACGTTCTTCAGCTTGGTGCGCACGAACGCGGGCCCCTTGCCCGGCTTGACGTGCTGGAACTCGACGATCTGCTGGAGCTGATTGTCGATCTTCAGCACGAGGCCGTTCTTGAAGTCGCTGGTGTCCGCCACTGTCCTCGGATCTCCTGTTCTCGGGCCGCGCGTCAATCGACGACGGTCAGGTCTTTGCTGGTGAGCGTGAGCAGCTCGGGACCCCCCTCGCGTACCACGAGGGTATCCTCGATCCGGACACCGCCGCGGCCCGGGAAGTACACACCTGGTTCGACGGTCACCGCCACGCCATCGAGCAGTGTACCCGTGCCGGTTTTCGCGAGACCGGGCGCTTCGTGGATACGCAGACCGACGCCTTGACCGAGCCCGTGCACGAACAGCTTGCCGTGCCCGGCCGCCTCGATCACGCCGCGCGCGGCCGCGTCCACCTCGTCGCATCCCACCCCCGGCTTCAACGCCTTGCGCCCCGCCCGCTGCGACTCCCGGACCAGGCCGTACACCTCACGCTGCCAGTCGTCGGGCTCGCCGAGAACCACGGTTCGGGTCATATCCGAGTGGTAGCCGTCGACGACCGCGCCGAAGTCGAGTTTCACGAAATCGCCCGGGGCCAGCACCGCATCGGTGGGACGATGATGCGGCACAGCCGAATTCGCGCCCGCGGCGACGATGGTCTCGAATGCCACCGCCCGCGCGCCATGCTCGAACATCAGCCACTCCAGGTCCCGCGCGACCTGCCGCTCGGTGCGGCCGGGGCGGATACCGCCTCGCTCGAGCAGCACGGCCAGCGCCGCGTCGGCCGCCGCGCAGGCCGCGCGCAGCCGGTCCACCTCGTAGTCGTCCTTGACCATGCGCAGCTGTTCCACCAGACCGGGCACCGCGACCAGTTCCAGCCCGGTGCCCTGTTCGATGAAGCCGCGATGCTGGTCGACCGTGACGACGTGGCTCTCGAAGCCGACGCGACCGGTCTGCCACTCCCCGGCCAGTTCCACGATCCGCCGCGCGCTGGCCCGCGCGATCTCCGCGCGCAGATCCGGCACCTGCTCGCCGACCTGGGTGATGTACCGGCCGTCGGTGCAGATCACGGTGCGCGCCTCGGAGGTGTCCCAGGCATACACCAGCAGGGCGGCATTGGATCCGGTGAATCCGGTCAGATACCGGATGTTCACCAGGTCCGTCACCAGCAGGGCATCGACCCCGTTCTCCACCAGCAGGTCCCGCAGCGCGGCCCGGCGGGCCCCGTGGTCGGGGCGCCGGGCACCGTGATCAGCAGACATGGTTTCAACGCTACCGCTGTCCGGGCGGAACATCCCCATGTCGTATCCCCATGCTGCTACACAGCCCGGCCGGATCTGCTTCCCGCTCGGCATGCTGGGCGAACGTCCTGCCCGGCAAACTTCTGAAGCAGTTGTTATTCACAATCGTGGAGTAATCCACATTTCCTGGTCGAGGCCGCCGCGGCCGCTTCGGCGCGGGCACGATTAGCTCATGTCCTTCGCCACTGCCGCCACGTTCCTGGCCTTTACCGGATGGTGCGTTCTGCTGAGCGTCATCGATCTGCGTGAGCGCCGCCTGCCCAATGTGCTCACCGCGGCCGGCGCGGTAACCGTACCGGCTGTCGCGACGGCGACCGGACACGGCACCGCCGCGATGGTCGGCGCACTCCTGCTCGCGGCGCCCTATCTGCTGATTCATCTGGTGTTTCCGGCCGCCTTCGGTGCGGGAGATGTGAAATTGGCGTTCGGACTCGGGGCGGCGGCGGCCTGCGGCGGCGCGCAGGTGTGGGTGTGGGCCGCGCTCGCCGCCCCTGTTCTCACCGCACTGGCCGGAATGGTGATCCGGGTGCGTGGCCGGCCGGCCCGGGCCGGTCCCGCGGATCGGGCGTTGCCGCACGGACCGGCCATGTGCCTGGCGACGCTCACCGCGCTGCTGCTGGCTCGCTGACCCGGTCACGGTCCGCGTTCCCCGGCTCGATACCGGTCCGCGGCACGATGCCCGCGTAGCTGCGATTTCGCCATCCGTTCACCGGCCCACGCGGGCCCGCACCGCGCTGCGATCGGGCGCGCCCGTTCGCACCACGGCGGGCCAGATGTCCGGGCAGCGGTGTTGACGTGGAAAGATAGGAGACGTGCTGCGCTGGATAACTGCCGGAGAATCCCATGGTCCCGCCCTCGTCGCGATCCTCGAGGGGATGGTGGCCGGCGTCGAGGTGACCTCTGCCGATATCTCGGGGCAGTTGGCGCGTCGACGCCTGGGCTACGGCCGCGGTGCGCGGATGAAGTTCGAGGCCGACCAGGTCACCGTGATCGGCGGCGTCCGGCACGGGCGCACGATGGGCGGTCCGGTGGCGATCGAGATCGCGAACTCCGAGTGGCCCAAGTGGACCGAGGTGATGGCCGCGGATCCGGTGGACGAGGCGCAACTGGCCGAACTGGCCCGCAACGCGCCGCTCACCCGGCCCCGCCCGGGTCACGCGGACTACTCCGGCATGCTCAAATACGGCTTCGACGACGCGCGTCCGGTCCTGGAACGGGCCAGCGCCCGCGAGACCGCGGCCCGGGTCGCCGTGGGCACGGTCGCGCGGCACTTCCTGCGCCAGGCATTCGGCGTGGAGGTCATCTCCCATGTCGTATCCATCGGCACCGCGACCGCGCCCGCCGGTGTCGTGCCGGGCGCCGCGGATCTGCCCGCGATCGACGAGAGCCCGGTCCGCGCGTTCGACAAGGACGCCGAGGCGGCGATGATCGCGGAGATCGAGGCCGCGAAGAAGGACGGCGACACCCTGGGCGGCGTGGTCGAGGTCGTAGTGGAGGGCCTGCCGGTCGGGCTGGGATCGTTCACCAGCGGCGAGAACCGGCTCGATTCGCGCCTGGCGGCCGCGTTGATGGGCATTCAGGCGATCAAGGGCGTCGAGGTCGGCGACGGTTTCGAGACCGCGCGGCGGCGAGGCAGCGCCGCCCACGACGAGATGCGGCCCGGCCCCGACGGCGTGCTGCGCTCGACGAACCGGGCCGGCGGCCTGGAAGGCGGGATGACCAACGGCGAGCCGCTGCGGGTGCGCGCGGCGATGAAGCCGATCTCGACGGTCCCGCGGGCGCTGTCCACGGTCGACATGAGCACCGGTGACGAGGCGGTCGCGATCCACCAGCGTTCGGACGTGTGCGCGGTGCCCGCCGCCGGTGTAGTCGCGGAATCGATGGTCGCGCTGGTGGTGGCCCAGGCCGCGCTGGATAAGTTCGGCGGGGACTCGCTACCCGAGACCATCGGCAATATCGACGGCTATCTGAAACGGATCAACGCCCGTCCCCATGTGCCATCGGGCTCCACGGTCTCATGACCCGCGAGACCGGCCCGCACCGGCCCTGCGTGGTGCTGGTCGGGCCGCCCGGAGCGGGCAAATCCACGATCGGCCGCAAACTGGCCCGGGAACTCGGGGCCGAACTGGTCGACACCGACGCGATGATCGAGGCCGAGACCGGACGTACCATCGCGGAGATCTTCACCGCCGAGGGCGAACCCGAATTCCGGCGTATCGAGGAGGATACGGTCCGCCGCGCCGTGCAGGCCGGTGACGGCATCATCTCACTCGGCGGCGGCGCGATCCTGTCGGCGGCGACCCGGGAACTGCTGCGCGAGCGCACCGTGGTCTATCTGGAAATCAGTGTCGCCGAAGGACTTCGGCGCACCGGCGCCGCCACCCACCGGCCACTGCTGGCCGGTGCCGACCCCTCGGCCAAATACCGCGAACTCATGCAACTTCGCCGCCCGCTCTACCGTGAGGTCGCCTCGGTCCGAGTACGCACCGACGGCCGCAGCCCCGGCCGGGTGGTGCGCAACATCCTGGCCCGGCTCGGCCTCGAACCCGTCGCGCCGGCGGTGACACCGCCGCGTCCCGCCGACACCTCCGACGCCCCCGCCCGGCGATCCCGGCGCCGACGCCGCGGCGGCCGCTCACGCGGATCGAACAAGGCTGCGACACAAGCGGTTTCGAGCAGCACACCGCAGTCGGCGACGCCGCCCGACCGGACAGCCGATGCGGCCGAGCCGAACGCGGTTCCCCCGGACGCCACGACCGCCGACGGCGCGACCAGCAGCCGCCGTTCCCGGCGATCCCGGCGCGGTGGCCGTCGCCGTTCGAAGGGCCGGCGCGACACGACACCGGACTCGCCGGCCACCGCCGAAGGGCGAACCGGAGGCACTGCCGCACAACCGGCTGCGGACCAGGCGTCCACCCCGCGACGACGAAACGCCTCGCGATCGAATTCCGTTGCGGCACAACAATCTCAGTCTGGTTCGCCCCGATCCGGAACGCGCGCCGCTCCCCCGCGACCGGCCACCGAGACCGCCGCCGCGCCCGCCCCGCAGAACGCCGTCTCGCCTCGAACGACCGGTACACGACGTTCCCGCGCGGCCAAACGCCCCGCCGGACCGCCGACTCCGCGACCTGCCCCCGACACTGCCGCCGACGACACCTCACGCCGCACCGCCTCGGGTAATTCATCGGAGCGGACCGACGCATCCCCGAACACCACTGGCGCGCAACAGGTTTCGGATGATGCGACACCGCCGGGCCGATCCCGCTGGGACCGGGCACGCCGCGCACGCACCTTACGAGCACAACAAGAATCGGAGCAGACCGCATGACCGACCCGATCCGCATCGACGTCCGCACCGCAGCGCCGTATCCGGTGATCATCGGGCGCGGCCTGCTGCAGGACCTCGTCGAACAGGTGACCGGACGGCCCGCCGTCCGCACCGTCGCCATCTTCCATCAGCCGCCGCTCACCGAGACCGCCGAGGTGGTACGCAAAGCCCTGGCCGACAAGGGAATCGACGCGCATCGCGTCGAGATCCCGGACGCCGAGGCCGGTAAGGATCTGCCGGTGGCAGGTTTCTGCTGGGAGGTTCTGGGTCGCATCGGACTCACCCGCCAGGACCTGGTCATCGGACTCGGCGGCGGCGCGGCCACCGACCTGTCCGGATTCGTGGCCGCCACCTGGATGCGCGGCGTGCAGGTCATCCACGTGCCGACCACACTGCTGGCCATGGTGGACGCGGCGGTCGGCGGTAAGACGGGCATCAATACCGAGGCCGGGAAGAATCTGGTGGGCTCGTTCCACGAACCCGCCGCGGTCCTGGTCGATCTGGCCACCCTGGAGACGGTGCCGCACAACGAGATCGTGGCCGGGATGGCCGAGATCATCAAGACCGGATTCATCGCCGACCCGGTCATCCTGGACCTGATCGAGCGCGATCCGAAGGCCGCCCTGGACCCCACCGGTGATGTGCTGCCGGAGCTGGTGCGCCGCGCCATCCAGGTGAAGGCCGATGTGGTGGCGGCCGATCTGAAGGAGTCCAGCCTGCGGGAAATCCTCAACTACGGCCATACCCTCGGCCACGCCATCGAACGTCGCGAACGGTATCGGTGGCGGCACGGCGCGGCAGTTTCGGTGGGACTGGTCTTCGCCGCGGAACTGGGCCGTCTGGCCGGACGCCTGGACGACGCCACCGCCGACCGGCATCGCGCCGTCCTGGCCAGTGTGGGCCTGCCGACCAGCTATGACGCCGACGCCCTGCCGCAACTGCTGGAGGGTATGCAGACCGACAAGAAGAACCGAGCCGGGATGCTGCGTTTCGTCGTCCTGGACGGGCTGGCCAAACCCGGCCGGCTCGAGGGGCCCGATCCCTCGTTGCTGGCCGCCGCCTACGCCACCATCGCCCGCGAGGATGCCGCCGAGGGCGGCGCGATCCTGCTGTAGACAGGCCGCGCTGAAACGCGAGATGCCGTTCCGGATCGCATCCGGAACGGCATCGTCGTTGTCGAGAGGTCAGGCTGGGCTGGCGGCGTGATCCGTCGAGGACCGCGAGTTCGCGGCCGCTTTGTTGTTCTCCCGGTTGACCAGGAAGCGCCCGAGCCCGACGCCCACCATGGCGGGGACGAAGATCATCAGCACGATGAACGCGGCGCCCGCGGTGATCTCGAAGCCCAGACCGTTGTCGCCGAGATCGAAGGACGGGATGTAATCCAGCGCCCAGGCCACCACGCCCGAGCCCAGGCCGCCGACCACGCCCGCCTTCAGCCAGAGCATGGTCAGATCCGCGCCGCCCCGCTCGGGATCCGGATGAGCCCGGCGATCGCCGCGACCGTCGAACAGGCCCCAGGCCACTCCGGCAGCGATCAATACGACCAGGCAGACCAAGCGCATCCAAGCTCCCTGGGTCGGCCAGTTGATCATCCCGAAGCCCAGCAGGGTTCGCAGGACAACCGTCAGCACACCCAGACCAATGGCGCGTAACACCCACGCATTCATGTCGTCCACCCTAACCTGCCGATGCATTCGGAAAAATAGTAACCGGTTACAGTTCTGCAACCCGGCCGGGCGGATCAGCCCTCCAGCGCCGCGATCATCGCCGCACGTGGCGCCGGTGCGCCGGTGAACTGCTCGACCTGTCCGTAGGCCTGGTGCAACAGCATCTGCAACCCGCTGATCACCGTATGACCGGCCCGCAGGACCGCCTCGGCAACCGGGGTCGGCCACGGATCGTAGATGGCGTCCAGCACCACCGGCGCCGCGGCGATCGAATCCGCCACTGCCGCAGCGCCGTTCGCGGGCACCGTGCTGACCACCGCGTCGGCGCGGGCGCACGCGTCCCGGAGCCGCTGCGCGCCGAAATCGATCACCGTCGCCGACATGCCCAGGCGGCCGGCCAATGCCAGCGTGCTCTCGGCCCGGCCCGCGTCGCGCGCGACGACCGTGACCGTGTTTGCCCCGAGTTCCGATAGCGCCAACAGCGCGGGCCGCGCGGTACCGCCCGCTCCGACCACCACCGCCTCGGCGACCTTCTCGACCCCGCCGCCGCGCAGCGCGCCACGCACCCCGTCCACGTCGGTGCAGTCCGCCCGCCATCCGGATGCGGTGCGCATCAGCGTATTCGCCGAACCGACCAGGATCGCCCGCTCGGTGCGCTCGGCCGCGAACTCGAGCGCGGCCACCTTACCGGGCATCGTCACCGACAGACCGACCCATTCGGGTCCCAGTCCGGAGACCAGACCGGGCAGCTGTTCAGCGGTGCATTCGATGCGCTCGTAGCTCCAATCCAGGCCGAGAGCGCGATATGCCGCCAGATGCAGCTGCGGGGAGCGGGAATGCGCGATCGGACTGCCCAGCACGGCCGCCCGGCGGTGCGTGCGCACCGATGCGGTGCCGTTAGTGTCCACTGTCGAGAATTCCGCTCTGCCTGGCCTTTTCGATATTGCGCTGATGTTCGCTGTAGCTGTCGGTGAACAGGGTTTGGCCCTGTTTGTCCACGGTGACGAAATACAGCCACGGCCCCGGTGTCGGATTCTCCATGGCGCGCAACGCACCCAGCGAGGGCGAGGCGATCGGCGTCGCGGGCAACCCGGACATCGCGTAGGTGTTCCACGGGGTGCGCTTGGCCCGATCGGCGTCACTGGTGGCGACCGCGAGCTTGTCCAGGGTGTAGTTCACCGTCGAATCGAACTGCAGCGGTTGATCGACCGCGAGCCGGTTCACGATCACTCGGGCCACCTTGGCCATATCGGCAGGCAGGGCCTCGCGCTCGACCAGCGACGCCGCCGTCAATGTCTGATAGGGGTTCAGCTTGTTGGCGTTGGTGCTCAGCAGTCCGGTGGACTCGTAACTCTTCGCGCTCTGCCTGACCAGTTGGGCCAGAATCTGCTCCGGAGTCCCGCTCGGATCGAAATCCCAGGTGCCGGCCTCGATCAGACCCTCGAGCTGACGAGTGTGGTCAGGCACCTGGCGCACCGAGTCCATCGCCCACTGCGGCACGCCGAGCGCGTTCAGATCGGCACTCGCTCCGGCCGCGTCGAGTTGCTCGTAGGTGACGCATTTCTTCGCGCTGCCGGTGCCGATGCAACTGGCGTCGGCGATCTTGCGGTAGATCCCCTCGCTGCGGGAACCGGTGTTCGCGTCGGTCGAATCGTGCAGCCGCCGCCCCTCGGAGATGACCACGTTGCCGACCCGCGCGTCCTTGCTCATCATCGCGGTCACCGCATCGGCGCCCTTGCTGTGCGTCGGCACCGCGTAATAGCCGGGCTGCACCGAGTTCATCCCCGAATCACGCACGGCCGCTTGATAGAACGCGCCGGTGCTCTTGACCACGCCCCGGTCGACCATCGTCTTGGCGATCTGTTCCGCGGTGTCGCCGGGCGCGACATGCACGACCGTCAACGGCCCGGCCGCACCGGTGTAATCGTCGGGTCCGCCGAAGCCGCCGAGGAACTTGTATCCGGCGTAGACCATCGCGACGGCGAACAACACCACGAAGACCGTGCCGACATAGATCAGATTGCGGCGGCGACGTTTGCGCTCGGCCGCTTTACGGGAGGCGACCCGGGATCGACGTCCCCGCCCGGACCGGCCGCGTTGCGCCTCGTCTCGCGAGCCCGGCTTACGGGTGCGCTGCGCTCCCGCACCCGATCCACGAGTACCGGACTTCCGGGCCGCGGGTTTGCCGCCGGCTTGCTTGCGATTCGTCCGGGTGCCGCCGGACCGGGTGCGAGCGGTCTCCCCGCGCGCGCCTCGCCCGCGCTGCGGGGCGCGACGCGGCGCGGGTTCGGCCGGGAGCTCCTGGTCGTAGTACTCCTCGGCGTACTCCGGCTCGGCGTAGTCGTCCGGATCGAGGTATCGATGCCCGCCGGTGTAGGCGTTGTCGCCGTACTCGAACTCGCCGCTGGGATACCCGTCCTCGTACTCGTCCCGATACGCCGGGATGACCGTGGTGTCGTCCTCGCGTTCGTCCCACTCGTCCGGGGCCGCATGGCGCGCACGCCGGCCGTGCCTGGGCTCGGCGCCGCGCGGCGCGCCCAGCTCCGAGCCGCGCACGGCCCGGTTCTGCGCACTGTGCGCCGCGCGATCGTCCGCCTCGGCCCAATTGTCCGAGCGACGGTACCGCCGCTCCTCGGTACTGCGCCGAAGACGTTCTTCGGCACGGAGCCAGCGGTCATTCATTCGCCCACCCCGCCGCCTGCGTCACCGGCCGACCTTAGCACCGCACTCCGTTCGTCCAACCAACCTTGCAGGATCGATACGGCCGCCGCCTGGTCGATCATCTG
>CBJNFW010000253.1:0-12622 GCA_966435935.1 uncultured Nocardia sp.
GACACCCGTCGGTGAGGATTTCGCGACCGCTGCCGCGCGGCAGCGGGCGGTGGCATGTGATGGATATCGAGCGGCGGCGTGCGATGGATGCCGCGTGGTCCGGCATCGACCGAGGGGATGTGCGATGAGCGCGGGGCAGGTCGAACAGTTGTTGCGCGGCGGTATCGCGACGGCGGTCGGGTCGTGGCCCGGTACGGATTCGCGCGAGGCCGCCGCGACGATCGTGGGTGAGCTGGGAGATCTGGCGCACCTGGTCGAATTGCCCGGTCGCGGAACGGGTTCGGACATGATCGGGCGGTCGGGCGCGCTGCTGGTCGATATGCCGTTCGACGCCACGACGCGGGGATATCGGCTCACGGCGCGGTCGGGCGCGGTGTCCCGGCGGGCTCGCGATCTGCTGCGGACCGATCTCGACGCACTCGAAGAAGCTTGGGCGGGTACGGGTTCGGCGGGGGCCGGGCGGACGGTCAAGGTGCAGGCGGCGGGCCCGCTGACATTGGCGGCGCAGCTCGAGCTGGGCAACGGACATCGGGTGCTCACCGATTCCGGTGCGGTGCGCGACCTTTCCGAATCGCTCGCGGAGGGACTGACCCGGCACGTTGCCGAGGTGGCCACCCGGCTCGACGCGAAAGTCGTTGTGCAACTGGACGAACCGTCCGCTACCGCGGTGCTGGAGGGATCGCTGCCCGGAACCAGCGCGCTGGATTCGGTGCGTGCGGTCCCCGCGCCCGAGGCGCTGGCCGTGCTGGACTCGGTGATCACCGCGGTGCCCGCCCCGGTCCTGGTGCACACCTGTGCGGACCGTCCCGCTCTGGAGTTCTTGCGCGCGAGTGCCGCGGCCGCAATCGGTTTCGATCTCGCCACGATCCGTACCGCCGACCTGGACGATATCGGCGAACTGCTCGAGGCCGGAAAACAGTTGGCGCTCGGCCTGATTCCCGTCCAGTCCCCGACGACCCCGGTCACCTGGCGCGAACCGGCCGAACCGGCGGTCCGCCTGGTCGACCGCCTCGGCGTGGGCCGCCGAACCCTCGCCGACCGCACCCTGATCACCCCCGCCTGCGGTCTCGCGAACACCCCGTTGATCTGGGCGCGTCGCGCGTTGTCCCTGGCGACCGAAATCGCCCGCGCCTTCGCGGAAGATCCCGAATCGCTGACCTTCGACTGAGCGGCACGGACATCCGGCCGCGGTGATCCGCGCCGAGTCGTCCCTGTCGGGCGGGTCGGGCGGTCTGCTGAGTGCCGGGTCCTGTTGGGCCGGGTTGTCACGTGGTTGTTCGGCGAGGAGGCGTGCCTTGTCGGGCGGGGCGAGGATCTGCCGAGTGCGGGGTCGTGTCCGGACGAGTCGTCACGTGGTTGTACGGCTGAGGGTGTCGCGTCCTGTCGGGCCGCTGGTGGGTCTGCTGGGTGCGGGGTCGTGTGCGGACGAGTCGTCACGTGGTTGTATTGCCGCGGGTGTCGCACAGGCGTTGGGCCGCAGGGCTGTTCGGCTCGGCGATCGTCGCGGCGTGCGGACGACGGTGGCCGCTGGATGTTCGGCGGAGTCACCGCGCCGCCGGGGCTCCGCTGCTCAGGAGCCCAGGGGCGGGCGTGCTCCCGGATGTGCGACCTGCCAGTGCCGCGGTTTGCCGGGCGGGTAGCTGACCGGGATCTCGTCGCCGGGGCTGGGCCACTGGTTGACGTCCCAGGCGTAGCGGCCGTAAACCGTCTCCCCGGTGACCGACGGGCCGGCGAGGGTACCGGTGATCGTGACGTACTGCTCGCCCTGCGCCGCGGGCCGGGGGCTGACGCCCGTGACGTACAGGGTCCCGAACTCGGCGTTGGCGCGTGGTGCCCCACCGCGTCCGCGCAGGTACAACATCACCGTGGCCGCCAGCGCACCGGCGATCACCACGACGAACACGATCTGCAGCAGCATGGTGACCATGCTAGGCGTAGCCGGCGGCGGGCCGCGCCGGGCGACCACGGCCCGCGCCTGCCCGGCTCAGTGTGCGGTCAGTTCACTGGTCCCGGTCGACGTGCGACGCAGCTGCCAGACGGTGGTGCGGCGGGACGAGCGGCCGTTGCCCCGATCGACCAGGGTCCGGTTACTTGTGGTGTAGATCAGTTGCGCCCCACGGGTGTTGGTCTCGGGATTCTGGAACAGCTGGACGAGCCGGTCGGCGGTGTCACCGGACAGGTCGGTGTCGATATCGTCCACGGCCAGCACGCGACCGGTGTCCAGGGCGTCCAGCACGCTGGGCAGCAGGCGCAGCAGGGCCAGCGTCGCGGTGGACTCGTCGGCGATGTCGAACGGCGTGTCGATGCCCTCGTGCACCAGGCCGAGGCCCGCGCCGCGCCGGGTCACCATCCGGGTGTAGAGCGTGTCGCGGGCCGCGCGCAGATTGCTCAGTTCGCGTTCCAGGGCCGTCGGGCTGAGCCCGTGCGTGCTCTCGAACTGCGCCGCATGCCCGGGCGATGCCAGGCAGGCATCGAGTTCCTTTGCCGCACCGGCGATTTCGGCGTCCAGATCGCGCAGGTAGTCCGCGTACATCGCGTCGGGCTCGGCGATGAGCAGATCCTCGATACCCAGTTCGGCCGAGCGCAGCAGGGTCAGCAACCGGGCGGCGGTCTCCGGTGAGCGGGACAGATGTCCGGCCAGGCGGCGCGCGATGGCCTGCGCGTCCTCCCGCCCGCGCAGGACGTCCAGCTGTGCGGAGAACCAGCGGTAGGCCGGTACCAGCGCCTCGGCGTACATCTGCCCGGCCAGGCTGAGCAGCAGCGCGTTCGGGCGCACCAGCGGCGCCAGCGCGCCGATGCCGTAGCGCACCGGTTCGAACTGCGGGCCGATGCGGATCTGCTCGCCCTCGCGCTCGAAGACGATGCGTTTGCGATTGTGCGGGTGGCTGTGCAGCCATTCCGCGCACACATCGGCGTTGTCCAGCCGGAAGCCGTACGTGTAGGGGACGCCCTCGGCGACGAACGTCGCGGTGAACTCCGAAGGGCGCTCGGCGAATCCGAGATGCGGGCTGCGCACCGGACCGGCGTACGGGTCCCAGCCGGTCACCGAGTTCAGCACCGCGTCGCGCATCTGGCCCAGCGCGTCGATCAGGCTCGACTTGCCCGAGGCGGCCGGGCCGTGCACCGCGGTCACGGGTGCCGGCAGTGCCCCGGCCCGGGTGCCGACCAGCCGCAGTTCCTGCGGTTCGGCCAGCGATCTGTGATTGGTCACCTGAAAGTTGCGCAGCACGGATGTGATCCTGCCGCCCGCCGCCGGAGGCTTCGACACCGGGCCGGTGTTGACATGCAACCATCTGGCTGCCTAATATCTGGATATGCATCCGGATGGTTGCATATGGAGGATGGTGATGTGGACGAGGTGTTCAAGGCATTGGCCGATCCCAGCCGCCGCCGCTTGCTCGACAGCCTGAACGCGGACAACGGTCAGACGCTGCGTGAGCTGTGCGCCGGGCTGGCGATGACCAGGCAGGCCGTCAGCAAACATCTCGCGGTGCTGGAGGCGGCGAATCTGGTCGCCACCCGCCGTCGCGGCCGGGAGAAGTTGCACTATCTGAACGCCGAACCCATCAACGCCATCGCCGATCGCTGGATCAATCGCTACGACCGCGGGCGAGTGCACCTGCTCGCCGACCTGAAATCCACATTGGAGAGCGTGACCATGACCGAATCGAACGAATTCGTCTACACGACCTACATCAAGACCACCGATCGTCAGCTGTGGCAGGCGCTGACCGATCCGGCCTTCACCAGCCGCTACTGGGGCGCGAGTTTCGACACCGACTGGCAGCCCGGCTCGCCGATGATCTGGTCCCAGCGCGGCTGGACCGGCAAGGACCCCGAACAGGTCGTGCTCGAGGCGCGGCCCTACCGTCTGCTGTCCTACACCTGGCACACTGTCGACCAGGCATTCGCCGACGAATTCGGTTTCAGCGCAGAGGATTTCGAGAAACTGTCCAGTGAACCGCGCTCGCGGGTGCGCTTCGAGATCGAACCGCTCGGTGAACAGGTGAAACTCACCGTGGTGCACGATGGATTCGGTCCCGGCAGCGCGATGCTCGCGGGTATCACCGAGGGCTGGCCCGCAATCCTGGCGAACCTCAAGACCCTGCTGGAAACCGGCGAGGTACTGCCCGAACCTCGGCAGCCCGATCAGGCGTAGGCTCGCCGCGCGCGAGTTTCGACCACCAGCGGCGGCGAGGCCGGGGCGGTTCGGTGCGGCGGCGGATCGGGAGAAGGCGATATCCGAAGGCGGCGAACGAATTTCGTCGCGACGATGGACGGAGCAGCGTGGACGACGAGACGTTCCTGAACACGACCGCCGACACGCTGCGAGGACTACCGGGTGTCACCGCGGTGGCACTGGGCGGGTCGCGGGCGCAGGGCGTCGCTCGCCCCGACAGTGACTGGGATCTGGCCGTCTACTATCGCGGCGCGTTCGACCCGGCGGACCTGACGGCCGTCGGCTGGCCCGGACGAGTCTCCGCGCTGGGGGAGTGGGGCGGCGGCGTCTTCAACGGGGGTGCGTGGCTGACCATCGACGACCGCCGCGTCGACGTGCACTATCGCGACCTGGACGTCGTGGACGCGCAACTGCGTGCGGCCGAGACGGGCAGATTCCGGATCGAGCCGCTGGCCTTTCACCTGGCGGGTATCCCCACCTACCTGGTGGTAGCCGAGCTGGCGATCAATCGCACTCTGCGCGGCTGCCTCCCACGTCCCGCCTATCCGGACGCGTTGCGCCGCAACGCCCCACCTGTCTGGGCCACCCACGCCCAGCTCACCCTCGATTACGCCGCGGCGAACCACGCTCCGCACGGCCGCCTCACCTCCTGCGCGGGCCAGATCGCAGTCGCCGCATCCTGTTTCGCACACGCAATTCTCGCCGCCCGCGGCGAGTGGATCACCAACGAGAAAACCCTGCTCGCCCGAGCCGGACTCACCGTCGTGGACGAGGTCGTCGAAGCACTCACCCGCGATCCGCGGGTCCTGGAAGACGCGATCGGAAACGTGCGGACGATCTGCCTGACCGAACTCGAAAAGATCTGCGGCAGTATAGATTTGTGAGCGTGATGCGGGATGTGACAGACACCGCGTCGCGGGCCGCCGAACGGGCCGGTAAGCCGTTGCCGATCGCGCGGGCGCATCGGCGGCAGTCGGAGATGCGACCACACCTGTTGTCCGCGATGGTCCAAAGCCTCGGCCACGCAACGCTTTCGGTCGATTCGAACGCGGGTGCACCTCGTGCCGAGCGTGCGGTGCACCGTCCTCACCACGAAGGGATTGCGAAACCCGCGCCGGTGCAACGGCTTCCGGTCAGGGCAGCATGCCGTAGGCACGGGTCGGGGTGATGCGGGCGATCACGCGGCGGTCGGCGACCATGGCTCGGCGGTAGTCGTCCCAGTCGGGGTGTTCGCCGGACAGGGCACGGTAGTAGTCGATCAGTTCGGCGACGGTGGCGTCGGCGGGGTCCGCGGCGACGGGGGTGAGCTCGACATCGCCCTCGATCACCGCGTAGGCCCAGAAGTCCTCGCGGGTGATGTGCAGGGCGGCCCAGGGCTCGCGCCGCAGGTTGACGTATTTCGCCCGGTCCGCGGTGATCGAGATGCGGATCAGGCCGTCGTCGGCGAGCCAGTGGGTGACGTTCGACAGCTGGGGCCGGCCGCTGCGGCGAACGGTCGTGAGCACCGAACGGGTGTGTGCGCGGGCGAAGTCCAGGGCGGTGGCGAGTTCCATATGGCCTGCAACCCGCGCGGCGGGGGCGGTGTTCCCGCGAATCAGGGCTTGCGCGCGACGGCCGCGTAGCCGGGAACCTGGGCGTCTCGCGATTTCGGCGGTTCGATGGGGGCGCGCCACCGGTGGATGGGCACCACTCCGGGATCGAGTAGTTCGAGGCCATCGAAGAACCGGGTGATCTCGCTCTTGGTCCTGGGCTGGCAATGCATTCCGCGCTCCCGGTACACCTGAGCCGTCGCGCCGACGCCCTCCGGATCGAAGTCCGCCGTCAGATGCGTCATGACCAGGTGGGACCCGGGCGCGAGTGCGGCCGTCAGGGCCGCGATGATCTCGTAGGCGTCGGGCACGAAGTTCATCAGCGCGATCACCGACAACCCGATCGGCTGGTCGAAATCCAGGGTGTCGCTCGCGAAGTCCAGGATCTCCCGCGGGCGGGTGGCATCGGCCTGGATGTAGGTGGTGCGCCCCTCGGGTGTCCCCTTCATCAGAGCGCGGGCGTGGGCGAGCACGAGCGGATCGTTGTCCGCGTAGACGACTCGCGCACTGGGCGCGTGTTCCTGCGCGATCTGGTGCAGATTGGGTTCGGTGGGGATTCCGGTTCCGATGTCGAGGAATTGCCGCACACCGGCCTCGGCGGCCAGATAGCGCGTCGCGCGGTGCATGAAACCCCGGTTCGCCTGGGCGGCGATGCGAACGTGGGGCAGCGCCGCGAGCACCTGCTCGGCGGCCTCGGCATCGACCTGGTAGTGATCCTTTCCACCCAGGTAGTAGTCGTACATCCGGGCGATGTGCGGCTCGTTCGGATTCACGTCGGATGTCACTGCCATCAAGTCAAGATACAAGACCCGCAACGGCTTTCGAATCGGAAGCCCGGCAGGACGAAGGAGGCCGGCGGCAGGCCGGGCCGCTGTCCGTGATTTTCGCTTCTCGGGGGCGTCGCAGGTCGCGCCGAGTGTGTCGGTGGGTTGGGCTAGTGTTCGACCCGTGAACGAGCTGACCAGGGAATCGGTGACATCGGAGGTATCCGGTAGCGAGATCAGCGCGGCCACCGGCGACGAGCGCCTGCAGTGGCAGGAGCTGGCCGAACAGGTGCGCGAACACCAGTTCCGCTATTACGTGCGCGACGCGCCGATCATCTCCGACGGCGAGTTCGACGCGCTGTTCCAACGCCTGCTGGCACTCGAGGAGGCGCATCCGGATCTGCGCGCCCCCGATTCACCGACACAGCTCGTCGGCGGCGGTTTCGCCACCGAGTTCACCGCGGTCGACCACCTCGAGCGCATGCTCTCGCTGGACAACGTCTTCGACGCCGACGAGATGCGCACCTGGATCAGCCGGGTCGAGGCCGAGACCGGCCCCGGCATCCACTACGTCTGCGAAGTGAAGATCGACGGCGTCGCCCTCAACCTGGTCTACGAGAACGGGCGGCTCGTTCGCGGCGCCACCCGGGGCGACGGCCGCACCGGTGAGGACGTCACGCTCAACGCCCGCACCATCGACGACATCCCGACCGAACTCACCCCGACCGAGGAGTTCCCGATCCCCGCGCTGCTCGAGGTGCGTGGTGAGGTGTACTTCCGGCTCGAGGACTTCGAGAATCTCAATGCCGCGATCGTCGCGGAAGGTAAAGCGCCGTACGCGAATCCGCGCAATACCGCCGCGGGTTCACTGCGCCAGAAGGATCCGGCGGTCACCTCACGGCGGCGGCTGCGGATGATCTGTCACGGATTCGGCCGCATGGAGGGCTTCAGCCCGGCCTCGCAGCATGAGGCGTACCGGGCCCTGGAGGCGTGGGGCCTGCCGGTCTCCGCGCACACCGTGCGGGTGCAGGGCGCCGACGCGGTGCTCGAGCGCATCGCCTACTGGGGTGAGCACCGGCACGATATCGAGCACGAGATCGACGGCCAGGTCGTCAAGATCGACGAGATCGCGTTACAGCGCAGGCTCGGTTCCACCTCCCGCGCCCCGCGCTGGGCGATCGCCTACAAATACCCGCCGGAGGAGGCCACCACCAAACTCCGCGACATCCAGGTCAACGTCGGCCGCACCGGCCGGGTCACCCCGTTCGCGGTGATGGAACCCGTCGCCATCGCGGGCTCGACCGTGGCGATGGCGACCCTGCACAACGCCGCCGAGGTCGTCCGCAAGGGCGTGCTGATCGGCGATACGGTGACCATCCGCAAGGCCGGTGACGTCATCCCCGAGGTGCTCGGGCCGGTGGTGGATATGCGAGACGGCTCCGAGCGCGAGTTCGTGATGCCTACGCACTGCCCCGAATGCGGCACCGAACTGGCCCCGGAGAAGGAGGGCGACGCCGACATCCGCTGCCCGAATCAGCGGCACTGCCCGGCGCAGTTGCGCGAGCGGGTGTTCCACATGGCCGGGCGCGGCGCGTTCGATATCGAATCCCTGGGCTACGAGGCCGCGGTCGACCTGCTCAAATCCGGCGTCATCGCCGACGAGGGCGACCTGTTCGACCTGTCCGAGGAAAAGCTGCTCACCACAACGCTTTTCGTCAACAAGAACGGCGGCCTCTCGGCCAACGGCCGTCGCCTGCTGCAGAATCTGGATTCGGCCAAGAACCGTCCGCTGTGGCGGGTGCTGGTGGCGTTGTCCATCCGGCATGTCGGGCCGACCGCGGCGCGCGCCCTGGCGGCCGAGTTCGGCAGTATGGAACGGATCGAGCAGGCATCGGGCGAGGAGCTCGCCGCGGTCGACGGCGTCGGTCCGACCATCGCGGCGGCACTGATCGAATGGTTCACCGTCGACTGGCATCGCGCCATCGTGGACAAGTGGCGTGCCGCGGGCGTGCGCATGCAGGACGAGCGTGACGCCTCGATCGAACGAAATCTCGAGGGCCTGTCGATCGTGGTCACCGGTTCGCTGCAAGGCTTTTCGCGCGACGAGGCCAAGGAGGCCATCCTGGTGCGCGGCGGTAAGGCGGCCGGTTCGGTCTCGAAGAAGACGGCCTTCGTCGTCATCGGCGACGCACCCGGTTCCAAGGCGGCCAAGGCCGAGGAGCTGGGGGTGCCGATCCTGGACGAGGAGGGATTCCGCACGTTGCTCGAAAGCGGTCCCGAAGCGGTGACGCCCGCCGAGCCGACCGAGGATGGATCCGACGAGGCCGCCACCGGAGACGAGAACGCGGAATGAGCGCGCGAACCACGCAGCTGACGATCCTCGCCGCGCGCGAGGAGGAGTTCGCCGACGTCGGCGCGTTGACCGTCGGCGTCTACGTCGGCGAGGGGCATGTGCACCCCGAGAGTCCTTACGTCGCAGAACTTTTCGACACGTCCACGCGTGCGCGCTCGGCGCAGGTGCTGGTCGCGTCACGGGCGGGCGAGGTGGTCGGTTCGGTGACGATCGCGCGCCCGGGGACGCCGTTCGCCGATATCGCACGCGCGAACGAGCTGGAATTCCGGATGCTCGCGGTCGACCCGCGAGCCCGCGGGGAGGGGATCGGCGCCGCGCTGGTGGGCGCGGTGATCGACATCGCCCGAGCGGAGGATTTCGACGCGGTGGTGCTGACCACCATGCCCGAAATGGCCGCCGCCCGCCGGATGTACGACCGGATCGGCTTCACCCGTATGCCCGAACGGGATTGGGCGACCGAGAAGGGCCTGCCGCTGACCGTCATGCGTTTGGCGTTGTAGCCCTTCGCATTTCGCCGGCCGGGTGAGCGCGCCGATCGGGCGAGCGCTCAGCCGAGAACGGTGGCGACGATGCCGGAGAGATAACCCAGCCGGGCGATCTCGGAGGGGCGGAAGTCGGGCCCGCCGGGCCGGCCGAGCATCAGCACCCTGCCGGTGTTTCCCAGCGGTGCGGCGGCCAGCTTGGTGTCCATGTCCTTCCAGATCTGCGGCACCCAATCGCCCTCGCCGTCGAGGGCGACCGGCTTCTCCCGGGGCATCCCGGGCGCCGTCGCCGCCTGTGTTTCGGGCGCGCTCTGGCTGCCGACCAGCCGATACGCGCCCTGTGGGCCCATGTCCAGGACCGTGCTCCAGCCGACGCGCAGCACCCGCGGCAGACCGTCGACGAGCACCTGTAATCGATCGTCGCGCGCCCCCGCGACCTGGTCGATCAGTTCGAGTTCACGATGCGTGTCCAGCACCCCCGAATACGGGCGCAGGGAATCGACGCGGACGTCCTCTATCGATTCGGCCGCAGTGATCAACGTGTCGGGCAGGGCGCCCGGGGTGACCTCGACGACGATATCGTCGATGGCGTAGCCGGCCCCGCGCTCGACTACGTCGAGTGAGAGAATGTCCGCGCCCACCGAGCCCAAGGCGAGGGCGAGAGATCCGAGACTTCCTGGGCGATCCGGAAGTTGCACGCGGAGCAGAAATGACACGTGCGTCCCTTCCTTCCTGTGCGACCGAAACTTTCGGACGGATACCCGAGCCTGGTCATCTTTACACCCGTGATGGCGGGTAATCGACTCGAAGTTTCCGCGGTGACCTACGTCACTCGCATTGTGGTCCCGATCGGCCGTTCGTGCCACTGAAGCCTGGTGGACGTTGATCGGTCAACCCGATGTCCTGAAGGGCACCCAGTTCTGCCGACCACCGTTAACGCCAACAGCGAAGGCCACGGCCCTGCCGGAGCGAAGCGGAGGCCAAAGACAGAGCCCTGCGGGTGGACTCGCTAGGCTATCGGTGTCAACCGGCGCGATCGCCTCGCTGCCGGACCTGTTCAACGCTCCAACCTGCCGAAAGGGGTCCCGCGGTGCCCGCCATCTCCCGCGACGAGGTTGCCCACCTCGCCCGGTTGTCCCGGCTCGCTCTCACCGATGAAGAGCTCGACCTGTATGCGGGCCAGCTGGATTCGATCTTGAGCCACGTGCAGGTGATCTCGGAGGTCGCCGCCGACGTTCCCGCCACCGCGTCGCCGAACCCGACCACGAATGTGACCCGTGCGGATGTGCCGGTCGAGTGCCTGACGCCCGATGAGGCGCTTTCGGGCGCTCCCGCGGTCGACGAGCAGCGGTTCCAGGTTCCGCAGATTCTGGGAGAGGGCGAATGAGTGGTCAGGGCCGGAGGCGGCAGCCGAGCGTAACCACGCAGGCCCCCGCTCGTTCGCAGGGAGGTGCAGCATGAGCGCGGCAGATCTGACCCGGTTGTCCGCGGCCGAGCTGGCGGAGCAGATCCACGCTCGCGAGGTGTCCTCGGTAGAGGTCACCGAGGCGCATCTCCAGCGCATCGCCGAGGTGGACGGGGAGCTCAACGCCTTCCTGCACGTCGCGGGTGAGCAGGCGCTGCTGACCGCGGCCGAGGTGGACCGCGCGATCGCGGGCGGCGAGGTGGCCTCGGCGCTGGCCGGTGTGCCGCTGGCGCTGAAGGATGTGTTCACCACCATCGACATGCCCACCACCTGCGGATCGAAGATCCTCGAGGGCTGGGTGTCGCCGTACGACGCGACGGTGACGAGCAAGCTGCGCGCGGCGGGCATCCCGATCGTCGGCAAGACCAATATGGACGAGTTCGCGATGGGTTCGTCCACGGAGAACTCCGCCTACGGCCCGACCCGCAACCCGTGGGACACCGAGCGGATTCCGGGCGGTTCGGGCGGCGGTTCGGCGGCCGCGCTGGCCTCGTACCAGGCCCCGCTGGCCATCGGCACCGACACCGGCGGCTCGATCCGCCAGCCCGCCGCGGTGACCGCGACCGTGGGCACCAAGCCGACCTACGGCACGGTATCGCGCTACGGCCTGGTCGCGTGCGCGTCCTCGCTGGATCAGGGCGGCCCGTGCGGTCGCACGGTGCTCGATACCGCGCTGCTGCACGAGGTCATCGCCGGATACGACCCGCGGGATTCGACCTCGCGCGACGTCGCGGTGCCCGACGTGGTGACCGCCGCACGCGAGGGTGCGCGCGGCGATCTGCGCGGACTGAAGGTCGGCGTTGTGAAGGAACTGCATTCGGACAGCTATCAGCCCGGCGTGCTGGCCTCCTTCGACGCCGCGGTCGCCACGCTGAAGGATCTGGGTGCGGAGGTGCTGGAAGTGTCGTGCCCCAACTTCGAGCACGCGCTGCCGGCCTACTACCTGATCCTGCCCAGTGAGGTCTCCTCGAACCTGGCGCGCTTCGACGCGATGCGCTACGGCCTGCGCGTCGGCGACGACGGTCAGCACAGCGCCGAGCAGGTCATGGCCGCTACTCGCGAGGCCGGATTCGGCCCGGAGGTCAAGCGCCGCATCATGATCGGCACCTACGCGCTGTCCGCGGGATATTACGACGCCTTCTACGGGCAGGCGCTCAAGGTGCGCACCCTGATCGCCCAGGACTTCGATCGCGCCTACGAGCAGGTCGACGTCCTGGTCTCGCCGACCAGTCCGTTCACCCCGTGGAAGCTGGGGGAGAAGGTCAACGATCCGCTCGCGATGTACCTGTCCGATCTGTGCACGCTGCCGACCAACCTGGCCGGGCACTGCGCCATGTCGGTCCCCTCGGGGCTGAGCGCGGACGACAATCTCCCGGTCGGTCTGCAGATCATGGCCCCGGCCCTCGCCGACGACCGCCTCTACCGCGTCGGCGCGGCCTACGAGGCGGCGCGCGGGCCGATTGCCTGATCCCGCAAGGGATTTCGGCCTCGCGAAACGGTCAGCGGCAGCCGTCCAGCGCGGTGCCCTGGTCGATGCCGTAGCGGTGGCCGTGTCCCGGTGCGGGAGCCAGGGCCGAGAGCAGGTCTGTGCCGGTCTGGATGAAGGTGATCAGCGGAATCCAGGGCGGGTGTGGCGCGTCGGGCCGGGTGTCGGTGAGATCCGGTGCGTGCCATAGCAGTTCGGATGACCACTGGACCACCGGGTCGGACGAGTTGGCCAGGATCCGCGCGCCGTGCTGCACAAGATCCGCGAGGACGTGTGGCAGGACATGATCGACATCAACCTCAG
>CBJNFW010000254.1:0-12581 GCA_966435935.1 uncultured Nocardia sp.
GCGCTCCACGAAAAGCGGCGTCGAGGATCGGTGAGTATCGATTCCACGGTTCCACCGGTCCGGCAACGGTGAGGTGCTGCGCCGCATATCGCCGACGACACCGAGCAGCACCCCACCCGCTCAGCACACCGGATCGGTCAGGATTTCACCGCCTGCGCCAGACGGGGAAGCTGCCGCAGGGGATTGTGATGCTCGACCTCCATGCGCTGGTCGGCATCGAAGATGTCGCTGAGTCCGGGCGCCGGGTCGTGGCTGCCGGACTGCGGGAGCGTGAGTGCGCTGAAAGGCCAATCGGAACCGAACACGATGTGGTCGCGGCTGGTGACTGCGAGCGCGCCGGCCATTGCCGCGGCCGAGCCACTGAGCGCGGTATCGACGTAGAAGTTCGAAATCTGCCGCTGAATATCCAGAATCGAGGGTTTGGGCAGATCCTGCGGCCACAACTGCCCGAGCACAGTCTGCGACGCCACACTGATCCGGTGCGACAGGAACGGCACCGTCCCGCCGGCGTGCGCGAGCTGGAAGCGGATATTCGGGTAACGCTGCGTCACTCCGGTCATCATCATCATGGTGGCCGCTCGAGTGGTGTCGAAGGTGAACTCCTCCAGGAAATCCGGCAGCGGCAGCTTCGGTTTCGCGTCGTCCGGGATCGCCGCGGGATGCACGAAGACGTATGCCTTGCGCTGGTTCAGCGCGATCATCAGCGGCTCGAAGCGTGGATCACCGAGGTACACGCCGTTATAGGCGGACAACAGGATCACGCCGTCGAGGTGGAGTTGGTCGAGGGCGTACGCGACCTCTGTAATGGATGCCTGTATATCCGGCATCGGCAGCACCGCGAACGCACCGAACCGATGGGGGTTGGACTCGAGCAGGCCGGCCGCGTACGTGTTGCAGTAGCGGGCCATATCGCTCGCTTCCTTGCCGGGCAGGAACGAAACACCCGGATCGGAAACGGACAACGCCTGGGCTTGAATGCCGTAGTAGTCCATGAATGCGAGCGCCTGCTCCGGCGACCAGGTCGGCGTCGGGTAGCCACCGATGGTCAGGTGCCCGTGTTCGATCAGCGCGGCCCGGTAATCCGGCGGCAAGAAGTGCGCGTGCAGATCGATCCGGTACGTGCCGGTTGGCGCGGAACGCCGAGTGCGAGCAGGGGCCGCCTGGACGGCCGGTACCGGCACGGCCGTCGCCGCGACGCCCAGCGCACCGGCCACGGCGCCCGCCAACGCGCGGCGGCGGTTCAAGGTGATTCGGGCTGTGGGGAGGTTTGCGGGCACCGAGATACTCACTTTTCTGATTGGGCCGACACTGGGCGAGCGGACGAACCCGCCCGGACAGAGGACAGAGCTGCGTTTCGAAGCCGGTTGACATTCTCGTCGCAGCGCCCACCATAACTGATAGATCAATCAGATACGACTGTTTGCTCCAACTACGCCGATGTGACTGATATTCAGTAAGAGAGCGCTGTGATCAGACTTCCGAAGCGGTCGGCGCTGGAACTCCGATGGATCGGATCTGCCACGTTGTAGCGACTCGCCGAGGCGACGACCCCCTCCATCCGTGCCGAGTCGTACCCGTAACTCGCTGCGGCACAGCGGTTGTCGACAATTCGGCTTGCGGTGCCCACCAACTCCGGGCCGCGGTGGCGAGCGAGCCGGTCGGCGTCCCGCTCGGCCTCCGGGTCCGTACCCGCACTAGCGTGGAATCGTCGGCACATCGACGTTCCGGGCGCAATGTCGGCATATCGCACCGCGCACGCACACGAGAGGAGTCCCGATGGCGAAGATCCTGTTCGTCCTGACCGGCGCACACTACTGGACATTGGCAGACGGCACCGAACATCCCACCGGTTACTGGGCCGAGGAGTTCGTCGCGCCGTATCGGGCCTTCACCGCGGCGGGGCACGAGATCACCGTCGCCACGCCGGGAGCGGTCGAACCAGCCGTCGACCAGGGCAGCCTGACACCGGAGGTCAACGGCGGGCCCGAGGGAGCAGCCGTGGTCCAGGCCACGCTCGAGGCCGCGCACGAGCTGCGGCACCCGATCGATCTGGCGACCGTGCGGCCGTCCGATTACGACGCGGTCTTCTATCCGGGTGGCCACGGGCCGATGGAGGATCTGGCCGTGAACGCCGATTCCGCGCGCGTGCTCACCGAGACGCTCGCCTCGGGCAAACCGCTGGGCATCGTATGCCACGCCCCCGCCGCGCTGCTGGCCACCGAATCGACGGAGGGCTCGCCGTTCGCCGGATATCGCGTCACCGGCTTCACCAACGCCGAGGAGACTCAGGCCGGATTCGCCGACAAGGCCAAGTGGCTGTTGCAGGACCGCCTGGTCGCGCTGGGCGCCGATTTCCGCGAGGGCACGCCGTGGGCCCCGCACATCGAGGTGGACCGGAATCTGCGCACCGGACAGAATCCGGCGTCCGCCCAGCCCCTCGCGGACGAAATACTCACTGCCCTGAGCTGATCCGGCGCCGGCGGTCCTGCCGCCACTGCTCGACCGCCGTCCGCACCACCTCCTCGTCCTCGACGGCGTGGGCACCGGACGCGCCCGCGGCGCCCAACACCGTCTCACCGTCGGTGATCAGGACCCCGCCCGCCCACGGCACGAAATCGCCGCCGTAGAGGTGCTGGATGCTGTCGACGATGCCGCCGGGCAGGGTGATCTCCCCGGATGACCGCAGCGCCAGCAACGCGGTGCGCGCCTTGGCCACGGCGATCCGGCTCGTCATGGGCATACCGCCGTCGGCACGACGCAGGACGATCACCTCGCCGGTGAGGTCCAGTACGGCGACCGCGAGCGGCGGGAACCCGCGCTCGGCACCGGCCGCCAGCGCGGTGTTCACCAATCGATCCGCCTCCGCCAACGTCGGACCGGGCAGGCGTGGAGTATTCGACACAGCGCAAAAGTACACCGGTGGGCCGGATTTGCACTGGGAGGCAACACCATTCGATGGAGCGGGGATGTGCTCGCCGCGCAGCGCCCGGGCCGAGCGCCGCCCCCTGCGCCGGGCGCGGATCACTCGGTGTCCCGGCCGGTCCGATGGCGGCCGGGGGTGGCGCCGACGACGCCGGTGAAGGCCGCGATGAAACCGCTCGGGTTGGCCCAGCCGCACGCGTGGGCCACATGGGTGACGTCGTGGCCGTCCGCGAGCAGCACCAGCGCGTGATGGATGCGCACCTGGGTGCGCCACTCGTAGAAGGTCATGCCGAGTTCGTCGCGGAACAGCCGGCTCAGTGTGCGGGCGCCGGCTCCGACCGCGCGCCCGAGCTCGGCCAATGACGCGTTGTCCGAAGGTGTTTCGTACAACAGCCGGGCGAGCGCGCGCAATCTGTCGTCGACCGGTTCGGGCAACTGCAGCGGTTGTTCGGGCGCCTCGCGCAATTCGTCCACCAGCACCCGATGCAGACGCGCACGTGCCGCGCGCTCGTACTCGCGCGAACCGGTCAGCCCCAGCACTACTTCGCGGGCCAGGCCGGAGGCGGTGAAGACGGCGGGGCGGCCCGGCATGAGCCGCGCCAGCGCCGGCGACAGGAAGATGATCCGCATGTCGGTATCCCCGTGCGCCCGGTGACGATGCGCGAATCCAGCCGGGGTCCAAGCGATTCGGTTCGCCGGAACGATCGACGCGCCGCGTTCGGTGCGCACCGAGAGCACGCCCCGGGCCGCGTACACCAGATGCCCGCGCCGATGGGCGTGTTCCGAACTCGTCGCCCCGGCCGGCCACAGATGCACCCCGCCGGACGGCCACACTCGCGACGTGACACCCGGCCCGGAAGCTTGGCGGGCTGTGGGCACAACCCGGCATTCTATCGGTAACCGGCCGCGAGCCGCCGCGCGAACGTGGCCGTATGCGCAAGATGGTGCCGCTGTCCTAGTGAGACGCGGGTGAATCGGCGCCGGGTGCGCGCACGTCGCCCTCGCGCCGGGGCGCGGCGGCCAGCGACGCCAGCAGGGCCAGGCGTTCGGCGCTGGGACTGCCGGGTTCGGCGTGGTACACCACCAGGATCTGCCGGTCGGTGTCGGGCACGGGCAGCTTCTCGTGACGCAGTTCCAGCGGACCCACCTGCGGGTGCGCGATGACGCCGGTGCCGCTGCGCTTGGGGCGCACGTCGTGCCGGGCCCACAGCTTGCGGAAATACTCGCTGCGCACGGACAATTCGCCGACCAGTTCGACCAGCGCCGGATCCTCGACGTCGGGACCGACCAGTGCGCGCAATGCCGCGACGGCGCTCTCGGCACTCACCTCCCAACGGCCGTGGACGGCGGCGGAATCCGGGTCCAGGAACACCTCGCGAAGCATGTTGCCGCCCGGCCGGTACAGCGGGGACAGCGCCTGCGCCAGGGGATTCGCGGCGAGCACGTCGAACAGGCGGCCTTGCACGAATGCCGGTGTGTGCGTCCAGGTTCCGATGAGCCGCGCGATCCCCTCGGGCACCCGCTCGGGCGCGCGAGCCCGCGCACGCCGCGGCCGGTCCGGTGCGGCGAGCCGATGCAGGTGGGCGGTGGCGTCCGCGTCGAGCCGCAGTGCGGCGGCGAGCGCGTCGAGAACCTGGGCCGATGGATGCCGATCGCGCCCCTGTTCGAGCCGCAGATAGTATTCGGCGCTGATCCCGGCCAGCAGAGCCAGTTCCTCCCGCCGCAGCCCCGGCACGCGCCGCCGTCCGGCCGAGGGCAGCCCGACCTCCTCGGGGCGGATCAACTCGCGCCGGGCTCGCAGGTACGCGCCGAGCGGAGTTCCGGTCCGGTTCTCACTGGCCATGACACCACGGTACGTGGGCCCGCGCACGCGAGCCCTGTCCCTGCCACTACCAGTATCGACACGGGTCTGGGTAGGCAAGGCGCGGCACGGCAACCTGGCGGCATGACACTCATCACGACACCTTTCGGACCCCGCTCGACCGCCGCCGAGGTCGCCGACGGAATCGACCTGGCCGGAAAACGCGCGATCGTCACCGGAGCCTCGTCCGGGCTCGGCACCGAGACCGCCCGGGTGCTCGCGGCGCGGGGGGCCGAAGTCACCCTGGCGGTGCGCGACCGGGACGCCGGTGCGGCCACCGCCGCCGCCATCACCGCCGCCACCGGGAACCAGGGCGTTCGCGTCGCATGGCTGGATCTCGCGGACCCCTCGTCGGTGTCCGCCTTCGCCGCGGACTGGGACGGACCGCTGCATCTGCTGGTCAACAATGCCGGGGTGATGGCGCTGCCCGAACTGCGGCGCACGCCGCAGGGCTGGGAGACCCAGTTCGCGGTGAATCACCTGGGCCACTTCGCGCTGACGGTCGCACTGCACGGGGCGCTGGCCCGCGCCGGTGGCGCGCGAGTGGTCTCGGTCAGTTCGTCGGGACATCTGTTCTCGCCCATCGTCTTCGGCGATATCCACTTCGACTTCCGGCCGTACGACCCGTATCTCGCGTACGGACAGTCCAAGACCGCCGACATCCTGTTCGCCGTCGCCGCGGCCACCCGGTGGGCGCGGGACGGCATCGCGGTCAACGCCGTCGCACCCGGCTCGGTCCCGACCAACCTGACCCGGCACCTGGGCAGGCCCGCCGGTGTGACGCTGGCGGACGATCTGCGCAAAACCGTCGAGCAGGGCGCGGCGACCTCGATCCTGCTGGCGGTGTCGCCGCTGCTGGACGGAGTCAGCGGCCGGTACTTCGCCGATTGCGCCGAGGCACTGCCGCTGACGCGCCGGCCCGCCATGAATCCGGTCACCTCCGAGTTCATGAACGGCGTCGCCCCCTACGCACTCGATCCGGCGGCCGCGGAGCGGCTGTGGGAGGAATCCGCGCGAATGATAGATCTCGGTGTGGCGGTACGGCACTGAACACTCCCTGCCGAACCGCACCCCGAGTCGGCACTTGCACTGCCACTACCAGTGTTGCAGGGCAACAGCGTTCGATCGGCTGGCATTCAATCAGCTTCTGCCACTAAGATTCTCACGACAGAAGACGCGCACGCTCCACGATTGCGAAAAGAGCCTCGTCATGATTCTCGTGGCCCTTCACCTGCACGACACCATCCTCGCGCAGGTCGGCAACCCCACTCCCGAGACACCGCCCGCGGCGGACAAATTGATGAAGCTCGTGCGGTACTTCACCTGGTTCGTCATCATGTCCGGGATCCTCGCAATCGTCTACGCCGGCGGCCATTTCGCCTGGGAGAAATGGACCGGCGGCGGCTCGCAGTCACCGAAGATGGTGGCGGGGGCGATGATCGGCGGGCTGGTCGCGACCAGCGCGGGCACCATCATGAACGCCGTCATCGGGTAGGCGGCACCGACCGCGAGCCGCCGGCGCGGTCGTCGGCCACACTTCACGAGGCCCACCCGCCACGGGTCACACCGCGACGTCCCGATCCGCTCGAGGCACGACCCGGCCGGCGGGGGCGGCCGAGGTGCGCGGTCGCGCTCAGCTGGTCCCCCGGTCCGTCGCCGTGGCACCCGGCGGCCCGACCGGCGAGCGCGCGGATCGGAAGACGCCTGGTCTCGAGCGGTTCGGATCGTTGCCATGGCGGCGATATACCGTTGTGGCATAGCCGATCCGGTATCGCATCCGAGGAGACTGAGCGATTGAACAGCGGTAACCCAGCGTCCGATCAACAGCGGTCCCCGGTGCTGATGGCCGACGAGCGGATCGGCGTGAACGACGCGGTGGCCGCCGCGGTGACCCGGTCGGTGGGCTCGATGCCCGCCCTGTATCTGGTGCTGGCCGCGTTCACCGTCTATATGGGGCTGGCGACGTGGTGGCCGCCGCTGCACCGGGCCGATCCATATCCGTTCCAGTTCCTGCTGTTCCTGAACAATGTCGTGCAATTGGTGCTGTGCCTGGTCATCCTGGTCGGCCAGCGGGTGCTCAGCGCCGCGGCCGACCGGCGTTCGGTACAGACCTATGAGAACACCGAAATGGTGTTCCGGCAGGTCGCGGATCTGCAAGCGCATCTGGACCGGCAGGATCGGGAGCTCAGCCGCGGGTTGAGTCTGCTCGAGTCCAGTCCGCACCCGTGGATCGAACAGCATCGGGTGCAGGATCCACCGCAGGCAGCCGACCAGGCCGTCACCCTCAACGACCGGATCGCGGCCTGGCTGACCACGCGGCTGGGCAGCGTCTGGGCGTTCTATCTGGCGGCCGGGACGCAGGTCGTGTGGATCGTGCTGGCACAGACCGGAGTTCAGCGCTTCGATCGATATCCATTCCTGTTCATGACATTTCTGTCCTCGCTGGCTCAGCTGGTGTTCATGATCGTGATCATGGTGGGCCAGGATGTGCTGGGCCGCACCGGAGATCGCCGTTCGGAGCAGACCTTCCTCGATGCCCAAGCGGTGCTGCACGAATGCCGCCGGATGAAGCAGCGGTTCATCGCGCAGGATCGGGTGATCCACAGCCTCACCGGATATGTCACCGGCCAGGTCACCGAGCAGCTGGCGCGGGCGATGCACGAGACGAGCGAGCGCGTGGCACATCAGGCGCGGGTGCACGAGGCCATGACCACCGGCCGGGTCCCGGCCGAGGCCGATGTGCTGCGGCCGTGGTCGGAGCTGCCCGATCGCAAGCGCGCGGCGAGCCGGTTGCAGGCCCGGCGGATCGGGGAGAATCTCGCCGCGATCGGCTGCTTCATGGTGCCCAGCTTCGATCACGAGTTGGCGGCGCACTTCGACGACGCCGAGGTGCGCAGGCTGGCCGAACTCGAATACGGCCACTGGATGCAGGACCGGATCGCCGCGCGCTTCACGAATCTGTCCGAGCGGCACGATCGGGACGATGCGCTGCCGCTGCCCTGGGACGAATTGCCCGAGGCCGCCCAGCATCAGCATCTGCGGGCCGCCCGGCGTATTCCGATCGTAGTGGAACAGGCCGGTTTTCAGGTGCTGCGCGGTGGGCCCGGCCCGAGTTGAGCTGCGCGGCTCAGTCTTCCGGCCGCGCACCGGCGGCCACCAGCCGGGCCGCGAGCGCGTGACAGCGCTGCACGAGTTCGGGCGGGTCGAGCACGGTGAACTCGTGTCCGAGCAGCAGCACGTGAACCAGGACGAGATCCAGATCGTCCGCGCCACTGGAGATTTCGCAGCTCCCGTCCGCGCGCGGGTGCACGACGGCGGCCTGGGCGGGAACCTGCGCGCGTACTGTTTCGGCCGGTGCCCGCACGTGCACACGGGCCCGATGCGGATACGCCCGCACCGCGACGCCCTCCTGCACGTACGACGCGGCCGCGGGCATCTCGCGCGGCCGGAACCGCCACGTCCGCGCGGCGACCTCGGTCATCCGGTCCACCCGGAAGCTGCGCCAATCGTCCCGATCGAGGTCGTAGGCGAGCAGATACCAGCGCCGGTCGGAGGCGACCAGGCGATAGGGCTCGACCCGGCGCCGTCGCGGCGGGGTCGAGGACGGGTAGCCGAATCCGGCCTCCACCTGGTCCCGGCACGTGCGGGCCAGGGTCATCAGCACTCCCGGATCCACCGGTGTGCGGCCCCCGCCGAAGGATTCCACCGCACCGGCCAGCGCGGCCACCTCGTGCCGCAGCCGGGTGGGCAGTACCCGGTCGAGTTTGGTCAGGGCCCGCAGCCCGGCGTCTCCGTCACCGGCGATCGCGCCGCCCGCGCCGACGAGCAGTGCGACGGCGGTGGCGATCGCCTCCTCGTCGTCCAGCAGCAGTGGCGGCAGGTCGGGGCCGGGGCCGAGTCGATAGCCGCCGCCGATGCCGTGCTCGGAATGCACGGTATAGCCCAGTGTGCGCAGCCGTTCGACATCGCGCCGCACCGTACGGGCGGTGACCCCGAGCCGGTCGGCCAGTTCCGGGCCGGTCCAGATCTGGCGCTGCTGCAACAGCCCGAGCAGGGTCAGCACCCGTTCGGTGGTACCTCGCCCGTCCTCCTCGTCCATATCTCCAGACTGCCAGAACCTGCGGACCGTACCTGTCCGCAGGCCGTGCCATGGTGTGCGCATGACCACAGACCAACTGGACTGGAACACGGTGCTGCGCGAGCAGTTCGAGTATCACTGGCAGCATCAGGCGCGGCCGCGCCTGGCCGGGCTGACCGATGCGGAGTACTTCTGGTCGCCGGTGCCCGATGCCTGGAATGTGCATCCGCGCGGCGCGTCGTCCGCGGCCATCCAGGGCGGCTCGGGAGATTTCACCATCGACTTCGCCTATCCGGAACCGGACCCGGTGCCGTTCACCACGATCGCCTGGCGGCTCGGCCACGTCATCGTCGGCGTGCTCGCCATGCGCAATGCGGCGCATTTCGGCTCGCCCGCAACCGATTACAACAGCTGGGAGTACGCCGGTGACGCGGCCACCGCGCTCGAACAACTCGATACCCAACTCGATATCTGGCTGACCGGACTGCGCGGCCTCGGCGAGGACGGCCTGCGGGTCCCGGTCGGCGAGCACGAGCCGTTCCCGGGCGTGCCGATGGCCGGACTGGTGCTGCACATCCACCGCGAACTGATCCACCACATGGCCGAGGTCAGCCTGCTGCGCGACCTCTACCTGCACACGAACGGCACCAGCCGATGAGCCGCGAGATCCAGATCACCGTCGACGCGCACGACCCGCGCGCACTGTCCACGTTCTGGCGCGAGGCGCTGGGTTATGTCCATCCGGGCCCGCCCGGGGTCGTCCTGCCCGCCGGAGCCGACCCCTTGGCCGCCTGGGACGAATTCCTCGCGGGTCTGGGTGTCCCGGAAGATCAACGCAACACCAGATCCGCCATCGAGGATCCCGGCGGGCGCGGCCCGCGCGTGTTCTTCCAGCAGGTACCCGAGGACAAGATCGCCAAGAACCGCCTGCACCTGGACCTGCGCGCCGCGCCCGGTCTACCGGGCCCGGACCGCATGGCGGCCCTGGAAGCCGAATGCGACCGTCTCGTCGCACTCGGCGCCACCCGGCTGCAACGCCACGAGCCCGCGCCGCCGATGGCCGCGGGGCACATCGTCATGGCCGACCCGGAGGGCAACGAATTCTGCCTCGACTGACCCCTCGGCCGGCCGAAAACTGCGATACGTCAGGCTGTTGCCGCCCTTTGCTATCCGGCGTGCGGCAGGAAGGCGCGGTCGACGAGGGCAGCATAGTCGGGAAGGTTCACCGAACGATCGACCGAACCCTGCTCCTTGGCCCAATTCGCTTGGGCGGCAAGTACTCCGGGCAGGTCGGCGGGCAGCTGGATGGTGTAGTCGAATTCCGGCAGGATGCGGCCGAGCAGATCGGCGGGCAGTTGGGTGGCCGCGGCGACGGCCGAGACCGCAGGGGCGGCGCGGGTGCCGAGTTGGGCGCTCGCGTCGTTCAGGGCGGCGAAGAAGGCGGACAGCGCGGCGGACTTGCCGGAGACGGCCGTATCGGTGGCCAGGTAGAGGCTGTGCTGGTCGTAGGTGCCACCGGCGAGTTCGACCGCGTCGCCACCGAGCGCCTGTTCGACCTGAGCCTGATACGGCTGGAAGATGGCGACCGCGTCGACGTTGCGCTGCGTCGCGGCCGTGACCGCCGCCGGTGGCGCGACCTGGACGAGTTTCGCCCCGATATTCCCGTGCGACAACGCATTCGAGGCGAAGTAGGCCGCGCTGGTACCCAGCGGCGTGCCGATCGATTTCCCGGACAGGTCGTTCAGCGAGGCGACTCCGGCGCTGCGGCGGGCCACGATCCGCGAGCCCTGCCAGCGCGATCCGTCCGCGACGATGCGCAGCGACGGTGTGCGGGTCAGGGCCGCGGCCGCGGGAACGTCGGCGGCGGTGGCGATGTCGACCTGGTGTGCGGCCAGCGCCTGCAGCGCCTCGACGCCGGTGGCGAAGTCGACCACCTTCACCTTCACCCCGCGCCCGGTGAAGTATCCGCTCTGCTGCGCGACGGGAATCTGCGCCCACGACGGATCCACGACGAAGCCGACCGTGAGCGTCTTCGGGTCGGAGTCACCGGAGCCGGTGCACGCGACCAGCGATCCGAGCAGGGCCAGGAGGGCGGCGACCACGGTGATCGGCCGGAGTGTACGCGATGTCATATTCTTGCCTTCGTCATTCAGGTTAGGTCGAAGTCGTTGTGCGAGAAGCGCTCTCGGGGTCGCGCTGGATGCCGAGTTCGTGGTGCAGGGTGCGGCGCAGTTCGCTGTATCCGGGCTGATCGGCCAGGGTGTCCGCGGGCCGGGGGCGGTCGAGCGGATTGGTGATCCGGTTGGTGATCCGCCCGCCGTGCAGCACACTGATCGTGTCGGACAACCGGATCGCCTCGTCCACGTCGTGGGTGACGAACACGATCGTGCGCCGCAGCCGGGTCCACAGGTCGATGAGCAGATCCTGCATATTGAGCCGGGTCAGGGCGTCCAGCGCGGCGAACGGCTCGTCCATCAGCATGACCTCGGGTTCACCGGCCAGCATCCGCGCCAGGCCCACTCGCTGACGCATGCCGCCGGAGAGCTGATTCGGCCGCTTCCCGGCGACCTCGGCCGGCAACCCGACCAGGTCGAGCAGTTCCCCGATCCGGCCACGCCGCTGCGCGGCGGCGACTCTCCGTGCGCGCAAGGCGAATTCGATGTTGCCCGCGACACTCATCCACGGGAACAACACATCGCGCTGAAACGCGACGCCCCGGCGCGGATCGGGGGCGCGCACCGGCTCACCGTCCTCGGTGATCGTGCCCGCGGTGGGCGCGATGAGCCCGGCGAGGCAGTGCAGCAGGGTCGATTTCCCGCTCCCCGACGCACCGACCAGGACGCTGAACGCCCCGTCGGGCACCGCCAGATCGATGCCGCGCAGGGTCGGGTGCGGATTTCCGGGAAAGTGCACCACCAGATCTCGCGTCGCGATCGCCATCTCAGCGCACCTCCTCGGCCCAGCGCAGCAGGGGCGCGGTGATCGTGACGACCGCCAGATCACATGCCGCGCCGAGGATTCCGAGCACGACCAGGCAGAAGATCAGCCGGTCCGCCTGTGAATAGAGTTGCGCCTGATAGATCCGGTATCCGATGCCGGCCGTCGTTCCGGTCATCTCGGCGACCACGATCAGCACGAAAGCCATTGCCGCGCCGACCCTTATCCCCGCCACCACATCGGGCACCGCCTCCGGGACGACGACGCGGGTGAGCGTCTGCCGACGGCCCGCGCCCAGGCAGCGCGCGGCCTGCAGGTAGTCCGGCGGCGTACCGGCGAATCCGGAGTGGCTGTTCATCCAGACCGGTACGAACACACCGAGCGCGATGACCAGCACCTTGCTGTTCTCACCGAGTCCGAACCACAGGATCGCCAGTGGTACCAGCCCGATGGTCGGCACCGGCGACAGCAGCCGCAACACCGGCTGCAGCAGCCGGCGCCCCGCGCCGGTGTTCGCGGTCAGGATCGCCGCCCCGATCCCGGCGACGCCGCCGGCCAGCAACCCGAGCAGCGCCCGGCGCAGGCTCGCCCCCAGATCCGGGACGAGCAGCCCGTCACGCCACAGCGCATGACCCGCCCGGGCGATCTGCGCAACGCTCGGAAACAATTGGCGCGGAAAGACTCCCGTAGCGGCCACCACCGACCACAGCACCGCCGCCAGCGCGATCCCGGCGACCGTACCCCCGGCAACCCGCCAACGCCCGCCCGCCACTCCCGTCAATC
>CBJNFW010000255.1:0-12579 GCA_966435935.1 uncultured Nocardia sp.
GGGCTCCTCTCTTAGGTGTTGGTTTTCTTGCCCTGCTTCTCTTTCGGCTCTCCTTCGGCTTTTTGTTTGGTGCTCCCCACGCCGCATTCGTCAGGAGATTCCCGTGAGCAAGTACACCCACGGCCATCACGAGACGGTGCTGCGCTCGCACCGGCAGCGCACCGCGGCCAATTCCGCCGCCTATCTGCTGCCGCACCTGAATCCGGACGACGCGCTGTTGGACATCGGCGCCGGACCGGGAACGATCACGCTCGATCTGGCCGGCCGGGTGCGGCGGGTCACGGCCACCGAGATCGGCGAGGCCGAACTGGCGCTGTCCCGGGAGCTGGCCGCCGAACGCGGCGTCACCGATATCGAATTCAGCGTGCAGGACGTGCACGAGCTGACCTTCGCGGACGGTTCGTTCGATGTCGTGCACGCACACCAGGTGCTGCAGCACGTGGCGAATCCCGTTGCGGCGCTGGGCGAGATGATGCGGGTCGCCCGCCCGGGCGGGCTCGTCGCCGCACGGGACGCCGATTACGCCGGATTCGTCTGGTGGCCGGCACTTCCCGAACTCGACGAGTGGTTGCGGCTGTACCGCACGGCCGCGCGCGCCAACGGCGGTGAGCCCGACGCGGGCCGCCGGATGTTGTCCTGGGCGCGGGCCGCGGGCGCCACCGATATCACCGCGACCTCGTCCACCTGGTGCTATGCCACGCCCGAGGATCGAGGCGAGTGGGGCGGCATGTGGGCCGCGCGGATCGTCGAATCCGCCCTGGCGCGGCAACTGGTCGACTCCGGCCTCGCGAACACCGCGGACCTGCGACGCATCAGCGGCGCTTGGCGGCAGTGGGCCGATGCCGAGGACGGATGGATGTCGATCGTGCACGGCGAGATATTGATTCACGTGCCCGCGCAATAGTGTTGCGCCGCAGCACAATCGCTGTTCGAGGCACTATCCGGACACGAATTCCCTGCCGCCACCGACGATTCGCGTGGTCCGGCCGCAGATCTCGCTGTGATCAAGACCCTTCGTGTTGCTCACCCATAACCCGCCGCGGTCCGTCATTATGGGGATCTGATTTTGCTGGTTCGGGTTTCGGAAGTTGTGAGTGGCGTAGTGGCGGGTTCGAAGTCGGTCCGATCCTCGGGCTGGGTGAAGATTGCGGTATCGGTACTGGTCCTGGTGGTCGCCGCGGTGTCGTGGTGGATCAGCAACGGCAAGACCACCGGTTCGGGGTCGGCCACCGGCAAGGCGTCCACGGCACTGGCGCAGCTGGCCAAGTTGACCGTCGCCCCCGAGGACACCGGCAACACCTACAACCGCGACGACTGGCCGCACTGGGCCGGGCAGGGCAAGAGCTGCGACACCCGCGAGATCGCCCTGCAGCGCCAGGGCACCGACGTCAAGACCGACGCCCAGTGCCGTGCCGTGTCGGGTACCTGGGTCTCGGCCTACGACGGCGTGGTCATCCACGACGCCGGTGAAACCGACCTGGACCATGTCGTCCCGCTCGCCGAGGCCGCCCGCTCCGGCACCCGCAACTGGACCAAGGACCAACGCAAGGCCTTCGCCAACGATCTCGACCAACTCCAGGTCGTCTCCGCGCGCTCCAACCGGCAGAAGGGCGATCAGGACCCCGCCCACTGGCTGCCCGAAAAAGACAGCTGCGCGTACACCGTCAAATGGGTGGCCACGAAAACCAAGTACCACCTGACCATCGACAAGGCCGAACACGACGCCATCAACGGCGTCCTGACACACTGCACCAGCTGATCCCACGTTCGGCCGGCCGGAATCGACAGCGCACGCCCAACGGTAGGCGTCCCCGAAATATGTTTCGCCACTTCATCGTTCCGGTGGGCAACACGCTCGGGAGGCCGACGGCCGAAGTGGCGCAGCCCATTGCGGCTCGCCGGATGTAACTCCTTGCCGCAGCATGGTTTCCGGCCGAGATCAGACCGCGAGAGCGGGTGGCGGTAGCACCGATCGGATGAACTGTGCGGCGGCCCGGTAGGCGAGCCGCGATTCCGGGATCAGAGCGGGGAGGGCCTGGAACACGTGCATCTGGTCCGGCCAGTTCTGCAGCGTGCACGGGGTGCCGGTGGCGGACCAGCGGCGGGCCAGGGTGGTGGCGTCCGCGCCGAAGAATTCGGCGTCGCTGGTATGGATCAGAGCCGGGGGCAGTCGCATGCCCGGTTCGGGACACAGGGCCAGCGGAGTTCTGGTGAAGTGAGCTATCGCCTTGCGGGACACCGGAATCGAAAGCAGGCCCTCGCGGCGAGCGCCCGGGTGGCCGATCGCCAAGCCGAGGCTCAGATCCGCCATCGGCGAGAACAGCACCAGAGCCGCGGGCGGGGGCTGGCCCGCGCGGGCGAGATCGATGGCCAGTTGGGCGGCCAGGAAACCGCCCGCCGAATCGCCCGCCACGATGATCCGGTCCGCGGACCCGACCTGGGCCAGAAGCCGGCGGTAGGCCGCCGAAACATCCTGTGCCGCAGCGGGAAAGGGGTGTTCGGGCGCGAGCCGGTAATCGACGCTGAAAACCGGCATCCGGGTTGCGGTGGACAGCCGCGAAACCACGCCGCGATAGGCGGAGGCCGAGCCCGCGACGAATCCGCCGCCGTGGACGTACAGCATGACGTGCTCGGCCCTGGTCACCCGCGGACCGCGCACCCACTCACCGTGCACGCGTTCACCGTTCACCGAACCACCCCGGACGCGCTCGACCTGCGTGCCGCGCAATATCGGTGCGGCCGTGCGCAACATCTGGTCGATCACCGGACGCGCCAGCAGCAACGTCCGGGCGTCGACCGGGGCGAGCGCGGCCAGCCGGCGCACGGTCAGCGCGGACACCCGGCGCACCGCCCGCGCGCGCACCGAGCCGCGGACGACCTCGGTCCCGGTCATACGACGCTCCCGGGCCGATTCGTGAACGGCGGCTCTGCCGTGACACTCTTCATCAGGCGACCGTACAAGACCACAAATTACATTGCAATGTTGCAGACACGTCAGCGGCTCAGATCGGTCGCATGCTCCAGCCGCGCCAGCTTCTCGGGGTTGCGCACGGCGTAGAGCCCGGTGATCCGTCCCTCGTCGATGCGCACCGCCAGCACCGTGTCGATCTCGTCGTCGAACTTCAGGATCAATGCCGGGTAACCGTTGACCTCGACAGGCTCGGGCTGCAGGCCCGCCTCGATCAGGCCGGCGAACCTGCCTCGGCGCGCGGCCAGCAGCCGGGCCACCTTCCGGGCCCCCGTGATGGGCCGCGATATGGTCTGCCGGAGCCCGCCGCCATCGCCGACCAGCACCACATCGGGCGCGAGAATGTCCAGCAGGCCCTGCATATCTCCGGTCCGGACCGCCCGCTCGAACGCCTCGAGCGCGGTCCGCGTCTGGGCCGGGGAGACCATCTCGCGGGGCCGCCGGGCCGCGACGTGCGCGCGGGCGCGGTGCGCGATCTGCCGCACCGCGGCCGGGGTCTTGCCGACGGCCTCGGCGATCTCCTCGTAGGCCAGATCGAACACCTCGCGCAGTACGAACACCGCCCGCTCGGTGGGCGCGAGCGTTTCGAGCACGAGCAGCATCGCCATCGACACGCTCTCCGCGAATTCCACGTCCGCGGCGACATCGGGCGAGGTCAGCAGCGGTTCGGGCAACCAGGACCCGACATAGGACTCCCGGCGGCGGCCCATGGTGCGCAACCTGGTCAGGGCCTGGCGAGTGGTGATCCGCACCAGATACGCGCGCTGATCGCGAACCTGTTCCAACTCGACGCCGACCCACCGCAGCCACGTCTCCTGCAACACGTCCTCGGCGTCCGCCGCCGAGCCGAGCATCTCGTAGGCCACGGTGAACAACAGATTGCGATGGGCGAGAAAGGCTTCGGTCGCCGGGTCGGCCCGTCCCGCCGCGGGCTCCCCATCGTGCGAATCAGTGCCGCTCATCGACGCTCCTATCAGCTCGGTCCGAATCGCGTGGTCCGGCGAACTCCGATCCCGCACGGTCTGTGCCATCGAATCGAATCGCATACGCGTCGCCCACCAGACGCCGGTCCCCCTCGATCTGTGACAGCCACCGGGAGTGACGGTCGTCACCTGGGCCGATCTGTCACATCGCCCGGGCCGCCGACGTCGAATGCGCGACTCGAGCGCGGTGCCGGTATCGAGCCGGACCCGCGAAATATTCACCAAGGAGACATCATGAACCTCGCACTGTGGATCGCCGCCGGAGTACTTGCCACCGTGGCACTGTTCGGCGGGATCACCAAGACCTTCGTGCCGAGAGAGAAACTGGCCCAGGCGCCCGGCGGCGGCTGGACCGGGCACGCCACGACCGGCTTCGTCAAGAGCCTGGGAATCCTGGAGATCCTCGCCGCGGCCGGATTGATCCTGCCCGCCGCGCTCGATATCGCACCGGTGCTGGTGCCGGTGACCGCGGTGTGCTGGGTGGCGCTGATGATCGGCGCGATCATCACCCACCTTCGCCACGACGAGGCCAAGGTCGTGACGGTCAACGTGATCTACCTGGCGATCGCGGTCTTCGTGGCCACCGGGCGCCTGTGAGCCCACACAACCGATCGTTGTGCCATGCCGCCTCGCGGTTGTTTGATTCCCTTGTGCGCGAACTGGTTTCATGCACCACGTCAACGTCGGGTTGTTCGAACGAGGTGGTGCGCGGGTGCGTGGGACGGGTGAGTCGCTGGGACGCCGATTCAACTGGTTGTGGACGGCATACGCGGTCAGCGCGTACGGATCGGGCCTCGGTTTCGGCGCGTTGCCGCTGATCGCGGTGCGTGTCCTGCACGCCGGGCCCGCGCGGGTGTCGGCGCTGTCCGCCGCGGGCCTGACAGTGGGCGCGCTGATCGCGGTGCCGCTGGGTCCGTGGATGGAATTCCGCCGCAAACGCCCGGTGATGATGACGATGGATCTGGTCCGGTTCGGGGTACTGGCCACGATCCCGCTCGCCTTCGCGCTGGGCGTGCTCGGCTTCGCGCAACTGCTCATCGTCTCGGTGGTGACCGCGGCGTCGGAGATCACCTTCAAGGCCGCGAGCGGCGCATATCTGAAAAGCCTTGTCCCGAAGGAGAATCTGCTCGTCGCCAACGCGCGATTCGAATCGACGACCTGGACCGCGCAGACGATCGGGCCTCCGCTCGGCGGCGCGGCCATGGGGCTGCTGGGCCCCGTGGTGACCGTCGTCATCGATGCGACGAGCTATCTGTTGTCCGCGCTGAGTATCAGGGCGATCGGCGGCGGCGAACCGCGGCCGGCCCGCGATCGGTCCGCCGGAATGCGACCGGCGGATCTGCTGGACGGCTGGCGCTGCCTGTTCGAACACCCCCGGCTGCGACTCCTGCTGGCCAACAGCGCGCTGACCGCCGGACTGATCCTGGCCGCCGAACCGCCCCTGATCGTGCTGATGGTCGGTCCCCTGGGTTTCGCGCCCTGGCAGTACGGACTCGCCTTCGCCATACCGTGTGCCGGTGGTCTGATCGGATCCCGCCTGTCCCGGCCGCTCGCACAGCGGTTCGGCCGACATCGCGTCATGCTCGGCGCCGGCATCCTGCGTGCTGTCTGGCCGGTCGGGCTGGCGTTCATCGGGCCGGGCATCCCCGGCCTGGTCCTGGTCATCGTGATCGAGCTGGGGCTGATCCTGTGCATGGGGATATTCATGCCGCTGCTGGCCACCTACCGCCTCGAACAGCTCGGCTCCGACCGCGTCGCCCGCGCGCTGTCGGCCTGGACGATCACCCAGCGCGCCACCACCGCGACCCTCACCGCCCTCGGCGGTGTCCTCGCATCGCTCACCACCCCGCGCACCGCCATCGCCGTCGCCGGAGTCCTGCTGCTCGCGACTCCCCTCCTCCTGCCCCGCCGCGAGCACGCCGAAAGCCTTCGCGATGAATCTCGAAGCCAGGATCATCCGGACCGGAAACCGACCCCGGCCGAGGTTCGACCCCGAGGCGGAGCATCGTCTCCGCCGGCCGGTGCGCAGCCGAATGCGCTGCGGCGGAATAGGTGACGCGGGGAACACCGTTGACTCCGCACATGAGACTCGGAGTCGCACTCGCGCACACGGCCGTCACCAACTACGTCGAGGAGATCATCCAGCAGGCGCGAGCCGCCGCGGAGCGCGGCGTGGGCTCGGTGTGGTTCGGGCAGCGGATGGACTACGACTCGCCGATGCTGGCCGCGATCGTGGGCCGTGAACTACCCGGACTACAGGTCGGCACCTCGGCGATTCCGGTGATCGGCCGCCATCCGCTGCTGATCTCCGCGCAAGCCCAGACCGCGCAGGCCGCCACCAACGGCCGGTACCACCTCGGCCTCGCTCTCGGATCAGCCCTTGCCGCAGGCGCTTTCGGCGCGCAGTTCGACCGCCCGATCGCCCGGCTGCGCGAATTCCTCACCGCGCTGCGCGAACTCCTCGACACCGGGAGCGCGGATTTCCGCGGCGAACTGTTCACCGTCACCCCGCCTCTGCCCACCGCGGTGATCGGGGCACAGCCGCGGGTTCCGGTGCTGGTGGCCGCCATGGGCCCGCAGGCACTGCGCGTGAGCGGCGAACTCGCCGACGGCATCCTGCCGTACCTGGCCGGGCCGCGGACGCTCGGCGACCACATCGTTCCCGTGGTCACCGAATCGGCCGGGACGGCGCCGCGCGTCGTCGCCTTCGTGCCGGGCGTGGTGACCTCCGACATCGAGGGCGCCCGCGCCAAGGCCGTCGAGCAGCTCGCCTTCTACGAACAGGTGCCGTCGTACCGCAGGGTCATCGAACTCGAAGGCGCTACCCGGGCCGCCGATCTGGCCGTCATCGGGAACGAGGAGACCGTCGCCGCCGCAATCCAGCGCTATTTCGACGCGGGCGCCACCGAGGTCGTACTCACCGCCACCGATCTGGCAGGCCCCGACGACCAGCGCCGGACCTGGCAGTTGCTCGGCGAACTCACCGGACATTAGCCGAGGGCCACAGGAGTTCATGTCGGTCATTCACGCTCGGAGGTTGAAAAGAGATTTCGAGCAAATCCGGCGATAGGCGCTTATTTCGCCTATTTCACTATTCGCACCGCCCGGCGCTGAGATTACCGAATCGGCGGTGACCAGCACACGAGGTGCAGCCAAATTGTTTTCGGCGCATCCGGCACGTCGGCACGCGATGACCGGCTCGATTGATGACAATGCTGCGCATGACGGACACGGCCATGAGCGGGTTGGTAAATCGGCAGGCGGACCGCGTTCACGATGAATCGCGGCCCCGGCAGGGATTCCGGCCCGATATCGAGGGTTTACGAGCGATTGCCGTCGTCGCCGTCGTGCTGTTTCATGCGGGTATCCCCGGGTTCGGCGGCGGGTTCGTCGGCGTGGACGTCTTTTTCGTGATATCCGGCTTTCTGATCACCGGAATTCTGTGCCGGGAAGTAACAGCCACCGGCACTGTCGAATTGGCCCGGTTCTACGGCGCCCGTGCTCGCCGGCTGCTCCCCGCGGCCGGCATCGTGGTGATCGCCACCGCGATCGCCGCGGCGGTGCTGCTGCCGCCGTTGCGGGCCCGCCAGGTCCTCGGCGACGGAATCGCCGGCGCGCTGTACGTCGGGAACTACCGGCTGGCGCTGCGCGGCACCGACTATCTCGCCGCGGACACGCCGCCCTCGCCGTTCGAGCACTTCTGGTCACTCGGCGTGGAGGAGCAGTTCTATCTGGTGTGGCCGGTGCTCATCATCGCGACGGCGTGGCTCGTGCGGCGCCGCCGCGGCGGATCGAACACACCGCTTCCCTACCTGATCGTCCTCGCGGTGGTCGCCGCGCTCTCGTTCACGATCTCCCTGATCTGGACCGGCGCGCTGCCGCCGTGGGCGTTCTTCTCGCTGCCCTCGCGGGCGTGGGAATTGGCCATCGGCGGTCTGGCGGCGCTCGCTGTCACCGCGTGGTCGCGGTTGCCGCGATCGGTGGCCGCACTCGCCGGCTGGATCGGGCTGGTTCTGGTCGTGCTGGCCTGTGCCCACTTCGACGGCCGGACACCGTATCCCGGCAGCGCGGCCCTCGCGCCGGTGGTGGGCGCGGCCCTGATGATCGTATCCGGTTGCGCCGAAACACGTTTCGGAGTCGGCCGGCTGCTGGCCCAGGATTGGGTGCGGGCGATCGGCGCACTGTCCTACACCTGGTACCTGTGGCACTGGCCGGTGCTGCTGCTGGCGCCACATCTGCTCGGCCACCCACTCGGAACGGTCGGCTCGTTCGGTGCGATCGTGATGGCCGCCGGACTCGCCATGCTCACCAAGTGGACCATCGAGAATCCGGTCCGCTTCGCCGCGCCGTTGCGGAACTCGGCCGTCCGCAGCCTCGCGTGCGGCGGCGTGTGCACGATGGTCACCACAGGTGTGGTGCTGTGTGCGCTCGTATTCGTCCCCGCCCCGGTCGGGCACGGCACGGCCGCGCCGTCCCTCGTTCTCACCGCACCTCGGATACCGGCCGCACCCGCGGCCGACCCGCGCGACGAGGCGGTTGGGCAGCTGATGAGCCGGGCGCAAGCCGCGGTCGCCGCCTCGGCCGAAATCCGTTCCGTACCTTCGAATCTCACCCCCACGCTCGACGATGCGCCCGGCGACAAGGCCGACGTTTTCTCCAACGGCTGCGTACGTTCGTGGCGCGATGTGGGCCAGGCCGAGTGCGCCTCGGGTGATCCGAACTCGCCCACCACGGTGGCCCTGGTGGGCGACTCGCACGCGGCGATGTGGAATCCGGCGCTCGAGCCGATCGCCGCGGCGCGGCACTGGCGGCTGGAGACGATGGCCAAGGTGACCTGCCCCCTGATGGACCTGCCCATCACCAGCCCCTATCTGGGCCGGGAGTACACCGAATGTGAGCAATGGCGCGGCCAGGTGCTCGACCGGCTGCGGACCGAACACCCGCGGTTGATCGTGGTGGACATGTCCCGGCGCTACGGCGGCGACTTCGGTTTCGTCTCCTACGACCGCGCCTGGATCGACGGCCTGGCCCGCCTGGTCGCCCGGCTGCGCACGCTCGGTTCGGCCGTACTCGTGCTCGGGCCGATCCCCGATCCGCACACCACGGTGCCGGCGTGCCTGTCCGAGCACATCGACGATGCCACCGCGTGCGCCCCCGCGCGCCCGGCCGGGGTGAACGCCCCGGGAGTCTCCGCCGAACAGGCCGCGACCACGGCCGGCGGCGGGCAGTACACCGATCTGACCCCGATGTTCTGCACCGCCGTCCGCTGCCCGGTCATCGTCGGCAACACCCTGGTGTTCCGCGACGACAATCACCTCACGGTCGGCTACGCCCGGACCCTCGGGCCGGTGATCGGCGCACTCACCGATCGCGCCCTCGCCCGCGAATGAGAGTTCCGGTCGTCGCGGCGGTTGCCGGCATCGCGCCCACCCGACCGTCCGGCGCACGAGTTCAGTTGCGGCCGGAGGTGATGTAGTAGTACATCGGGTCGACCATGGCGAGCAGGTGCTCGATCTCGCTGTCGGTGAATCGGTTTCGACGGCTTACGGTGATCAGTACCAGATCGTTGATCGTCTGGGCGATGGTGTCGAACTCGCTGTCGGCCGATGCGGCCCCGCCATCGGCCTTGTGCCGCACGGGATTCACCCGGCTCAGCTCGGCGCTGCCCGCGGCGGCGAGTGCGCGCAGCACGCCGGTGGCCCCCCGGGAGCTCCCCGCCGTCGCGGCGTGGTTGTAGAACTGGATCGCGCCCTGCAGGAGGGTGGCCGGATGCGGACGCACCAGGGATCCGGCCCGTTTGTCCGCGACGGGCGCACTGCCGGAACGGATCTCGCGATGGCTCAGGGCACGGGCCTTCGCCGTGAGGTATCGCGCCACCAGAATATCGCGGATCGTGCCGTACTCGGTGGTGCGCAGCAGATCGATCGACGCTTGCTCGTAATCCTCGACGGCAGAGGCGATCTCGCCCGGTTCGGCGGCCGGGCCGCAGCGGTCGAGCCGACGGGCGAAGGCGTCCAGGCGCAACAGCGCCCGGATGTTGCCCTCGTGCCGATGACGTTCGCTGGTGGTCACGGCGAAGCAGGCGAGCAGCTCACTTCGAATGGCGCCCATGCGATCTGCGAATACCGCGGTGTACGTCCCCCGGTGAGCCGGGTGCGTGGCGTAGGCCGTCTCCACTCGGCACAACCCGACGATGATGTCGGCGAGTTCCCCGGCGCGCAGCGTGTCGCCCGGCTCACGGGATATGGTCGCCGCGGGTGCGCACATCTGCGCCAGCGTGACCGCGATGGTGTGCAACGAGCGCATTTCTCGCTCCGGGTCCTCCTCACACAGGGCGCGGGCGTGATCGGCGCGGAATCCGGCGAGTTCGCGATGCAGTATCCAGCCCAGCGTCTCGGCGAAGGCCGACTCGGTCTCCTTGATCGACCGGATCCGGCTCAATCCGGTGGGCTCGTACTCCGCATTCCGGCACAGTACGGCCTCGGCGGCGGCGGCCGCGCGGGTGCAGCGGATGCCCATCATGCAGTCCAGGCGCGAGTGCGGATCGACCAGACTCATTCCCCGCCTGGCCCATTCACCGGCCGTGGTCGCCGGATGGCGATCGCCTCGACGATGACGTAGCAGATACCTTTCGGCGAGTTCGGCGGACCAGAACACCATATCGGGCCGATCCTCCCGCGCCGTCGCCTCCGCGAACTGCTCGCGCAGACCATCGATATCGAAGTGGCGAGCCGAGAAACGCGCCTCCAGCCGTTCGGCGTCGACACTGTCGCGCGCGGTCCGTTGCGAACGGCCGCCGCGGGCGGCCAGCTCCGCGATCGGCCCGGGAACCGGACGGTTCTCCGCGGTGATGTTCTCCACGACCGCGCGGGCGAGCGCTTCGACGGTCTTGAAATGCTTCCACATGGTGGCCTTGGGAATCGGCCCCTCGCTGCCGTCGCGCCGCAGGTATCCGCGCGCCTCGGCGCACACATCGGCGTTGGTCAGCCGCTCGATCGAGGCACCGGCCGCGGGTGCGGCTATTCGCGCGAGCATCACCTGCTCGGCCGCGGTCACGATCATCGCGCGAGTTCGCTCCTCGACGGTCCGGCCGGTGCGCGCCTGATAGCTGGAGGAACCGGAATGCATTGGGATGGATGACACAGCCAAGAGTCTATTGCAGTGCACAGCGCTATGAACGCGTCTATTCCGGCTAGGGTCGAACGAGCGACAAACCGGCAATCGGTCGGTTTCAGGAGAGGGGACACTGTGGAGACAACCGCCGCGAAACTCGCCCTGCTGCACCAGAACCTCGCGGACGCCCGGGAACCGGCCGGCGCGGTGGGAGTCGCCAAACGCGCGGCGAAGGGTATTCCCAGCCCTCGTCAGCGCATCGACATGCTGGTGGATCCGGGCAGTTTCCTGGAATTCGGTGCGCTGATGCGCCAACCCGGCTCCCCGGGCGCGCTGTACGGCGACGGCGTGGTCACCGGACGCGCCCGCATCGAGGGGCGCCCGGTGGTGGTCATCTCGCACGACCAGACCGTGTACGGCGGCTCGGTGGGTGAGATGTTCGGCCGGAAGGTCGCGCTGGCAATGGATTCCGCGGCCGATGTCGGCTGCCCGTTCATCGCGATCAACGACTCCGGCGGCGCCCGGGTGCAGGACGCGGTGACCTCGCTGGCCTGGTACGCGTCCATGAGCCGACGGCAGCAGCGGCTGTCCGGCGTGGTCCCGCAGATCTCGCTGATGCTGGGCAAATGCGCTGCGGGCGCGGTCTATTCACCGATCAACACCGATGTGCTGATCGCGACCGAGGCCGCCTACATGTTCGTCACCGGTCCGGACGTCATTCGCCAGACCACCGGCGAGGAGGTCACTCTCGAGGAACTCGGCGGCGCTTTCAACCAGGCCCGCAATGGCAACATCCACCATGTCGCGGCCGACGAGCAGGCCGCGTTCGACTGGGCGCGAAGGTATTTGAGCTTCATGCCCGCGAGTTGTTTCGATTCTCCGCCGGTGGTGAATCCGGCCCTGGAACCCGAGATCACCGATTCGGACCGGGAGTTGAACGCGATCATCCCGGATGCGGATCGCAGCGGTTACGACATGTACGACATTCTGCTGCGGATCTTCGACGACGGCGATTTCCTGGAGGTCGGCGATACCGCGGCCCGCAATATGATCACCGGCTTCGCCCGGGTGGACGGCCGCAGCGTCGGCGTGGTGGCCAATCAGCCGCTGGTGTCCAGCGGCGCGATCGATGCGCGGTGTTCGGACAAGGCGGCGCATTTCATCCGGCTGTGCGACGCGTTCGGGCTGCCGCTGGTCTTCGTCGTCGACACTCCCGGCGTTCTGCCGGGCGTGGAGGAGGAGAAGATCGGCGTGATCAAGCGCGGTGGCCGGTTCTTCTACGCGGTCGTGGAGGCCACGGTGCCGATCGTCACCGTCGTCGTGCGCAAGGCGTACGGGGGCGGTTATGCGGTGATGGGCTCCAAACAGCTCGGCGGCGACCTCAATTTCGCCTGGCCCACCGCGCGCATCGCGGTGATGGGCGCCGAAGCCGCGGTCGGTCTCATCCAGCGCCGTCGGCTCGAGGCCGCCTCGGACGAGGAACGCCCGATTCTGCGCCGGCAGATGGTCGATTTC
>CBJNFW010000256.1:0-12555 GCA_966435935.1 uncultured Nocardia sp.
ATCTGCGGGACGCCGCGCGGGGCCGGCGGGATGCCGGTCAGCTCGAAGGAGCCGAGCAGCTTGTTGTGCGAGGCGATCTCGCGTTCACCCTGGAAGACCTGGATCTGCACCGAGGGCTGGTTGTCGTCCGCGGTGGTGAAGGTCTCCGACCGCTTGGTCGGGATCGTGGTGTTGCGCTCGATGAGCTTGGTCATCACCCCGCCCTTGGTCTCGATGCCCAGCGACAGCGGGGTCACATCGAGCAGCAGGACGTCCTTGACCTCACCCTTGAGCACACCGGCCTGCAGGGCGGCGCCGACGGCGACGACCTCGTCCGGGTTCACGCCCTTGTTGGGCTCCTTGCCGCCGGTCAGTTCCTTGACCAGCTCGGAGACCGCGGGCATACGGGTCGAACCACCGACCAGCACGACGTGATCGATGTCCTTGACCGAGATCCCGGCGTCCTTGATCACGGACTGGAACGGCTGGCGGGTGCGGTCCAGCAGATCGGAGGTGATCTTCTGGAACTCCGAACGGGTCAGCTGCTCGTCCAGGAACAGCGGGTTCTTGTCCGCGTCGACGGTGATGTAGGGCAGGTTGATCGAGGTGCTCTGCGAGGAGCTCAGCTCGATCTTGGCCTTCTCCGCGGCCTCACGCAGCCGCTGCATCGCCATCTTGTCCTTGGTCAGGTCGATGCTGTTGCTGGACTTGAACTTGTCGACCAGCCACTGCACGACGCGCTCGTCCCAGTCGTCACCACCGAGGTGGTTGTCGCCGGACGTGGCGCGGACCTCGACGACGCCCTCGCCGATCTCCAGCAGCGAGACGTCGAAGGTGCCGCCACCGAGGTCGAAGACCAGGATGGTCTGTTCCTTGTCACCCTTGTCCAGACCGTACGCCAGCGCGGCCGCGGTGGGCTCGTTGACGATGCGCAGCACGTTCAGGCCGGCGATCTGACCGGCCTCCTTGGTGGCCTGACGCTGGGCGTCCTCGAAGTACGCCGGGACGGTGATGACCGCGTCGGTGATCTCCTCACCGAGGTAGGCCTCCGCGTCGCGCTTGAGCTTCATCAGCACGCGGGCGCTGATCTCCTGCGGGGTGTACTTCTTGCTGTCGATGTCCACGGTCCAGTCGGTGCCGATGTGGCGCTTGACCGAGCGGATGGTGCGATCGACGTTGGTGACGGCCTGGTTCTTCGCAGGCTGGCCGACCAGCACCTCACCGTTCTTCGCGAACGCGACGATCGACGGAGTGGTCCGCGATCCCTCCGAGTTGGCGACGACGACCGGTTCGCCGCCTTCGAGAACGGCGACGACAGAGTTCGTGGTCCCGAGGTCGATACCGACCGCACGAGCCATTGTGTTCCTCCTATATGACGTACCTGTATGTGGCGATGCAGGGCAGACGCCTGCCGCGGCTGCCTGGCGGCAACCACCGGACCTCACCCCGACACCGCCTGGAGCACGGTCCTCAGCAACACTGAGCGTGGTCGACTCAATCCTGCATCCACTCGGGGTCCGAGTCAACCGAGAACTTGAGTCCTACACGCTCAACTTTGCGTCGATCAGGTCAACCAACGGCCCGTCGCATGCATTCCCGGCCGCTCGAGATTTTTTTCCGTACCGGCCGATTCACCGGAACCGCCTGCTCAGCGCGGTTGTCCCGACGCTCGCGCCAGCGGGCGGCCCCGGACCTCCGGTTCGGCGACCCGGACCGGCGGACGGACCCGGACAGCGCGCAGCCCGGCCGCACGACCGCGCGACGTCGATCGTGTGACCGGGACAACAGCGGCGCTATCCGGCCGCGGCGAGAACTTCGTCGGCGAGATCGTCGTCCAGGGTGACCCGGACCAGCGCGGCGGCGAATTCGGCGTCGTGGCCCGAGGGGCTCAGGCGATCCAGGCTCGCGGCATCACCGGGCAGGCCCAGGCGTTCGGCGCCCCGCCGGGCGCGGTCGTCGAAATGCGGCCGCACCCAGGTCCAGACGTCCTGGATCTCGCGCAGGAAGATGTCGGCTCCGGTCGGCCCGATGCCCTCGAACTGCTGCAACAGCTCGGCCAGCCGGGCCGGATCGCCGTCGGCCTCCCGGGCCAGCCGGCGCAGATCGCCGTGATATCGCTCGAGCAGCAGCCTGGCGTTGGCGCCGAGGCGGGTGGCGGTGGATTCGTCGTACCGCTTGTAGTGGCCGCGGCCGAGCGCGTCGACGAGGTCCTGCCAGCCGGCATCGGCGACGTGCTGCGGGGTGGTGTAACCGGAGGAGATCAGCTCACGGGTGGCGCCCAGCGCGATCTCCGCGGAAATGGGATGGCTCAGCAACTCCGCGAGCATCAGCAGTTGGAACAGTGGAGCGGGCTTGTCCGCCGGGGTGATCCCGGCCTGGCGCGCATAGCTGGTGCCCGCACGATCCAGCAATTCGCGCACGATATCCGTTCGGCTCATCTCGCACCTGCCTTCCTGTCGCGGGTCGGCATACCCGGTCCCCGGATGCTCACCCGTCACCCGCGCGATCAGTCGTGCGGCCGGTCCAACATCGGAAAGCGGCCCGAGTCGAGCAGGGCCGCGACCGCGTCCCGGCGCGCCTCGGGCGCGGCGTAGTCCGGATGCGCGCGGAATACGGCAGCGGCGTCGTGCAGGCGAACCATCTGCTGTTCGGCCTCCGCGGCGGTGCGACCACCCGGGGTGACCGGGTGGGCGGCCAGGGCCGGTCGGCGCGGGTCGACCCGGCCGAGTTCGACGGCCTTGCCGACCCGGCGGGCACATCGGCACGGCGCTTTCGGATTCACCACACCGCAGGTCGAGTCCAGGAACTCGCCCAGGCGTTTGCGGGCGCGCTCGACCCGCTTGCGGAACGCGGCCGGTGAGGTGCCGAGAATCCACGCCGCCTCGGCCGAGCCGAGTTCGAACACCTCGTGCAGCACGAAGGCGACGCGTTCGTCGCGGCTCAGGCACTGCAACATCCCCTGGCTGCAGGACAGCCGGACCTCGCGGGTCAGTACGGTCGCCTCCGGGCCGCGGTAATCCTGTTCGGCCAGGCCGTCGCGCAGCCCGGTGGCGAATTCGTCCAGCGAGAGCTGCACGCGCTCCTGCGGGCTGCGGCGGCGCAGATTCGTCAGATAGTTCACTCCGATGCGATACGACCAGGTCAGCAGCCTGGCCTCGGCGCGCCAGGTGCCGAGATTGCCGACGACCCGCAGCAGGATCTCCTGGGTGGCGTCCTCGGCGTCCGCCGGCCGCCCGGTCATCCGCAGCGCCAACCGGTACAGCGGGTCCTGCAGCAGCCGGATCACCTCGGTCAGCGCGGCGCGATCCCCGGTCACGGCCCGCGCGACCAGGTCCGCCTCGCCGGGGTCCGGTGTGAACGGCGCTGCCGTCGATACGATCTCCACGTCACCATGGTTCGGCGGATCGAACGGTCACGCAAGCACGCCGGACCCCGGGGCCTCGCATCACATCCGGTGCGTTCGCGAACGCACCGGCTCAATCGGCGACCTGCCCCACCGCGACGGCTTCGGACAGGCGGTGCTCGCGGAGCCATCGCGCGACGGCCTTGCCGATCGCCTCGGGTTGATCCTCGGGCGCGTGATGTCCCGCCGGGCCGATGCCGACCGTCTCGATATCGGCGAATGTCCGTGCGGCCCAATCGATTGTGTCGCTCCCGCCCATACCGATGCCGTTCTCGACCGCCATCAGCAGTTTCGGCATGCCCGGGGTCTCGGCCATGGCACGGCCGTAGTCGTTCATCGCCGCGGCGACGTCCGCGGGCTCGCCGTCGAACGGAATCTCCCTGGGCCACACCAGCATCGGTCGCCGGGACTCGGGCGTCGGGTAGGGCGCGCGGTAGACGTCCAGATCGGCCGGGGTCAGGCTCTTCGCGCCGAAGGGCAGGTTGAATTCGATGAACATGTTCTCCTGCAAGACCATTCGCTCACCCTCCGGCGAACGGAAGCGGCGGAACAGGTCCGCACCCTGCTCCGGCATCTCCGCCCAGCTCAGCGGGCGCAGGAAAGTCTCGACCAAGGCGATCCCGCGGACTCGTCCGGGAAGGCGCGCCGCGCGATCCATGGCCAGCGCCCCGCCCCAGTCGTGCCCGACGAGTACGACCTGGTCCAGCCCCAGCGCGTCGAACCAGGCGTCCAGATAGCGCGCGTGGTCGGCGAACCGGTATGCGATATCGGGCTTACCCGACTCTCCCATCCCGATCAGGTCCGGAGCCAGCGCCCGCACCGCACCGCCGACATGCGGAATCACGTTGCGCCACAGGTACGAAGACGTGGGGTTGCCGTGCAGGAAAACCACCGGCGCGCCGTCGCCGGTGTCGGTGTAGTTCATGAACGAGTCGAGAACGTCGATGACAGGCATCGCGGATCCTTCCGGTAGAAGTGCTTACACCGGGTTGGACACGTCCCTCGCACCGCTGTGACAGTCCGGATCAGTGACGTACATCACATCGGAGCAGCCGGTGCGATGCCGGGCCGTTCACGGCCGAGCCTTGGCGATGTACAGCGGCTCGCCGGTGAGATCGACCATCAGATATCCGCCGTGCGCCCCCTGGGTGTAGATGGTGACCGCGGGCTGCTTCTCCTGGCCGAGCGTCGTTCGATCGATGCTGACGTGGCTGATCCGCGAGTCGGGAGCGCCGACCGACCGGGGCGCACCGGCCAGCAGTGCCGCCAGTTTCGAGACGTCCAGCTTGCCGAGATCGATCGGTTGCAGATCCGGATCCCGGCTGCTGGTCGTCCAGGTGTCGAACGTCCCTCGGTACGAGGCTCTTTCGGACTTGGAGCGATCGTGCGCGGCCGGGCGCTCGATCGACGCGCTGTCCGGCTGCAAGGTGATCTCGTCCGCGAGCAGATCGCCGAAATGGTCGCGATAGGCGGCGATGAACGCCTCGACTCCCGCCGCGGTCGTCATATCCGGCGGCTTGTGGCTCGCGCCGAGTCCGCCGTCGCTGCTGACCCAGCCGCAGAACATGCCGATCAGCGCGGCGGCCACCACCACCGCGGTCGCCGGTATCCAGCGCCGGGAGGACCGCCGCCGGGCCGGGCTGGCGACCGGCGTGTCGACCAGGTTCGCCGGAATCTGCAGATCGTCGACGACGGCGTCCAACTCGGCGAAGGTGCGCGCCCGCATCGCCGAACGGGTGCGTTCGGCATGCTCGGCCTCGGTCAACTGACCGTCGGCCGATGCGGCGTCGAGCACCGCGCAAGCATCCACGCGATCCGAATCACGCACGCGCAGTGCGCCGTTCGCGGTTCGAGCCGACGATCCGGTGCGCCCGGACGACGCGGAACGGGAGTTCTCCATCAGCTGCGCCTAACCGCCGAAGGGATGCACGCGGATGAGCTGCCCGGCGGGCGAGACCTCGAGGTATCCGCTCTCGTTGAACTTGTTGCCGACGTAGATATCGATCGTCGGCACCTCGGTGATGCTGTCGATATCCATGATGATGTGACTGACGCCGCCGGCCTGGACCTTCGTCATCGCGACGGCGCGACCGATCAGATCCCCCAGCGCGGCAGCGTTCACCGTGGCCAGGTCGAAAACCGGTATGTCCTTGCGCCGGGAGGTAGGCGCGCTGGTGGCCAGGAATCCGCCTCGATAGTCGTAGGCGGTCATCCGGTTCGGCTCGGCGGCCGTGGTGCGCTCGATCGAGGCGAACTCCGGGAACAGACTCGCGTGGTCGACCACGGCGTCACCGAATTTCGCCTGATAGAGGTGCCGGAAATACTCGAACCCGGCGATGGTGGTCAGGTCGGGCGTCTGGATCACCAACGGCTGCACGGCCTTTGCCGCCGGAACCGATGGGGGCGGCGGTGCGGATCGATGGGTCAACTGGAAACCGCCGACCGCCGCGACCACGGCGACGACCGCCACCGCACCCGCGAGCCAGGCCGGCCGCGACCGGGCCCGCGACCGCGGATCGATCGGCGCGGGCGCGGGCTGCTGCAGATCTTCGGTCAGTCCGGCCAGATCGCCCAGGGTCCTGGCCTCGGCGGTCAGCTCGGTGAGAGTTCGATGTTCCTCGGCCGAGAGTTGCCCGTCGGCCAGCGCCGCGTCCAGGGCTCGGCAGGTCAGATCGCGATCCTCGTCGCGGGCCCGGATGCGGCCCGGATAACGGCCGATCCGGTGCGCCGGATTCGGCGGCGGCGGTTCGGACCAGCCCGCCACACCCGCCGGGGTCTGCAGATCCGCCACCAGCCCGCGCAGCTGCCCGATCGTCTCGGCGGTCTCGGCGCGGTCGGAGCGGTCGTGATATTCCGCGGCCCCGAGCTGGCCCTCCTCGTACGCGGCGTCCAGCAGGCCGCGGGCGCGCACCCGATCCATATCGCGAGCTCGCATACTCTCGGCGGCCGTCTTCGATGTTTCCGGTATATCGGACGATCGCGAGCTCACCCCTGGATGTTAGAACGTCGACGACCTGCACCGGGGCGGGTTCGACCGGCTCGGAGGATTCCGACGAACACCGGTCCCGCACCGGCCGCGCGCCGGTCACCGGACGGCAACCCGGGACGCGGCGTCGCTCGAGGGTGGCGGGCGTCCCGCGGGCGAGGCAGCGGGATCGAGCGGCTCGGAGGATTCCGACGAACACCGGTCCCGCACCGGTCGCGCGCCGGTCACCGGACGGCAACCGGGACACGGCGTCGCTCGAGGGTAGCGGGGCGTCCCGCGGGCGAGGCAGCGGGATCGACCGGCTCCCAGCATTCCGACTGACACCGGTCACCGGACGGCGCCCCGGGACGCGCGATCGCTCGAGGTGAGGCGGCGTCCCGAGGCATCCGGCCACCCGCTGCAAGCGCCCGAGTGTGCCGACGGGTGCGGCGAAGTCGATGCCGCCCTCGGTGACCGCGCGGTACGGTTCGGGTATGAAGGCGGTGGTCTGTTCCGAGGGCGAGCTCGAAGTCGCCGAAGTGCCCGCACCCGAACCCGGTCCGGGCCAGGCGCTGATCGCGGTGCGGCGATGCGGCATCTGCGGATCGGATCTGCACGCGCGGGTGCACTGCGACGAACTCGCGGATCTGGCCGTCGCCACCGGATACGACGGGTTCATGCGGTCCGATCAGCGAGTCGTGCTCGGGCACGAATTCTGCGGGGAGATAGTCGATTACGGGCGCGGCTGCCGCAAACGCTGGCGGCCCGGCACCCGCGTGGTCGCGCTGCCGATCCTGCGCACCGGCCGGCAGCCGCAACTGACCGGACTGTCCGAGGCCGCGCCCGGCGGTTATGCCGAACAGGTCCTGGTGCAGGAATCGATGACGTTCCCGGTGCCGGACGGCCTGTCCGACGAGTTGGCCGCGCTCACCGAACCCATGGCGGTGGCCTGGCACGCGGTGCGCCGCAGCCGCATCGGCAGGAAGCAGACCGCATTCGTGATCGGTTGCGGCCCAATCGGTCTCGCGGTTATCTCGATGCTGAAGGCGGCGGGCGTGCGAACCGTCGTCGCGAGCGATTTCTCCCCGCGCCGCCGCGAGCTGGCCGCGCGCTGCGGAGCGGACGCGGTGGTCGATCCCGCCCTCGAACAGCCCTGGACCGCGGGTCCGCGCACCGGCCGGATCGAGGGCGTCACCGATATCCTCAACCTCGGTTTCGACGCCATGGAGAAATTGCGCCGCGTCCCGAATCTGCCCTGGTGGTACCTGTTCCGGATGTCGCACACCCTGGGCCTGGACCCCGCCGGTCCGGTGGTGTTCGAATGCGTCGGCGTGCCGGGCATGATCGAGCAGATCGTCACGGCCGCACCGCCGCGCTCGCGGATCGTCGTCGTCGGTGTCTGCATGCAGACCGACCACTTCCGCCCCGCCATGGCCATCAACAAGGAACTCGACCTGCGCTTCGCCTTCGGCTACGACCCCGGTGAATTCCGCGACACGCTGCACATGATCGCCGAGGGCAAGGTCGATCCCGCACCCCTGATCACCGGGACCGTCGGCCTGGACGGCGTCGAGGGCGCGTTCGCCGCTCTCGCCCACCCGGACGAGCACGCCAAGATCCTGATCGACCCCAGCGCTTCGTGAGCGCGTTCGGAACGTTCTCCCGCCGACCAGACGAAACAACGCTCGGCACATGCGAGTTGCGCGCCCGACACAGCACCCGACCGCGCCGATCGGCGCTCGCGGGTGTGCGAGTGGTACGCCCGGTAGGGCTGGCAGTTCACTGGGGTAGCGCGATGCGTATCCGGTGCGCGCATCGCCCGGTGAACCGACGAAACACTGCTCAGCACACGCGAGTTGCTGGTCCAACCCGAGTCGGACACACCCCGACCACGCCCACCAGCGCTCGCGGGCCCTGCGAATTGTGCGCCCGGTTGAGCCGCTGATTCACCGGGGTAGCGATACGTATGCGGTGCACGCATCGCCCGGTGACGCGACGAAATAGTGCTCGACACAAGCCAGTTGCGCGCTCGACACCGAATCGGACATCAGCCGACCGCGCCGATCGGCGCTCGCGGGCGTGCGAGTGGTACGCCCGGTAGGGCGGGTGGTTCAGCGGGGTGGAGCGATTCGGGCGAAGGGAGTGGTGGGCGGGTCCTGGAGCAGGTCGAGGAGGCCCTCGGCGCTTCGGGTCGCGGTGCGACAGGCGTTGGCGGTGAATTGGTCCGACAGGGGATGGGCGGCGCGGGCGCGCCATTTGCGGATAGCGGACAGGGCTCGGTCGCGCAGTTGGGCGGCGGTCGCGTCCGGGCCGAGGCCGAGGCGAAGGTGAGCGGCGACGCCGGTGCCGCCGATCAGGCGGTGCAATTCGGTGAGATCGTCTGGGGACAAAGGCAATTCGTCGGTACGGAGGTGGCCGAGGAGACGCAGTTCGGCGAAGCCGTGGACGTCCGCGAGCAGCGTGCGGACGCGCGGCAGGAGTTGATCGGCCGCCGTGCCGGAGTGGGCGGTCAGCACGCGAGCCAGTCCGGTGAGGGCCGAATGCGCCTTCAATTGGTCTGCGCGCTGGGCGAATTGGACGTCCAGCACGGTGCGCAGTTCGTCCAGGCCACTTCGCGCGGTCAATTCCGTTGCCAAAGTGGAGGAGTCGCGCACCCCGAGTCGAATCAGGGTGACCGCCAGCCGAATCCCGAACAATCCGAATCGTGCGGCCAGATGGGCACGCAGCGCGGGCGCCACGGGTAGCGGCAGGTCGGGGCGGGCGAATCGGTCCGCGGACAGCAGGGCGAGGCCGAGATCGTCCACCGGAACGGCGGCCAATGCCTCGAAGGCGTCGAATTCGCGCTGGCGCAGCGTGGCCGCGGCGAACGCGAGCAGCCCGGCGACCGGAATGACCTCCTGGCACAAGCCCGTTCGCTCCAGCTCACCGGCGAATCGGGACGCCACGTCGCGCGCGGAGTGCAGGGCATCGATGCGGCCGGATCCGATCTCGTCGGCGCGCGAGACAACGCCGATCACGCCGAGCGGGCCGTGTTCACCCGTGCCGATCTGCTCCAGGAAACCAATATCCGCGGCGTCGAGGCGGCGCAGCAGATAGACCACGGCGTCCGCGGCGGGCAGCGCGTCGTCGGCCGGCTCGTCGGCGAGCAGCCGCTCGGTGCGGCGCGAGACCGCTCGCGACAGCGAGGAGATGCCCGGCGTGTCGATGATCGTCGTGCGTGCCAGCGTCGCGGCGGGCCACTCGACCGCGAGATGGTCGACCTCGCGACGCGCGCCGCCGGGCCAGCGCAGCGCGGACAGGTCGAAGGTCAGGCCGTGCGCACCCGGCAGCCCGTCCGCGCCCGGCAGGCGGCGCACCACGACATCGGCACGGGCGCCGTCGGCCGACACCGCGTTAACCCGGGGCGGGGAACCGTGCCGGTACCACGTGACCATGCGCGTGCACTCGGTCGCGTCGGTCGGCGCGATGTCCTGTCCCACCAGGGCATTGAGCAACGTCGACTTGCCCGCCTTCAACTGGCCCGCCAACGCCACCCGCAACGGCTGGTCCAGCCGCCGCGCACAATCCTCGAGCAGCCCGGCCGGCCGCGGCTGCCCCGCGAACTCCCGTCGCGCGGCCGCGAGCAATGCCCGCGCCTCCGCCACGATGCCCTGCCGCGCGTCTCCGACCTCGTCGTTCACGCGGTCACAGTAACCAAGGCCGCTGTGAATTCGCTGCGACCCCGGCCGATCGTCCCGATCGGCAGCCCGGTGACGCGGCGTTCCACCTGGCCGGCGGCCCGCGGCTCGGGCTCTCACCCGACCGGCAGCATCGCGTCCGCGTACCGGCGCAGTTGCGCGACGGTTCGCAGTTGCTGTTCCAGTTCGGTGCAGCGGGCGGCGCGGCGGGCGTCCTCCATGCCGGCCGCGTCCTGGGCGGCCTGGAGTGAGTCGTTGATCGAGCGGAGGCTGCGATCGGCGATGCCGGTGAAATGGTCGCGCAGCAGGCGGTGGATGCGGTGCAGGCGGTCGCGGGACTGCTTACCGGCCTCGAAACTCACATCGTCGAGATAGCGGCGCACGGCCACCTTCGCCTCGCCCCGGCGGCGGGTCAGGCGTTCGCGCTTGTCATCGCGAAAAGCCTTGCCGCCCAATAGCACACCCGCTCCCAGTGAGAACGGATTGATCAGCGCGAGCCCGGCGACTGTACTGGCCAGGCCGATCATCACCATACCGCCGTAGGAGCCGCGCATGCCGACCAGGAGTTTGTGCACCGGTCCCAGATCGGGTTCCAGATCGGCGAGCGTCACCGATCCCGATCCCGTGTCCGCGAGGCTCGAGCCCTGGCGCAGAGCGGGCAGTTCCACGCTGCCGAATTCGAGGAAGTGCTCACCGACCCGCTCGGCCAGCTGGACCGCCCGCGCATGTGTCCACAGCAGGTTGTCGCCGATGGCGGTATCGGTCGTGGCGGTCAGCCACTCCTCGATACGGTCCCAGTGCCGCGCCGGATCGTTCTCATCGATCCAGTCCTCGGCGGTGCGGCCGATACTCCGGAGACGATCGCGCAGGTCGTGATCGATATCGCCGGTCAGATCGGTGATGCCGTCCCCCAGGGTCTGCTGCCAGGAGGCGGTGCGCCGGTACAGTTCCTCGGCCTGGGCCCTGGCCGTACGCAGTTCGCGCACGGCCAGTTCGCCGCGTTCGGGATCCTTCAGCGCGACCAGTTCGCTGCCCAGGGTGAGTGCCAGATGTTCCGCGGCGGAGGAGATGTCGAGCGCGACGGCGCGACGGGTCGCCTCCTGTCCGCGCGCGACGACCTGTTCGCGCAGGAAATCGTAGAGTTCGCCGAAACCCGATTCGCGGCCGAGTTGTTCGTCCCGCAGCCGCAGGGCGTGGGTTCGCAACAGCGCGGACACCGGGAGGATCGGCACCTCGATCTCGTTGCGCCGCAGATGTTCCCGATCCGCGTCGAGCACCTGCCGCCAGTGCGGATACAGATCGGTCTTGCTCAGCAGCAGGGCCGTGGCCGGGCACAGTTCGGCGATCTGCCGCAGCAGATCGGCCTCGGGCTCGGTGAGTTCGGTGGACGCGTCCGAGATGACCAGCACCGCATCGGCCGCGGGCACCATCGCCAGAACCGCTGCCGCGCCGGAGATTCCGTGTCCTCCGGCGGCAGGGGTGTCCACCAGCACGATGCCCTCGGCGAGCAGCGGATTCGGCGTCCGAACCTCGATCCTTGCCGCGCGGCCGTGCGAATGCGGGGTGACAGCGTGGATTTCCGCGAGCGGCACCGGAACGCGCTGTTCCTGCGCTCTCCCGTCCGGACCGGCCAGAACGACCTCCGCCTGCGGCTGCGGTCCGTCGGCGAACACCAGCGGAACCGTGGTGGTGGCGTCGTCGCCCACCGGACTGATCTCGAGATTCAGCAGGGCGTTGACGAACTGGCTCTTGCCCTGATTCCCCATGCCCGCCACCACGATTCGGCGCCGCGGATCGCGCACCCGCTCGGCCAGCGTCTCCAGCCGGCCGACCCGGTCACCCCGATCCGCGGCCCGCGCGGCCGCGATCGTCTCAGCCAGCAGTGTCGGCAATGCCACCGCCGTTGCGCCGGACGACGATTCGTCCACCACCACAGTTCCCATCTCCGCTGTCCTCTCCTCACCGAATTCCGCTCAGTGCAGCAATCCGCCGGTGATATCCGCGCCCGGATGCGTCTCGGTGGTCGTCGCGGCGGTGGTATCGCCGAACAGGCCCGCTCCGGTATGCGCCGTGGTGTCCAGCCCACCACCGAGCGAACCGTTCGCCCCGGCATGCAGTGTGCTGTCGATGGTGCTGTGCGTCGCGGTGTTCAGCGTCGAGTCCACACCGTTTCCGAAAGCATGCGAAACGTCCACGCTCGCCCACGAATTCGCAGCCGCTGCCGGCATCGTCCCGCCGAGCTCGCCACCGACCCCGAGCGCACTGTGCGCCGCGCTGTCCGTCACTCCGCCCACATTCGCCCCGAGCCCGGTACCCGCGTGCAGCTCGGTTCCCGCCGAATTCATCCCGGACGACACAGCTGTGGACAGATCACTGCCGGCATGCACAGCCGACTCGGTTCCGGTCGAAAGCGTTGTGGACAAACCACTTCCAGCGTGCGCGGCGGAATCCACACCGGACGACAAGGTCGTGGACAAACCGTTCCCGGCGTGCAGCGCCGAGTCGGCCCCCGTCGACAACGTCGTCGACAG
>CBJNFW010000257.1:0-12550 GCA_966435935.1 uncultured Nocardia sp.
AGCATTCGGGTCGAACCGGAACCGCAGCACGCGACGCCTTCAGAATTCACGGCACCGCTGGTGACGGCGGCGGTCGTCCCGGAGACAGACGCCAGGGCCCTTCCGCTCGGCTGAGCGGACGGGCCCTCGGCTGAAAACTGCTGTGGCCTACTTGATTTCAGCCAGCACTGTGCCCTGGGTGATGGCCGCGCCCGCCTCGATCGCCAGGCCGGTGACCACACCGGACTTGTGGGCGTTGACCGGGTTCTCCATCTTCATGGCCTCGAGCACCACGATCAGGTCACCCGCCTCGACGCTCTGTCCCTCGGTGACCGCGACCTTCACCACGGTGCCCTGCATCGGCGCGGTGACCGAATCACCCGAGGCCGCGGCGCCCGCGCCCGCACCGCGCTTGCGCGGCTTGGGCTTCTTGCGCACCGCGCCCGCACCATTGCTGCCACCGGCCGCGACACCCGCGCCGACGCTGAACTGTCCCGGCAGGGACACCTCGAGGCGACGTCCGCCGACCTCGACGACGACCTTCTGCCGCAGCTCTTCCTCGTCCTCGATCGGCTGGCCGCCGGTGTACGGCTCGATCGGGTTGTCCCAATCATTCTCGATCCACTTGGTGTAGACGTCGAACTTCTCGCCGTCGCCGATGAACGCCGGGTTCTCCACGATGTGCCGGTGGAACGGCAGCACCGTGGCCAGACCCTCGATCTCGTACTCGGCCAGCGCCCGCGCCGCGCGCTGCAACGCCTGCTCGCGGTTCTCGCCGGTCACGATCAGCTTGGCGAGCATCGAGTCGAACTGCCCGCCGATGACGCTGCCCGCGACCACGCCGGAATCCACGCGCACACCGGGGCCGGTGGGCTCCTTGTACACGGTCACCGGGCCCGGGGCGGGCAGGAAGTTGCGGCCGGCGTCCTCACCGTTGATCCGGAACTCGAACGAGTGCCCACGCGGAGTCGGATCCTCGGTGACCGACAACTCGTAGCCCTCGGCGATCCGGAACTGCTGACGCACCAGGTCCAGGCCGGAGGTCTCCTCGGTCACCGGGTGCTCGACCTGGAGCCGGGTGTTCACCTCGAGGAAGGACACGGTCTCGCCCTGCACCAGATACTCCACGGTGCCGGCGCCGTAGTACCCGGCCTCCTTGCAGATCCGCTTGGCGGACTCGTGGATCTTCGCGCGGACCTCGTCGCTCAGGAACGGCGCGGGGGCCTCCTCCACCAGCTTCTGGAACCGCCGCTGCAGCGAGCAGTCGCGGGTACCGGCGACCACGACGTTGCCGTGCTTGTCGGCGATCACCTGCGCCTCGACGTGCCGCGCCTTGTCCAGGTACTGCTCCACGAAGCATTCGCCGCGCCCGAACGCCGCGGTCGCCTCACGCGTCGCGGATTCGAACAGCTCGGGAATCTCCTCGATGGTGTGCGCGACCTTCATGCCACGACCGCCGCCACCGAACGCGGCCTTGATCGCGACCGGAACCCCGTACTGCTTCGCGAACTCCACGACCTCGGTGGCGTCCTTCACCGGATCCTTGGTGCCCGCGGCCATCGGCGCTTGCGCCCGCTCGGCGATGTGCCGGGCGGTGACCTTGTCACCCAGATCCCGGATCGACTGCGGCGACGGCCCGATCCAGATCAGGCCCGCGTCCAGCACGGCCTGCGCGAAATCGGCGTTCTCGGAAAGGAATCCGTATCCGGGATGGATCGCGTCGGCGCCGGCCTTGGCGGCCGCGTCGAGGATCTTCTCGAACACCAGGTACGACTCGGCCGAAGTCTGCCCACCCAGGGCGAACGCCTCATCGGCCAGTTTCACGAACGGCGCATCCGCGTCCGGCTCCGCGTACACCGCGACACTGGCGATTCCGGCATCCCTGGCGGCCCGGATCACGCGCACGGCAATCTCGCCCCGGTTCGCTACAAGGACTTTGGTGATCTGCGCGTTGGCATGGTTGGGCACTGAGCCTCCTGTGCTCTGAATACTTTCGTCTCGGGCGAGTGTAGGCACTCTGCCAATAGAACCCGAACCCGGGAGGCACTACCGAACAGTAGGAGTGTGCTCAGATCCCCGGCGCCACGGTCGTGTCCGGCATCGACACCGGCCGGCCGGGCGCAGCCCCCTTGACAATGGGTGTGCGGACGGAATTCGCCCATTCGGTCCACGAGCCGTCGTAGTTTCGCACATCCGCCATCCCGAGCAGAAATGTGAGCACGAACCAGGTGTGCGCGGCCCGCTCGCCGATGCGGCAGTAGACGATCGTCTCCGGCTCGGCGGGAATCCCGTCGTAGATCCGGCGCAATTCGGCGCGGGGCCGGAATCGCCCGTCCGCGCCGAGGGCCGAGGTCCACGGAATGTTCACCGCCGTCGGGATGTGCCCGGCGCGCAAGGTCTGTTCGTCCGGCCGGTCCCGGATCCGGTCGAGTTCGCCAGAGTACTCCTCGGCCGTGCGCACATCGATCAGCGGACGGCCCGGATTCCGGCGCACATCGTCCAGGAAGGCCCGCGACCGGCTGTCGTCCCGCTCGACGACCGGATACTCGCCCAGCCCCGCGGCAGGCACCTCGAAGGTGGTGTCGCGGGCCTCGGAGATCCAGGCCTCGCGCCCGCCGTCCAGCAGGCGCACATCGGCATGACCGAACAGGGTGAAGACCCACATCGTGGCCGCCGCGGTGCCATTGCCCTTGTCTCCGTAGACAACCACGGTATCTTCACGCAAAATACCCTTCGCTCGCATCAGTTCGGCGAAACGCGCACCATCCACGACATCGCGGGTCAGCGGATCGGTAAGCTCGGCGCGCCAGTCGATCTTGATGGCACCTGGCACATGCCCGATGTCGTAGAGCAGAACGTCGTCGTCGGACTCGACGATCTTGAGTCCCGGCGTGCCGATGTTCGCCGACAGCCACTGCGTGGTTACCAGTCGGTGCGGGTATGCGTACGAGCCGAACGAAGGATGAGGGTCCGAGGCGACGGGCACGGTGGTTGGTCCTTCAGAGGTGATGGACGGTGGTCGAGCGGTTCCGTTTCCGATGGTAAGCGCGAAGCCTTACAACAACTGGTCCCCCAGTCGCGAATCGGATGAATGAGCGAATAAGTCGCAGCCTCATCCGATAAAGTCTCCCGGGAGGAGGGGTGAGCTATGTCCGATTCTTGGCCGCGACGGCGTCTGCTTGCGATCCTGCGCGGCGCCGGCGAGCCTCTCGATGCCCAGCAACTGGCCAGGATCACCGGGCAGCACGTCACGACGGTGCGATTCCACCTCGACGTGCTCACGCGAGAGTCGCTCGTGCGGCAGTTCCAGCAGCCGCCGCGGGGTCGCGGCCGCCCGCGGATCGGGTACAGCGCCGTCCAGCGATCGGTCGGCTACCAGGATCTCGCTCAGGTGCTCGCCGATCAGCTCGGCAGTGATCCGCGTCGTCGCACAGAGGCGGCCATGGCCGCCGGACGCGCCTGGGGTTCGAAGCTGGAAACGCTCGAGCAGCCGATCGAGACGCTGGAGGACGCCCGGAATCTGATCGTCACCGCGATGTCCGAACTCGGCTTCGCACCCGAACGCGAGACCGGTCCCGAACCCGACGAACAGGCGCTGATCCGGATGACCGGCTGCCCGCTGCGGGAATTGGCCCGCACACATTCGGAGGTGGTGTGCGGCGTGCACATGGGCTTGTTGCGCGAAGCGCTGGACCGCAACGGCGCGCACGACACGGTGAACGTGCGGCTGCACCCCTTCGTGGGCCCCGAACTGTGTGTGGCGCGCCTGGAGGCGGTCAAGGACTCGCTGGTGCCCGACCACAACGCGATGCCGGACGCACCGGCGGGTGCGACCGAACCGAGGATCGCCGCGGCGACCCCGTCAGCGAGCCGCGTCGGCCCGCAACTGCGCCCCGCCGACCCACAGCTGCGTCACGGCGACACCCACGTCGGCAAGCAGTCGACGAACCAGCGGTAGCCCGATCCCGATCACGCTGGACGGGTCGCCGTCGATGCGATCCACGAACCAGCCGCCGCGCCCGTCCAGGGTGAACGCCCCCGCCACCTGGAGCGGCTCACCGGTGGCGATGTAGGCGTCCAGTTCGGCTGCGTCCGGAGTAGCGAAATGCACTGTGGTGCCGGTGCAGTCCGCCGCCTCGGCAGTGATCCGCGCCTCGCGCACCCGCAGGACACAGTGCCCGGTCAGCAGGTCGGCGCTGCGCCCCGCCATTGCGGCCCAACGCTCGAGCGCCACTTCCGGGGTCAGCGGTTTGCCCTGCAGCCGGCCGTCCACCAGCAGCATCGAATCACAGCCCACGACAACGCAATCGGCGACGACGTCGGACTGTTCGGTGATCAGCGCGGCGGCCACCGCCTCGGCCTTGGCCCGCGCGAGGGCGCAGACCACGCCCTCGGGTGCGGTACCGGCGGGCAGGGCGTCCGCCACGGCGTCCTCGTCCACCTGCGAGACCCGCACCATCGGGTCCAGACCCGCCGAACGCAGCACCTGCAGGCGGGCAGGCGAGGCCGACCCGAGTACGAACCGCGTCACGTCAGTCGCGCAGATGCGACAGGAACGGGAAAGCGTACGGCGAGAACGGCATCGCGCCGCGATGCATCATGGTCGGCTTGCCCCACAGATCCACCGGCCCGGACTGCGCGGGCGCGGCGGAGGCGGCGTTCGCGGCGGCCGCGAAGACACACACCAGGGCAGCGATCTCGGCGTCGGTGGGCGAGCCCTTCAGGATCCGGATGTCCGGTCCCGCGCTCGGTTCGGATTCGGCCACCACCGGCTCGACCGTGTCGACGACCTCGTCGACCGACAAAGCCAATTCAGCAGCGCGAAGGACCTCTTCATCAGCCACAGCCGTCACAGCGCCAGCTCCTCCTGTTTTTGTGCCCGGCCCCCGGAAGGCCGGACGTCCGGGGATTCGAAGTTCTTTCCGAAACCCGCGAACGGTATTCGCCGCGGCTCCCGTTTCCTCGACAACCGCTCTTTCCATCTTTGCTCGGATGAGCCGCTCGCGCGGCGAGTGTAGGACGTCTCACAGCAAGTCTGCGCCCCGCACTGGACATATCGTCGAATCAGAGCGGAATGTTGCCGTGCTTCTTCGGCGGCAGCGCGACCATCTTCCGTTCCAGCAGTCGCAGTGCCGAAACAATTTGACCGCGGGTGTGCGAGGGCGGAATGACCGCGTCGACGTAACCCCGTTCGGCGGCCACGTACGGGTTCACCAGCGTGTCCTCGTACTCGTTCTGCAGTTCGAGACGCAGTGCGTCGACATCGGCGCCCTCGGCGGCGGCCTGCTGCAACTTCTTGCGATAGACGAAACCGACCGCACCCGAAGCGCCCATGACCGCGATCTGCGCGGTCGGCCACGCCAGGTTGACGTCCGCACCCATGTGCTTGGAGCCCATCACGTCGTACGCGCCGCCGTACGCCTTGCGGGTGATGATGGTGATCTTGCCGACCGTCGCCTCGCCGTACGCGTACAGCAGTTTCGCGCCGCGACGGATGATGCCGTTGTATTCCTGATCGGTGCCCGGCAGGAAGCCCGGGACGTCGACCAGGGTGATGATCGGAATGTTGAACGCGTCGCAGGTCCGCACGAAACGCGCGGCCTTCTCCGAGGCGTCGATGTCCAGGCAGCCGGCGAAGTAGGTCGGCTGATTCGCCACGAAGCCGACGCTGCGGCCGTCGATCCGGGCGAATCCGATGATGACGTTCTGCGCGCGCTCGGCCTGCACCTCGAGGAATTCGTCGTCGTCCACCAGGCGACGGATGACCTCGTGCATGTCGTACGGCTGATTCGGCGAGTCCGGGACGAGCGTGTCGAGCTCGAGGTCCTCCTCGGTCAGCGAATCCTCGATCGCGCCGTCGACCGGGTCGGTGGGCGCGAAGCGCGGGGCCTCGGCGCGGTTGTTGCTGGGCAGGTAGCTGAGCAGGTCCTTGACGTAGTCCAGCGCGTCCTGCTCGCCCGAGGCGACGTAGTGCGCGGTACCGGACTTCACCATGTGGGTGTGCGCGCCGCCCAGCTCCTCCATGGTGACCTCTTCACCGGTGACGGTCTTGATCACGTCGGGGCCGGTGATGAACATCTGGCTGGTCTGGTCGACCATGACCACGAAGTCGGTCAGGGCCGGGGAGTACACGTGCCCGCCCGCGGCCGCACCCATGATCAGCGAGATCTGCGGGATGACGCCCGAGGCCTGGATGTTGCGGTGGAAGATCTCGCCGTACAGGCCGAGCGAGACCACGCCCTCCTGGATCCGCGCGCCCGCGCCGTCGTTGATGCCGATCAGCGGACGGCCGGTCTTCAGCGCCAGATCCATGACCTTGACGATCTTCTCGCCGTAGACCTCGCCGAGCGACCCGCCGAAGACGGTGACGTCCTGGGAGAAGATGCACACGTCGCGGCCGTCGATGGTGCCGTAACCGGTCACCACGCCGTCGCCGAGCGGCCGGTTGTTCTCCAGGCCGAAGTTGACGCTGCGGTGCCGGGCCAGCGCGTCCATCTCCACGAACGAGCCCTCGTCCAACAGGGCCAGAATCCGCTCGCGCGCGGTCATCTTGCCCTTGGCGTGCACCTTGTCGACGGCGGCCTCACCCATCGGATGCTTGGCCTCTTCCAGCCGATTGCGCAGATCGGCCAGCTTGCCGGCGGTGGTGTGAATATCAGGGGCGCCCGCCGACCCCGGCGTTGGCTGCTGCTGGACACTCGTCATGTCCCGGAGTGTAGCCAGTACCAGTGCCGCGCGGAATTCCAGTAGGGGCTACTGATCGGTACCGTTATTGGCTGTTCGCCAGCTGAAAACCCCTGATGAAATGCGGTGAGAGAGATCGGAAACCGCTCCCGGGAGTCCGTGAAAAGTCACATTCGAGCCCCGCGAACGCCACCGGACGGTCGGTAGGTGACGGGCCGGATCGTCACGGCCGGATTCAGCTCAGCACCCGATCGAAGGCGTCGACGGCGCTGTCGAGTTCGTCGACGGTGACGGTCAGCGGCGGGCGGAACCGGATGCCGCGTTCGCCGGTGCCGAGCAGCAGTACGTGCTCGTCGTGGCGCAGCCGGGTGAGGACATCGTCGCGCAGTTCGGCCGATTCCAGCGTGATCGCACACAACAGCCCGCGTCCGCGCGGATCGCTCAGCCGTGGATGACGGTCCGCCAGCTCGGTGAGCCGGTCGAGCAGGTGGGCGCCGAGCCGGGCCGCGCGTCCGGCCAGGCCGTCGCGCTCGAACACCTCGAGGATGCGGCGCGCACGCACCATATCGGCGAGATTGCCGCCCCAGGTGGAATTCAGCCGCGAACTGGTCGCGAAGACGTTACCGGGGACCTCGTCGATGCGGCCGCCCGCCATGATGCCGCAGACCTGGGTCTTCTTACCGAAAGCGACGATATCCGGGCTGAGACCGAGTTGTTCGTACGCCCACCGGGTGCCGGTGGCCCCGACGCCGGTCTGCACCTCGTCCAGCACGAACAGCGCGTCGAATTCCCGGCACATCGCCTGCATCGCCCGCAGGAACCGGGCCCGCATATGCCGGTCGCCGCCCTCGCCCTGGATCGGTTCGGCCACGAAACAGGCGATGTCGTGCGGATTCTCGGTGAAGGCGGCACGCGCCTGGGCCAGCGCGTGCGCCTCGGCGGCCTCGATGTCCACACCGGGGGCCGGATACGGGGTATCGATCCGCGGCCAGGCGAACTTCGGGAAGCGGGCGACCTTGACCGGCTCGGTGTTGGTCAGCGACATGGTATATCCCGAACGCCCGTGGAAGGCTCCGGACAGGTGGAGCACCTTCGTGCCGAGTTCCGGTGCGCGCCCGTGCATTTCGTTGTGGCGGCTCTTCCAGTCGAAAGCCGCCTTGAGCGCGTTCTCCACGGCGAGCGCGCCGCCGTCGATGAAGAACAGATGCGGCAGCGCCGGATCGCCGAGCACGCGGGCGAAAGTGTCCACGAACCGGGCCATCTCGACGGTGTACATATCGGAGTTGCTGGGTTTGTACATCGCGGCGGTGAGCAGTTCGCCCCGGAACACCTCGTCCTCGACCAGGGCGGGGTGGTTCATGCCCAGGGCCGAGGAGGCGAAGAAGCCGAACATGTCCAGATAGGCCGTGCCGTCGCGGGCGTCGACGAGCCGGCGGCCGTGCGATCGAGCCGGGTCCAGGACCAGCTCGAACCCGTCGGCGAGGATGTTCGCGCGCAGAATTTCATGCACCCTTTCGGGGGTGACCAGCGGCGCGTCAGCAACCACCCCGGGGCGCTCCAGTTCTAGGGTCACCCCTCAAGGTTACGAAAATTTTTACGCAAACTCTACAGACTTCCGTAGAAGTTACGATCAGAGATCATCTGTCATAGAATGTCTGCAAAATAATGGTGCTTCGTGTCCGTACGTTGGCCGTCGCGCGGATCTCCTGCAACAACTGCTCCAGATGCCGGGGCGAGGCCACCCGCACCAGCAGGATGTAGCTCTCCTCGCCGGCCACCGAATGGCACGCCTCGATACCCGGGACGTGCCGCAGCAGGGCCGGGGCGTCATCGGGCTGGGACGGGTCGAGAGGAGTGATCGCGACGAATGCCGACAGCAGTTGCCCCAGCGCCTCCGGATCGATCTTCGCGGTATAACCCTGGATCACGCCCCGGGCCTCGAGCCGGCGCACCCTGGACTGCACCGCGGACACCGACAGGTTCGCCTTCTCCGCGAGGTTGGACAGCGTGGCGCGGCCGTCCTCGGTCAGCTCGCGGATCAATAGTCGATCGATCTCGTCCAGAACAGATTTCGCCGGTGCGTCCGCCATCAGCGAAGGCTAACGCAGCGATTCGGACTCGTGGCCGGAACCACGGCCGCCGCCCCACACCCGCACCCTCACGGAGGTACCCATGACACGTACCGCATCGGTCGTCGGCGATCCGGCCGCACGCGCCGAAGGACTCCTGCTGAAGCTGGGCGTCACCCTGCCCGCACCGGGTTCGCTGGTGGCGCGCACACCGATCACCGGCGCGCGGCTGACCACCCTCGCGCCGAGTGACGATGCGGCGGTCGATGCCGCGATCGGCAAGGCCGCCAACGCGTTTCGCAGCTGGCGCACGGTGCCCGCGCCACAGCGGGCCGCGGTGGTGCGGCGGCTGGGCGAACTGCTCCGGGAGAACCTGCACGAGCTGGGCGAGCTGGTCACCCTCGAGGCGGGCAAGATCGGCGCGGAGGCCCGCGGCGAGGTGCAGGAGATGATCGACGTCTGCGAATTCGCCCTGGGCCTGTCCCGGCAGCTGTACGGGCGCACCATGGCCTCCGAACGTCCCGGGCATCGCCTCATGGAGACCTGGCATCCGCTCGGTGTCGTCGGGGTGCTCTCGGCGTTCAACTTCCCGGTGGCGGTCTGGTCGTGGAATACCGCGATCGCCCTGGTCTGCGGCGACACCGTGGTCTGGAAGCCCTCGGAGACAACACCTTTGACGGCACTGGCCGGTCATGCGCTGGTACGGCGCGCGGCCGCCGACGTCGGCGCGGACCCGGAGATCCATCAGCTGATCCAAGGCGCGGCCGACGTCGGGGAACGCCTGGTGGACGACGAGCGGATCGCACTGGTCAGCGCGACGGGATCGGTGCGGATGGGCCGCACCGTGGGCCCGCGGGTGGCGGCCCGGTTCGGACGCTGCCTGCTGGAACTGGGCGGGAACAACGCGGCTATCGTCACCCCGTCGGCCGATCTGGAATTAACCACGCGCGCAGTGGTTTTCGCCGCCGCGGGCACCGCGGGCCAGCGTTGCACCACCTTGCGGCGGGTGATCGCGCACACGGACGTCGCCGGCCCGCTGGCCGACCGGCTGTGCCGCGCCTATCACCAACTGCGCGTTGGGGATCCGCTGCAGCAGGACGACGTGCTGGTCGGACCGCTGATCAGCGGCCGGGCCTACACCTCGATGCAGGACGCGCTCGCCCGCGCTCTCGCCGACGGCGGCGAATTGCTGTGCGGCGGTGAGCGTGTCATGGTCAACGGCGAGGAGTCCTACTATGCGCGCCCGGCGATCGTGCGCATGCCCGCGCAGACCGAGGTGGTGCGCGAGGAGACCTTCGCACCCATCCTGTACCTGCTCACCTACGACGATTTCGACGACGCGATCGCCCTGCACAACCAGGTTCCGCAGGGGTTGTCCTCCGCGGTGTTCACGCGCGACCAGCGCGAGGCCGAGCGATTCCTCGCCGCCGACGGCTCCGACTGCGGCATAGCCAACGTCAACATCGGTACCTCGGGCGCGGAGATCGGCGGCGCGTTCGGCGGTGAGAAACAGACCGGCGGTGGCCGCGAATCCGGCTCGGATTCGTGGAAGGCGTACATGCGCCGGGCCACGAACACGATCAACTACTCCACCGAACTGCCGCTGGCGCAGGGCATCGAGTTCCCCGCAACGTAGCCCCGCCGACTCGGGGCGCTCCGGCACCGGCCGGTCGATGAGGTGTCGGAGCGCCGTTGCTGTGCCCGGCGGCCGGTCCGGCCAGAAGGCGCACGGTCCCGCGATGTCCCGCGGGACCCCGATGCGTTTCACCGGGGCCCGCGCCTCGGGACCCCAGCCTTCGCGAGGTCGGTGTCGACGGCTCCGGACAGCACCGGGGTGAGCCGACAGGCGGAACGGGCCGCGCGTGTCGACGGCGTGCACTTTGCCGCGGAACTCCTCGGTGACCGAGGACGGATCGACCGGCGAGGGTCGAGGCGCGGCCTCGTGTCGGTGGTGGGGTGCAGACTGTGCGCATGGACCAGTTCTCCCGACCCACGCAGGAGTGGTTCGACGGCGCGTTTCCCGCGCCGACGGCCGCTCAGCTGGGTGCGTGGCGGGCGATCGCCGCCGGGGAGCACACGCTGGTCATCGCGCCGACCGGGTCGGGCAAGACGTTGTCGGCGTTTTTGTGGGCGATCGACCAGCTCGCGGCTCGGCCGACAGCCGAGCAGATCGGCGGCACCAGTGTGTTGTACATCTCACCGCTCAAGGCGTTAGCGGTGGATGTGGAGCGCAATCTGCGATCACCGCTGGTCGGGGTGACGCAGACCGCCAAGCGGCTGGGACTGCCCGCGCCCGAGATCAGCGTCGGGGTGCGCTCCGGCGATACCACCGCGGCCGCACGCAGATCGTTGCAGCGCACCCCGCCGGACATTCTGATCACCACGCCCGAATCACTGTTCCTGATGCTCACCTCGGCCGCGCGGGAGACGCTGCGGTCGGTGCGGACCGTCATCGTGGACGAGGTGCACGCCATCGCGGGTTCCAAACGCGGTGCGCACCTGGCGCTTTCGCTGGCCCGGCTGGACGGGCTGACCGAGCGGCCCGCCCAGCGGATCGGCCTGTCCGCCACGGTCCGGCCCCCGGAGGAGGTCGGCCGGTTCCTGGTCGGCAGCGCGCCGATCACCATCGTCGCCCCGCCCGCGCCGAAGACCTTCGACCTGTCGGTGCGGGTGCCGGTGGCGGATATGACCGAGCCGGACCCGGCGGGCGATTCGGACCAGCCCGGCTCGATCTGGCCGCACGTCGATTCTGCCATCGTGGAACTCGTTCTGGCACACCGATCTTCGATCGTCTTCGCGAACTCGCGGCGGCTGGCCGAACGGCTCACCGCCCGGTTGAACGAGACATATGCCGAACGGGTCGGCGTGAGTTCCGAGGACGCCGAACCCGCGCCGGAGCCGGCCCGGCGCACTCCAGCGCTGCTGGGCTCGACCTCGGATGTCAATCACGGCAGTGCGTCCCTGCTGGCTCGCGCGCATCACGGGTCGGTGAGCAAGGAGCAGCGCGCCATCATCGAGGACGACCTCAAGACCGGCCGGCTGCGTTGCGTGGTCGCCACCAGCAGTCTCGAGCTCGGCATCGATATGGGGGCGGTGGATCTGGTCGTGCAGGTGGAGGCGCCGCCGTCGGTGGCCAGCGGCCTGCAGCGGGTCGGGCGGGCCGGACATCAGGTCGGTGAGATCTCTCGCGGCGTGATCTTTCCCAAGCACCGCACCGATGTGATCCACTGCGCGGTCGCCTCGATGCGAATGACGGCCGGACAGATCGAACAGCTGCGCATTCCCGCGCATCCGCTGGACATCCTGGCCCAGCAGACCGTCGCGGCCTGCGCCCTGGACCCGATCGACGTCGACACCTGGTTCGACATCGTCCGGAGCACGGGAAGCTATGCGACACTGCCGCGTTCGGCCTACGAATCGGTCCTGGACCTGTTGTCCGGGCGCTATCCCTCGGACGAATTCGCCGAACTGCGCCCGCGGCTGGTGTGGGATCGCGACGCGGGCACGCTGGCCGGACGTCCGGGCGCACAGCGCCTGGCCGTCACCTCCGGTGGCGCGATTCCGGACCGCGGCCTGTTCCCGGTGTTCATGGTGGGCGAGAAGGCCTCTCGCGTCGGCGAACTCGACGAGGAGATGGTCTACGAGTCCCGCGTCGGCGACGTCTTCGCCCTCGGCGCGACCAGTTGGCGCATCGAGGAGATCACCCACGATCGCGTCCTGGTCACCCCCGCGTTCGGCCTGCCCGGCCGGCTGCACTTCTGGCACGGCGATTCCCTCGACCGCCCGGCCGCATTGGGCAGCGCCCTGGGTGAATCCGT
>CBJNFW010000258.1:0-12466 GCA_966435935.1 uncultured Nocardia sp.
ACCAGCGAAACCGACGCCATTTCCTCGTTGTACGCACACGTCGCCACGCACCGCACGTCTTCCGGGCGGCACACCTGCCACCGGCCGCGGACCGTCGCCGCACGGCCCGCACCGTCACCGCGTTGACCAGGACGGCCGAAACGCGCAGCCGCCGAAGGAGAATCCGGGCGGTCGTGCCGTGCGCCGCGACGTCACCATCGGGCGGCCGCGGCGGATCGACTACGCTCGCTGACGTGCTCGCACCTGAGCGGCGGACGCGCGCCGATCTCCTTGCCGCAGTCGCGATCGCCGTCGTGGTGGTGATCGCGGTAGCCGTCGTGTGGTGGATCAGCGATGCGCGCGGCACCATTTCCGAGCCCGCCGCCCATGCCGCCGAGCAGCCCGTCGCCGCCGACCAGCTGCCGCAATCCCTGCACGAGTTGTGGCACGCTCCCGACGGGGCCGCGCGCCGGGCGCTGACCGCGGCCGGCGTGGCGGTCGCCGGTGACGGCGGCACCGTCACCGGATACGACCCGGTGACCGGTAAGCAGGTGTGGAAATACCAGCGCGATATGCCGCTGTGCGGGGTGGAGGCGCAGTACGGCACCGTCGTGGGCACCTATCGCGATCAGCGCGGCTGCAGCCAGACCACGATGCTCTCGGCCGACACCGGCGCCCGGCGCACCGCGCGCAGCAGCTATATGGACCACGCGATCACGTTGACCGCGGACGGCACCTATTTCCTCGCCCAGGGTTCGGACCGGCTCGAGATATGGCGTTCGGATCTGGTGCGCACGCTCGAATACGGCTATGTGGACGCTCCGGTGAACATCAAGACCCAGCCTCGATCGGGGTGCACCCTGCTGTCCTCGGTCTCCAGCAGCAGCCGTCTGGCGGTGCTCGAACACTGCCCCGGCGACGGCGCGGACCGGCTGAGTGTGCTCAATCCGGCACCGAAGGACAGCACCGTGCCCGAAGAGTACGGCTCGCACGTGCTGACCGAGCCCGGCGCGAACGTGGCCGGCGCACAGGTGCTCGCGGTGTCGGACAACCGAATTCTGCTGTATCTGCCCGGAACCGGCACCACCGCACCGGAATTGGCGATCTTCGACGGCACCGCGAACCTGCTGTCGGTGGAGCGCCTGAACGCCCCGCTCCCGCCGACCGCGACCGCCACCCGGATCGGCTCGGCCGTACTGGTCTTCTCCGGCAACAGCGTGATCGCGTTGAATGCCACGACATTCGACCCGCTCTGGACCGCCCCGGACGCGCTCGGCTCCCCCGTTCTCATGGCCGGCCGGATCCTCGTCCCGGTCGACGGCGCGATCGCCGCAATCGATCCCGAGACCGGCGCGGAAGTCACTCGAATCCCCTTGCAGCGCAGCGACTATCACAACGGCCCGATTTCGCTCGCCGTTGTCGGCAATACGCTCCTGGAACAGCGGGACGGTCGCGTCTACGGTATCGGCCGGTAACTGCCGGACGCGCACGAGCGGTTATCCGCCGGCGCGCTTCCGATGGTCCGCCAAGGCCCTCCGAACTCGACATCCGAAACCGTTGCGCCGTAATCATTTCCGGGCAATGCACCTGCCGGAGTCAGGCCCGGCTGCCAGGCGATACCGGCGTGCCGTTTTTCCGACGATCACAGCCCCGGCGAACCTCGCCCGGACGCCCCTGAAACCGAAAACGCCCGCGCGCCGACGGTGAGTCGGCCCGCGGGCGCTCGAAACTCGTTGTGCCGGATGGGCGCTCCGGTCAGCCCAGGTGAGCCGTGAGCAGCCAGGCCGGGACCGACTTGCGGCCCGGGCCCTCGTCCCTGATCTCGCCTCCGGTGAAGGCGGGGAAGGCGGGAACGTTGTCCGGGATGTTCGCGTGGATACGGGCAGGGCGGATCTCGTCGATGGTCCAGTACGCGCCGACGACCTCGCGCAACTCGTCCTCGCTCACGGCGTTGATCGGCCCCGGGAGTTGCACCGCGCGGTCGAAGACGAGGACGAAATAGGAGGCGCCCGGCGCGGCGGCGCGCACGATCGACTCCTGATAGCCCTTGCGCAGTTCCACCGGCATCGAGTGGAACAGGGTGCTGTCGACGATGGTGCCGAACCGGCCGTCGTAGCCGGTGAACGAGCTGATATCGGCGACCTCGAAGCTGGTGGTGGTCAGACCGCGCTCGGCGGCCGCGGCGCGGGCGAGGTCGATCGCGGTGGGTGACTGGTCCAGGCCGACGGTGGTGAAACCCCGTTCGGCGAGATACAGCGAGGTCGCGGCCTCGCCACATCCGGCGTCGAGGACTTCGCCGTGGAATTTGCCGGCGTCGATGAGAGCGGCGATCTCGGGTTGCGGCTCGCCGATACTCCACGGCGGCCGATTTCCCTGCCCCATCTCGGGGGCCTCACCACGGTAGGCGGATTCGAACATCGCGTCATTCGATGTGCTCGTCATCACCCCATTCTATGTCAACCTAGTTGATATGTGTCAATATGGTTGACATGGAAGGTCTCGAGGAAAGGCCTCTCGGTTACCTTCTGTACCGGGTTGCCGCGGCGTTGCGCTCCGAAGTGGTGGCGACCGCACTGGATCCGCTGGAACTCACGTTCCCGCAATATCTCTGCCTGCGTCTGCTGTCCCAATACCCCGGTCGATCGAATGCCCAGCTGGCCCGTGACGCCACGGTCTCACCGCAGGCGATGAACAAGGTGATCCGCGAGCTGCAGGACCGGGGTCTGGTGACGCGCCCGGCCTCGGTGCCGGCGGGCCGCTCGCTGCCCGCCACGCTGTCGCGGGAGGGCGTGGCCCTGCTGGAGCGACTGGACCCGTTGGTGCTCGCGGCCGAATCCCACGTACTCGCCAAACTCGGCGCCGGCGATCGTCACGAACTTCGTCGTCTGCTCGCCGCGGTCGGCTGACCGGCACGAAGTACGGATCCGGGAGTTCCCTCTGTGCCGGATATGAGTCTGCTGTGTATCGGCGCCAAGTCGTTGCGTCCCGGACCGGCAGGGCATGCAATGGCATCCGAGGTCGGGACCCACTCCTCAACGAGAGGCCAAAATGAAGAGGACATTGTCCGCATCGTTCGTCGTCATCGCCGCGGGCGCGCTGCTCGCCGGGCCGGTCATCGGTTCGGCCGCCGCCAACCCGCCGTATCAGACGCCGTCGCACCAGGACGACAACTGGGGCGGATTCAACCGCCCCGGCTGGCACGACCCCCGGGATCCGTTCCGCAACGACTGGCACTGCGACCGGCACGGCAACTGGCACAACAACGAGCACGATCGAGACGGGCACCACGACCAGCGCTGCCGCGCCTGGTGAATACCCCGCATCCCCGGTTCCGGCCGAACGCCGGAACCGGGGGGCGTTCTCAGTGCGCGCCGCCTCCCGCCGAGATGATGAGCAGGCGACGACGACGGCGAGCACGCTGTACCGCCTGCTCGGCCGAGGCGTTCGCATCCTCCTGCGACGCGCCCGCACGCACTGCCTTCTCGTAGGCCGCGGTCCTGACCTTCTCCTCCCGCGCCTCGCGACGTCGCCGACGTCCCTCGAGGAATCCCATGACACCCTCCTGTCCAGCCGAAGAACCCCGACCCCCGGACGTTCAGCCTGCCGGACAGCACATTCGCGGCACATCGCCCCGCAGGATGATTCCCGCATCACCCGCGTACCACTCGCGACCGACCCGCGTCATCCTCGCGCACACCGGCGAACCGTCGGCGAGGCAAGGCTTTTCGCTCACTTCTCGACGATTCCCAACCGGACGTGACCGCGCGCTCGGGTCACCGCCACGAAATGCTGTTCGGCCACCAGTTCCGCATGGCCACCCCCGGCGGCGCTGCCATCGCACTCGCCGGTGATCGCCACACCGCCCGGCGCAGCAGCGCCGGCACACCGCAACGGCACCGCGGCCGCTTCCGCTTCCCGCGGCATCTCTCCTCGTCCGACGATGCGGATGCCGGCGTCCGACATTGCAGCCCACCGGCGCAGATCTTCTGCCGCCCGTCACCCACCTCGACGCCTTGTCATCGAGTGGCGGGGCGCCGAAGACCAGGACGAACACCCCTGCGGGACCGCTCAGCGGCACATCCGCTCGATCCTCGGCCTGCCGATGCCGTCCCGAATCAGCAGATGCCAGCCATGTCTGCGCTCGATCAACTAGCCGCACAACACCTTCCGCCGCCTTGCCGATATGGCCCCGGCTGGGCCGGCGCCTGTTGCGCGCAGGCGCCGACGTTCCGCGTCCGAACCGAGCGTGGCTGCCATCGCCCCCTCGGCGTCGATGCGGACATCGGCGACGATGAACGTCATAGTGGCGCAATGGATTCGGCTCTGCAGGTACCAACCGGTAGGCAGATGGCCGCAGGTGGCTACAGGACGGCAATGGCAGCCGAGACGAATTCGGACAGCAGGGGGAGGGATTCGTCGCGCCGGGGTGGGCGCGCCCACCAGCGGCCCTCGGGAGTGTGGCGGCCGAAACCGGTGGGCAGCACGACATTTCCGCGATGGGGGCCGATATCGATACCGCGGCGTTCCAGGCGGGCCAGGTGGTCGGGACTCGGGTGCCGGTCGGCGACCACCAGGAAGGTGCGCCGGGGCGGGCGGGCGCGCACCAGCACAGGACCGGGGATGCCGCGGCCGACCAGTTCGTCCAGGATCGAAACGCCCAGCGGGTCAGGGGTATTGACCGCCGCGATGGTGTCGGTCAGCGGCAGGACGACGAAGCCCGGCGCGGTGACGTGCACTCGGGGCAGGCCGAACAGCGACCGGTAGGACGCGGCCCAATCCTGCGGCGTCACAACATCTCCCGCGGTCATGGCGCGGAATCCGGGTCGTACGGGAGGACGCGTCCCGGCACACCGCGCCCGGAACGTCGCACCCGCAGCACATCCGTGACGCAGCCATCCCCGCACACGCCGATCACCGGCGCTGCACAGCCGAACTCGCAGATCCCCACGCATCTGTCCACCTCGGCACCCCAACCTTCGCGAGATTTCACGAGACCTACACGTCTGAACAGACTTCGATGTCAGATGTTATGTCGCCCGATACCCTCGTGGTAACGATTCGAGCGAACAGACCGCACGACCGATCGGCACCTCGACCGAAACCGAAGGATATCCACAGGCATGGCCGACGAAGAGCTGGTGAGCGTCACGATCACCGCGGACGACGCGGACTGGCTGGCGGAATTCACCCGCGCACTGGTGGGCGACCGACTTGCCGCGTGCGGCAACCTCATTCCCGCGATCCGATCCATCTACAGCTGGGCGGGCGAGATCCAGGACGACACGGAGGCCCTGGTCGTCCTGCACACCCGAGCCGCATTGGTCCCCGCGATCATCGCCCGCGCCGACCGGGACCACCCCTACGACACTCCCCAGGTGCTGGCCGTCCCGGTCACCGGCGTCCACCCCGGCTACCGCCGCTGGGTCCTGGACTCCACCGGGTGAGGCACGCGTCGCCCCGCCCGGTCCGGCATGATCGAGCCCATGAGTGGTTCCGCGAGACAGTTCCGGTTGGTGGTGCTGCGGCACGGGGAAACCGAGTGGTCCAAGGCGCACAAGCACACGGGGCGGACCGATATCGCGCTGACCGCGGCCGGGGAACAGCAGGCCAGAGGGGCTCGGGCAGTGCTCGATGGGCTCGGGCTGGGGGACGATCCGCTGGTGTTGTGCAGCCCGCGGCAGCGTGCGGTGCGCACCGCCGCGCTGGCCGGGCTGGCGGATGCGCGGATCGACGACGACCTGGTGGAGTGGGATTACGGCGACTACGAGGGGCTGACCACGCCGCAGATCCGCGAGTCCGTACCGGGCTGGACGATCTTCACCGATCCGGTGCCCGGGGGTGAATCGGCCGCGCAGGTGCAGGCGCGGGCCGATCGAGTGCTGGCGAAGGTGGCGCCGGAACTGCAGGTGCGCGATGTCGTGCTGGTGGGACACGGGCATTTCTCGCGATGCCTCCTCGCGCGGTGGGCCGAATTCGGGGTGTGCGAGGCGCGCCGGTTCTATCTGTCCACCGCCGGGATCAGCGTGTTGGGGCATGAGCACGGCACGCGCACGATTCTCGCGCACAATCTCGTCCCGAACACGGAGCAGGCCCGATGATCCGCCGCGCCACCCCCGAAGACGTGCCGGCACTGGTCGGCCTCGTCTACGACCTGGCCGAATACGAGAAGTCCCGGCACGAGTGCGCCCTCACCGCCGAGCAACTGCACGCCTCCCTGTTCGGCCCCGATCCCAAGGTGTTCGCCCATGTGGCGCAACGTGATTCGGGCGGCGAGGTGCTGGGCTGCGCGATCTGGTTCCTGAACTACAGCACCTGGACCGGCACCCACGGGATCTACCTCGAGGACCTGTTCGTCAAACCCGAGGCGCGCGGTCTGGGCCTGGGCAAGGCTCTGCTCGCCGCACTCGCCCGCGAGGCCGTCGCCAACGGCTACCGCCGCGTGGACTGGTCGGTGCTGGACTGGAACACCCCCTCTATCGAGTTCTACGAAGCCCTGGGCGCGCGGGCCCAGGACGAGTGGACCGGTTACCGGCTGACCGGCGAGGCGCTCACCCGGCTCGCCGCGCGCTGAAAGTTTTTCTCGCGGCGTTGTCGATTCGGCCGGAGGTCGTCCGTCGAAGAGTTGAATGGTCCGAAAGGCGGGCCACACTGTTCGAAGGACGATCACCATGTCGCAATATCTGGTTCTGATCTACCAGGACGAACGTCAGCTGTCCGAGCCGGCGGCCGGCAGCCCGATGATGCGCAGCCACCAGGAATTCCAGCAGGCCAACCAGTCGGCGCTGCGCGGCGGTAACGCACTCGAGCACAGCCACAGCGCCACCAGCATCCGTCCCGATGGTGCGGGCGGGTTCACCGTCACCGACGGGCCGTTCGCCGAGACCAAGGAGCAACTCGGCGGCTACTACCTGATCGAAGCGAACGACCTGGACGCCGCGCTCGAGGTCGCGAAGCAGGTTCCGATGGCCGAGGGCGGCGTCGAGGTGCGCCCCCTGCTCGTACTGAGCTGAGCCGCCGAGTGGGTGAACCGCCGCGCACACCGCACGCCGATGTCGCGGCGGCGGTGGCCGAGGCGCATCGGCGTGAGTGGGCCTTCGTCCTCGCGACGACCGTCCGGATCACCAGGGACCTGGATCTGGCCGAGGAGTGCGTGCAGGACGCCTACGCCCGGGCCCTCGGGCACTGGACACGACACGGAGTTCCGGCGCGTCCGACCGCCTGGCTCACGACGGTGGCGCGCAACCGGGCGCTGGATCTGCTGCGCCACCACTCGACGATGCGCCGGACGCTGCCGCTGCTGGTCGAGGACGACCACACCGAGGACGTCGCCGATTCCGCGATCACGGAATTGACGCAGATCCCGGACGACCGATTGCGGCTGATCTGCACCTGCTGCCATCCGGCCCTGTCCCTCGAGGCGCAGGTGGCCTTGACGCTGCGATTGGTCTGCGGCCTGAGCACCGCCGAGGTCGCCCGCGCCTTCCTGGTCGCCGAGCCGACCATGGCCGCCCGCATCACCCGCGCCAAGAAGAAGATCGCCGCGGCCCGGATCCCCTATCGGGTGCCGGGCCCGGCCGAACTCCCCGACCGCATCGACGCGGTGCTCGCGGTGGTCCATCTGCTGTTCACCACCGGGCACACCGCACCCGCGGGCGCGGAACTGATCCGGCGCGACCTGACCGAACGGGCCACCGACCTGGCCCGCATGCTGCATGCCCTGCTGCCCGAAAACCCTGATGTGACAGGGCTTCTGGCACTCGTCCTGCTCACCGACGCCCGTCGCGCGGCGCGCGTCGGACCGGACGGGACGATGCTCCGGCTGTCCGAACAGGACCGGACCCGCTGGGATCGCGGACAGATCGCCGAGGGCATCACGCTGGTGCGTACCGCGCTGAACGGCAATCCGGGCCGGTATGCGCTGCAGGCCGCCATCGCCGCGGTGCACGCAGAGGCGGCGGGTTACGCGGATACCGACTGGCCCGAGATCGCCGGACTGTACGACGTACTCGTCCAGGTATGGCCCTCACCGGTGGTGGCGCTGAACCGCGCGGTGGCCGTCGGGATGGCCGAGGGACCCGCGGCGGGACTGGCCGCGCTGGCGGAGTTGGCCACCGAACCGCAACTGGCGGGATACGGCTACCTGCCCGCCGCCCGCGCGCACTTCCTGGCGGCACTGGGCCGCACCCGCGAGGCGCGGCTGGCCTACGAGGAGGCGCTCCTGCTCACCGAGAACGCCGCCGAGCGCACCTTCCTCGCCGCCCGCGCGGCTGAGCTGGGCGAGTGACCGAGAATGCGCCCACGAGGCGTTCAGGGGCCGTTACCGCGGCATTGCGCGGCGCGGCCCTATCGTGAACGGATGACGATCACCGTTCGCCCGGCGACCGCGTCGGACGTGCCCGAACTGGCACGCGTCCTGGGGGCCGCATTCGCCGACGATCCGATCATCGGCTGGCTGATTCCGGATCCGGCCGCCCGGATCCGGCGGGCGGGATACATGTTCGCCACCATGGTCCGGCACCAGTTCCTGCCCGGCGGCGGCGTGGACGCGGCGTTCGACGAGTCCGGCCGGATGCTCGGGGCGGCGGTGTGGGCGCCGCCGAGCGGCTGGCAGACCTCCGGAACCACGCAACTGCGCATGCTGCCCGGAATCGCGCGCGCGTTCCGGGGGCGGCTGCGGGCGGCCGGGGAGATGGCCGAGCAGATGACCCGGCAGCACCCCACCGAACCGCACTGGTATCTGGCGTTCGTCGGCACCCATCCCGACGCCCGCGGACGCGGTTTCGGCCACGCCCTGCTCGCCCCGCGCCTGGCGCACTGCGACGAAACCGCCTGTCCCGCGTACCTGGAGTCGAGCAAGCCGGAGAACATCGGCTACTACGAGCGTTTCGGCTACGAACTCACCGGCGAACTGAACGTCACCGACGGCGGGCCGCCGATGTGGCCGATGTGGCGCACCCCGCGCTGAGGATCAGTCCGCCGAGCCGATCGAGGAGTCGTACCCCTGCGCCATCCAGCGCGAGGACGGCGGCGCGAACAGCAGCGCCAGTCCGGCCAGCGCGACCAGGCCCAGCGGGATGCCGAACTGCGGCTGATGGCCTTCGATCATGTACCAGGACACCGGCAGCAGCAGAATCTGCGCGATCACCGCGATCGCCCGGCCCCAGCGACGTCCGAGAAACAACCCGATCCCGGCCGCGAGCACCGCGCCGCCCAGGATCAGGAACCACGCCGCGGTCCCGTACGCGCTCACCTTGCTCTGATCCGCACCCGACAAACCACGCACGACCAGCACGATCGCGACGATCACGCCGACCGCGCCCTCCAGCGCCGCCAGCACGCCCGCGACGCGCACCGTCCCCGGCGCCTGCGCTCGCGCGTCGCCCTGCCCGACGGCCGGGTCGTCGTCGTGCCCGTCCGAGTTCTGCTTCGCCACGCGCCCAAGCCTACGACCCGGCCGAGACGGACCACGACCAGGGAATCCGACCGGACGCACGGCCGGGGCACGGATTTCGGACCGGCGGTCAGTAGGCTCGTCGCGTGCGGACGTTGCTGATCGTGAATCCGAATGCCACCTCCACCACATCGGCCACCCGCGATCTGCTGGCCCATGCGCTGGAAAGCCGGACCCAGCTGACCGTCGCGCATACCCAGCATCGCGGCCACGCCGCCGAACTCGCGCAGTGGGCGGCGACCAACGAGATGGACCTGATCGTCGTGCACGGCGGTGACGGCACGGTCAACGAGACGATCAACGGATTCCTGCCGCTGCCGCAGATCGACGACGGCCAGGCCTGGAAACCGCGCCTGGGTGTCATTCCGGGCGGGTCGGCCAATGTGTTCGCGCGCTCGCTGGGCATCAAACCCGATCCGGTCGCGGCGACCAACCAGCTGATCGATCTGGTGTCGCTGAACAAGGATCGCCGGATCGGCTTGGGGCTGGCCGATGATCGCTGGTTCACCTTCACCTCGGGCGTGGGCCTGGACGCCGACGTCTGCGAGGCGATCGACGCGAGCCGCGCCAAGGGACACGCGGCGACTCCGGCCCGCTACGTCCGCACGACCGTGCGGGAGTTCTTCCGCCACCGGCGGGCCGAACCGTCGGTGACAGTGCACATTCCCGGGCGCGAACCGGTCCGTGAGGTCTATTACGCGTTCGTGACGAACACGACTCCGTGGACATATCTGGATTCCACCCCGGTACACACCAATCCGGGCACGGCGTTCGAAACGGGTCTCGGAGTGTTTGCCATGCGGACGATGGGGGTATTGCCGACTCTGCTGATCACCCGGCAGTTGTTGGCCGCCGACGGAAACCCGCAGGCCCGCAGCTTGTTTCGGGACGACGACGTCCCATCGGTGCGGATCGAGGCCGACACGCCCATCGGTTTGCAAATCGATGGCGATTTCATCGGCCGCCGCAACGTGGTGGATTTCACGGCGGTGCCGCAGGTCCTCGATGTGGTCGCGCCGCAGCCGGGTGTGAGCCGACACAACTGAGAAACCTCCCAGTTGTGCTGCGAAAACCGACTCGAGCGGGTAGAAAGGACCCCGCAGTCCCCGTTAGCGGGGTCTTAGGCGTGAGCTTCCCCACGGTGCACCACAAAGCTATTGACATCTACGGTGTTCGTGAAAGCATTCACAAGCAACCGTGCGGAAACATTCGAGTCGCACAAGTGAACGAACCACAAACTCACGGCGCCTTGCGGCGCCCAGCAAAGGAGCAGAGGAATGGACTGGCGCCACAAGGCCATCTGTCGCGATGAGGACCCCGAGCTGTTCTTCCCGGTGGGTAACAGCGGTCCCGCGCTCGCGCAGATTGCCGATGCCAAGCTGGTCTGCGCCCGCTGCCCCGTCACTGCTGACTGCCTGTCCTGGGCCCTTCAGTCCGGGCAGGACGCCGGCGTATGGGGCGGTATGAGCGAAGACGAGCGGCGCGCGCTCAAGCGTCGTAATGCGCGGACACGCACCCGGGCCGTCGTCTAGTACGACGGTCGGCGTTACGGCCACCGCGAACGCTCGCAGCAGCCCCCGGCACGTAACCCACTTCAGCCCGGCACCCGTGAGGTGCCGGGCTTCATTGTCTCCGAGGCCGATATCGCCGGTCCGGACAGTACTTACCGGCGGATCCCGGCCGAGCCGCTACTCCCGTGGCGGCGCCGGCATATCCGTCGCCCGCGTCACATTCGCCGGTCGCGGCGGCACAGTCCAATCCGCACATTTCGACCGCGGTATGCACCGGAATGACAGATACCGTGTCGCACAAAAGGACCCGACGGAAATTCCGGGCAGCAATCCAATGCACCAGCGGAAATGCTCGCGCTATGCACCCGCACGCCAAGTCCCGTAAACGCGAAATGCCCGGTAAACGCCGCAAGCGCACGCCGAGCAACCGCGCGACGTGCCCGACACACCCGGCACCGGGGCGACCACACCACCCCGGCCGCCCCCGGCGACACCGGTACCGAAGTCGGCCCGACACTGCCGTCTGCCGGTGACGAGGTAGGCGCGCACCCCCATCCCGCATGCCCACCTCGCGACGGGTCCGCCGGTACGTCTGTGTACGCCGCCGAACCCATCGGTCAAGTAGCGCCAATGGTTTTCGACGCAGCCGACCGCGCACCGAAGCCGAGCGAGCCGAAGGCCAACACACCATCGGCGAAGCGCCCACGCCCCGCTGAATGTTTCAGCCAAGCCAACGAAGCCTCCGAGGCTCCGGAGGCCGGCAGCACCGTGACGAAACAAGCCACACCAACGCTTTCCAGCAGCGAAGCACCTCTGTCTGGAAGCCGAAGCCAACCGCGAAACGGGCTACCGCTGATAGCCCACCGAAGCGAAGCGAGGCAAAACCCAACGCGCTCAACAGCGAACCGCCCCCGTCCGCCTCGAAGCAGCCCGCGAACTAACGGCTCGACAACACCTCGAACCTTCCGGCACGGGCCGCGCCGATGCGAAGCCAGGCGATACCCGCCGCCCTCAACGGCGAAGCGTCCCCACACCCGCCGGAACCACCCCCGAAACGAACCCTCAGCACGCCAACACCCGAAGTTCGACACGAGCCACACCGAGACCCTCCCGATGCGAAGCGAGGCGAGGCAAAAGCCCAAGCGCCCAGCGGCGAAGCCATCCCGCCGGAAACCACCCACGAGTGGACGACCCAGCAACCCCCAACACCCCACAGCCCACACACGCCACACCAGAAACTCACCAATGCGGAGCGAGGCAAAGCCCACGCGCCCAGCGGCGAAGCGTCTCCATCCCGCCGCAACCACCCACGAAGTGGACAGCCCAGCACCCCCCAACACCCCCAGGCCCACACACGCCACATCAGAAACTCACCAATGCGGAGCGAGGCGAAAGGTCAACGTGCCCAGCGGCGAAGCGTCTCCGTCGGGCTGGGAGTCGCCCGCGAAGCGAAAGGTTCAGAAACACCAACCGCAAAGGTTTTCGGCGCGGGCTCGTCGTTCAGCCCTCGAAGCGCAGGGCCGAA
>CBJNFW010000259.1:0-12424 GCA_966435935.1 uncultured Nocardia sp.
ACGTCCGCCCCGACTCGTCGTCGGTCACGTCCAGCGCCAGCGCCGTCCCCCCGATCTCCTGTGCGAGCCGCTCGAGCCGATCCACCCGTCGCGCTCCCACGTAGACGTGGAACCCTTGTTTCGCCAGCTCACGCGCGGTGGCTTCACCGATCCCCGAACTGGCGCCGGTGACAACAGCGCTACGACTACTCATATCCGAAGCTTATGTGCCCGGGATCGGCCACGCTGCGCGGCCACCACCGCGGTGCGCGCGGACCTCGGTGTCGACTCGGCGGCTGCGTACCGGGCCGCCGCAGCGGATGCCGGGCGCGTCGGCCCGGCGCGATCCGGTGCAGCACGTGTTTCGATCCGGGACGCGACGGGCAACCGGGAAATTTCGGGCGGCGACGGGCTGGCTAACCTCGCCGCATGGGTATTCGGGAAGTGGTCAGTGCCGACGGTGTCGGAATCGTCTACCGGGTGAGCGGGCCCGCGGACGGGCGGCCGCTGGTGCTGCTGCACGGGTGGGCGGGCAATCTGCGGAACTGGGGGACGGCCGGACAGGAGCTGGCTCGGCGGTTTCGGGTGATAGCGGTGGATCTGCGAGGACACGGATATTCCGACGCACCGGAGGACGGTTATGACGATCCGGCGAACTGGGCCGCCGATGTCGCGGCAGTGCTGGCGGCGGAGGGTGTCGAGACCGGGGCGGTGCTGCTCGGGTGGTCCTACGGCGGAATCGTGCTCAGCGACTATCTCGCGGCGAACGGCACGGGGGCGGTCGCGGGGGTGGTGTATTGCGGGTCGCAGGCCGGGATCGGGCGCGGGGTGCCCGGCGCGGAACCCGGTCCGGCCATGCAGAAGGCCATTCCCGACGTGTTCTCCGAGAGCGCGGGCCGGGCGATGCGCGGATTCGCCGCCTTCGGCAGCGCGAACACCGGTACCGCGCGGGACAAGGGCGGTGATGCGCAACGCCTGTTCGGCGGCAGCCTGTCCACCCCGCCTCAGGTGCGCAAGGCGCTGTTCTACCGCACCGTCGACAACACCGCGATGTTGCGCGCCCTGGACGTCCCGGTGCTGGTCCTGCACGGAACCGCCGATCCGGTGGTGCCGATCGACAACGGCCGCTACATCGCCGAGGCCGCACCGGACGTGCGCACTTCCTATTGGGAAGGCGCGCAGCACGGGCTGTTCATCGAGGATCCGGACCGTTTCGTGGCCGAGGTCACCGAGTTCATCGATTCGCTCGACTGAAGTTTCACCGCGCCGATCGTCGCGAATGGACGAAAGTCCAACCGTAGCAAGGGCTTTCGTGCCAATCGAATGCGCTCGGGCGATCTGCGCGAATGTCCGGTTCGGTGCTGGTGTGCCGGATGTTGCGGATGTCGCGGATTTGAACCCCGCGGTGCGCGGCCGCGTCGGTCTGGTGTGGGTGAGCGCATATTCATGCCGGGCGCACAGGCCGCGCTGCGACCGGGTAGGCGAACCAGGTTCGCGATGGCGGTGAAACCGTTTGCGCGACTGGGGATCCGCCGTGGTCGGTGGCGTGCGGACCCAGCGGCCGCACCGGTTCGCCGCGCCCTGCGTACCGGGAAACGCATTGTGACGACTCTCACTTGGTGGTCCGGCCCGCATCGGCATGCGGTGCCGGACGTGCACACTGGAAAGGTGGTGAGTCAACGTGCGGACCTACGGCCGAATCGGATAGCCGTGTTGTCGGTGCATACCTCGCCGCTGGCGCAGCCGGGTACCGGCGACGCGGGTGGGATGAACGTCTACGTGCTGCAGACCGCGATTCAGCTGGCCCGCCGCGGGGTCGAGGTGGAGATCTTCACCCGCGCGACCTCCTCGAGCGACGAACCGGTGGTCGAGGCCGCGCCGGGCGTTCTGGTGCGCAATGTGGTGGCGGGGCCCTTCGAGGGCCTGGACAAACATGATCTGCCGACCCAGCTGTGCCCGTTCGCGGCCGAGGTGCTGCGGCAGGAGGCCCGGCAGTTGCCCGGCCACTACGACCTCATCCACTCGCACTACTGGCTGTCCGGGCAGGTCGGCTGGTTGGCGCGGGATCGCTGGCGGGTGCCGCAGGTGCACACCGCGCACACCCTCGCCGCGGTCAAGAACGCCTATCTCGCCGAGGGCGACGCACCCGAACCGAAGGCCCGGGAGCTCGGCGAACGTCAGCTCGTCGAGGAGACCGACCGGCTGATCGCCAATACCGCCGAGGAGGCCCGGCAACTGGTCGAGCTGTACGGCGCGGAACCCGAGCGCATCGACGTGGTGCTGCCGGGCGCGGACCTGGCGCGTTATCGTCCCGGCGACAAGGCCGCCGCCCGCGCCGAGCTGGGTATCTCACCCGACGAGCAGGTGGTCGCCTTCGTCGGCCGGATCCAGCCGCTCAAGGCTCCCGACGTGCTGGTGCACGCCGCCGCGCAGGTGTTGCGCGCGGAACCCGGGCGCGCGCTGCGGGTGCTGATCGTCGGCGGCCCGTCCGGATCCGGACTCGAACGTCCCGACGCGCTGATCGAACTCGCCGCCTCCCTCGGTATCGCCGACCGGGTCACCTTCCTGCCGCCGCAGGCCCCGCAGCGGCTGGTCCAGGTCTACCGGGCCGCGGATGTGGTCGCGGTGCCCAGCCACAACGAATCGTTCGGCCTGGTCGCGATCGAGGCGCAGGCCAGTGGGACGCCGGTGCTGGCAGCGCATGTCGGCGGGCTGGGAACCGCTGTGCGCGACGGGGTTTCGGGCCTGCTGGTATCCGGTCACCGGATCGGCGACTGGGCCGGATCGCTGCGCTCGATGTTGGACGATCCGCGGCGTCTGCACCGGATGGGCATCGCGGCCACCGCGCATGCCGCCGAATTCTCCTGGGAACATACCGCCGAGGGTCTGCTGGACAGTTACGGCGAGGCGCTGTGGAGTCATCGGGGTGTGCGCTCTCGGCACGCGGGTAGCCTACTGTTCGAGGGCAATCAGACCAGGTCGCGCGCCTTGTGGCGGCGACGGACGGGAGTGGTGCACAGGTGAGCGCCGTCGAGACCGCGGAGCTGATCGAACGGACGCTGCGCGATCGCGAGGTGGAGTACACCCGCAACGGGGAACAGACGTTCGTCGTGGTGCTGCCCGGTGAACGCAAGCTGAAGACCTCGGTCATGCTCACCGTCGGCAGGCACGGGGTGCGCACCGAATCCTTCGTCTGCCGCAAGCCGGACGAGAATTTCGAGGGCGTCTACAAATTCCTGCTCCGCCGCAACCGGCGGCTCTACGGCGTCGCCTACACCCTCGATCGAGTGGGCGACATCTATCTCGTCGGCCGGATCGCGACGCACGCGGTGACCGAGGACGAGCTGGACCGGATCTTCGGCCAGATCCTCGAGGCCGTGGACGCGGACTTCAACGTCCTGCTCGAACTCGGCTTCGCGGAATCCATTCGGCGGGAATGGAAATGGCGGGTGTCGCGGGGCGAGTCGCTGAAGAACCTGCGTGCCTTCGAACATCTGGTGGACGCGGACGAGTCCTGAGACCGCCGAGTTCGGGACCGAATATCCGCGGCTAGTCGAATTTACTTCTCGTCGCACGTATTACGGACTTCCGCCTTCCCGCAGGCTGTGGTTCGCGGGGTAACCGACGTGAATCCGAGGGGCGGTCGGCCGATGGTGGCTCGCCGCGGCCGACAATGGCCGTATGGAGCTCAGAGATGCGATGCGGAGTACGGGAGCGGTCCGGGAATTCACCGATGAGGCGGTGGACGATCGCACGGTCTACGAAATTCTCGATGACGCCCGGTTCGCGCCCAGTGGCGGTAATCGACAGGGTTGGCGGGCCGTCGTGGTGCGGGATCCGCAGCTGCGGCTCGGCCTGCGGGATCTGTATCTGCCGGGGTGGGACGAATATCTCGCGATGGGCCGGGCCGGTCTGGTGGCGTGGGCGCCGGTCACCGATCGGGAGGCCGAGGCCCGGGCGCTGCAGGATGCCCCCGCCAGTGCGGCGAGGCGGGGTGCGTTCGCCGAACATCTGCATGAAGTGCCCGTCCTGATCGTGCTGCTGGCCGATCTGCGCGCCCTCGCCGCCTCCGACCGCGACCTGGAACGGTACACCCTGGTCGGCGGCGCATCGGTCTACCCGTTCGCCTGGAACATTTTGCTGGCCGCGCGCGACCGCGGTCTCGGCGGCGTCATGACCACGATGCTCACCCGGCAGGAGGCACAGGTCCGCGCTCTGCTCGGCGTTCCGGACGAATTCGCGGTGGCCGCGGCCCTTGCCCTCGGCCACCCTGTGCGGCGCCCGACCAAACTCCGCCGCGCCGCGGTCGAGGATTTCACCACCCTCGACCGCTTCGACGGCCCGGAGTTCACCGGCTGATCCATGCCGTAGTGGGCCGTGTGTCGGCGGCCGACCTCGTGGTGCTCCGCCGGGCGACGGAGCGGCTTTCCCTTTCGGGAACAACGTATTTCGATGATCGTTGGTGGTGTTCACGCCACTGGTCCGCGCTGTGCCGCGGGCGGGCGACGGGACGGCAAGGCTCCGGTTCCGATGCGGTGAGTGGGTCCGGGATGCGAGGATTTCGGGCTGTGATCGGTGTGGCTTTGGATATCGGGGCGACGAAATTCGCCGCGGGGGTTGTGGGCGCGGGGCAGCAGGTGCTCGATGCGCGGCAGATCGCGGTGCCGAAGCAGGGCGTGTGGGATGCGTGCCGGGAGTTGCTGCTCGAGGTGGCGGGCCAGGAGCGGGTCGCCGCGGTCGGGATCGGGGCCGCGGGCCCGGTGGATGTGCGGGCCGGGACGACCTCCCCGTTCAACATCCCGGCGTGGAGTTCCGGATTCGCGCTGGTGGACGCGGTGCGGGAGCTGTTTCCGGGCGCCGGGGTCCGGCTCGCGGTGGACGGCGCCTGCTTGGCGCTGGCCGAACATCACATCGGCGGGTTGCGCGGGGTGCGCGACGGCCTGGCCATGACGGTGTCCTCTGGGATCGGCGGCGGCTTCATCATCGACGGGAAGGTCGCGCTCGGCCGCACCGGAAACGCCGGACACGTCGGACACATCGTCGTCCCCGGCTCGACCGAACGCTGCGGCTGCGGCGGTACCGGCTGCGTCGAGGCGGTGGCCAGCGGTATGTCCTCGGTGCGCTGGGCCCGCGACCGCGGCTGGACCGGCCGCTCGGGCATCGAACTCGCCCAGGCCGCCCAGGGCGGCGACACGATCGCGCTCGCGGCCTTGGAACGAGCGGGAACCGCTCTGGGCCAAGCGATTTCGTCCGCCGCCGCGCTGCTGGACATCGACCGCGTCGTCATCGGCGGCGGCTTCGCCGAATCCGGTGAGCCCCTGTGGAATCCGATGCGCGCCGCCATCGCCGAACACGCCCGCCTCGGCTTCCTACGCGACCTGCGCGTCGTCCACTCCCAAATCGCCAACGGCGCAACACTTGTCGGCGCGGCAGTGCTGGCCACCGAACAACTCGGCACAACGGCAGAACTGTCGAAGTAAATCCCGAGAATGGACCACTGATTCAGCAAAGGCATGGACAACTCGCCGGAAATCTCCAACCCCGAACCGAAGGAACGACGCTCAAATCTCCCCGCGCCCGACTCGCACGCTGAAGGCGCGGAGAGGCGGACGATGCCCGGAGAGGTGGACGAGCACCCCCGCTACGATGGCCGCATGACGTACACCCTCGTGTTGCTGCGCCACGGCGAGAGCGAATGGAATGCCCTGAATCTGTTCACCGGCTGGGTGGATGTGCACCTGACCGAGAAGGGGGCGGCCGAGGGACGGCGGGCCGGGGAACTGCTGGCCGAGCGGGGGATTCTGCCCGATATCGTGTTCACTTCGCTGCTGCGCCGGGCGATCGGCACCGCCAATCTGGCGCTGGACGCGGCCGATCGGCACTGGATTCCGGTGATCCGGGACTGGCGGCTCAACGAGCGGCACTACGGCGCGTTGCAGGGCAAGAACAAGGCCGAGATCCGGGACAAGTACGGCGACGACCAGTTCATGCTGTGGCGGCGCAGCTACGACACCCCGCCGCCGCCGATCGAGGCGGGCAGCGAATTCAGCCAGGACAACGATCCGCGCTATGCCGGTATCGAGGCCCCGGCCACCGAATGCCTGAAGGACGTGGTGGCCCGGATGGTGCCCTACTGGGAGTCGGACATCGCCCCGCAGTTGCGCACGGGCAAGACGGTTCTCGTTGCGGCACATGGCAATTCGCTGCGCGCGTTGGTCAAGCACCTGGAGGACATCTCGGACGAGGACATCGCCGGGCTGAACATCCCGACCGGCATTCCGCTGCGTTACGAGCTGGACGAGAACCTGCGTCCGATCGGTCCGGGGGAGTACCTGGATCCGGAGGCGGCCGCGGCGGGCGCGGCGGCGGTGGCGAACCAGGGCGGCTCGAAATAAGGGGTTACCGGTTGTTTGCAACTTACTGACCGGTAGCTAAACTCTCGATCGTTTCGCTCGATCGAGAGGTGGATCACGTCCGATGAAGTACGCGCTCCGCGCTGCGGCGGTGCTGACCGCGGCGACCCTGGCCCTTCCGTTCTTCGCCGGAACGTCCTCGGCGGCGCCCGAACCGACCGGGCCCGACGGCGGCGCCGCGGGCGCCGCCTGGACGGCCGCCGAGGACGGTCCACAGCAGTATCCGAACATCCACATCGACTGGGATGTGCCGATCACCATGAGTGACGGCACGGTGCTGAAGGGCAATGTGTACCGTCCCGCCGATCCGGCCGGACGCCCGATCGACGTGCGAACGCCGGTCGTGCTCAACATGACTCCGTACACCAAACTGGTGTCGAATCTGGCCGATCACGCGGGCTCGGTTCCGGGACTGTCCGATGCCCTGCTGAACCTGTTCCGGCAGATCGATCTGTCCGGTACCCCGCTGTCCGGCGTCACCGATCTGACCAAGGCGTTCGGCGGCGGCGAACTGCGCAACTTCTCGGTCGACCGGAAACTGGTCGAGAGCGGTTACACGCAGGTCGTGGTCGATGTGCGCGGAACCGGTTTCTCCCAAGGGAATTGGGACATGCTGCGTCAACGCGAGCAGCAGGACACCGTCGAGACGATCGATTGGGCTTCGCGCCAGCCCTGGTCCGACGGCAAGGTCGGGATGAACGGGCTGTCGTACTCCGGTATCAACCAGGTGCAGGCCGCCGAACAGCATCCACCCGCGCTGAAGGCGATCTTCCCGGTGGTGCCCGGCAGCGATCTGGTCGATGACGTGCTCGCGCCCGGCGGCGGCTTCGGCTTCAACTTCATTCCGTTGTGGCTCAGCGCGATCAACGGCCTCAAATGGGTGCCGGATCTGCAGTCGCTGGTGACCGGCAAGTTCGATACGACGTGGCTCGACGATCGCATCGACGACCCGTTCACCTATATGGACGTGCTGATCAGCGCCTACACCCGAACTCGCATGCAGGATCTGGATCCCCGGGTGCGGCAGATGCTCACCGACATGTCCGCCGAACGTCGAGCGTGGCTGGGGGATCCGAGCCGGATCACGATCCCAACCTTCGTCACCGGCGGCTGGCACGACCTGTTCACGTATTCGGAATCCAAGATCTACAACGAGATTCCGCTCGCGCCGGGACACAAGCAGTTGCTGATGGGCAACACCTACCACCTCAACTCGGGGAGCGAATCCGGGAAGCCGGGCCTGCCGCCGCGCTTGGACGTGTTGCAGCGCGCGTGGTTCGACAAGTGGCTGAAGGGAATCGACAACGGCATCGATCGGTACGGTCCGGTGACGTTGCGCGAACAGGGCGGGGGCTGGGTCACCCAGGGCGGTTTCGGTCCGTCGGCGCCGGCCGAGGAGGCCGCGAAGTATCGCCGAATGTACTTGTCCGCCAATCGGAGTGGGACCGCCGCCAGTGTGTACGACGGATCGCTGAGCGGTACACCCACCGGCGAGTCCGCCCGGCTGACCGTCGCGCCCGGCCTGACCACGCTGTGTTCCAACGACGCCGCACAGGCCACCGCGGGCGTGCTCGCGGTCATCGACGCGTGCGGTGAGGACGCCAGAATCGCCGAGACCGGCGCGCTCACCTTCACCACTGCGCCGGTGCCGGGTACGACCACGATCTCCGGACCGGTCGCGGTCCACCTCGAGACCGTGCAGGACGCCGCGGACGGGTACTGGGTGGTGACGCTGAACGACGTCGCCCCCGACGGGCAGTCGACGGTGCTGTCCTCGGGCCAGCTGATGGCCTCGCTGCGGCAGGTGGACGAGGCACACAGCTCGCGCTCGGCCAACGGCGACTACACCGACCCGCGCGCCTACACCTCGCTGGACCGGCGGCAGCCGACCGTGCCGGGGGTGCCGACCACCCTGGATATCGCGCTGCCCGCCACCCGGGCGGTACTTGCCCCCGGACATCGCCTGCGCGTCGACGTGTTCGCCGGAAATTTCCCCAAGGGCCTGCCGATCCTGCCGATGCTCGTCGACACCGGCGTGAAACCCGAACATGTCCAGCTCGATCCGCGTAATCCGAGTTTCGTGAACGTTCCCGTGCGCGGCGACGACGGTTGGTGACCGACTCCGTTTCGCGGTAAAAGAGGCAAACTTCACATATGACGCAACCAGCCGGACGCGTCACAGCCGCCGACCGCGCCGCCGGACGAGTTCACGTGTGCTTCGCGCGTTCTCCAGATGTGCGGCGTCGCAACGCAATGTCGTCGCGGGATCGTCGAGGGGTGCGGGGAGCGGCGCGGCCGGTGCGGGCCGACTCGCCGATAAACACCGCGTGAACGGCTGGCTAACACCGCAGTAATGCCCTGCGACCTGCGTGAAACTTCGCCGTCCGGCACTCGCCGTGTCGGTCCGCGATCGTACGATTCACCTGTGAGCGTTCCCCAGGCCGTGCTGCTGGCAGTTCTCGCGGCCATCGTCGGGCTGGCCGTGGGCGGGCTGCTCATTCCGTATGTGAATGCTCGCCAGGCGCAGCGGCGCGAGGCCGAGAGCGGCCTGACCATGTCCCAGGTGCTCGATCTGATCGTGCTCACCTCCGAGAGCGGTATCGCGGTCGTGGACGAATATCGCGACGTGGTGCTGGTCAATCCGCGTGCCGAGGAATTGGGCGTGGTCCGCAATCGCCTGCTGGACGAGCGTGCCTGGGCGGCGGTGGAGAAGGTCATCTCCAGCGGCGAGGACGTCGAATTCGATCTGACGCTGAAGAATCCGGTGCCCGGCCGCGGTCGCATCGCCGTGCGCGGTATGGCCCGGCCGCTCTCGCGCGGGGAATCCAATTTCGTCGTGCTGTTCGCCGACGACGATTCCGAGACCGCCCGCATGGAGGCCACCCGCCGCGACTTCGTCGCCAATGTGAGCCATGAACTCAAAACGCCGGTCGGCGCGATGAGCCTGCTCGCCGAGGCGTTGCTGGAATCGGCCGACGATCCGGATTCGGTGCGGCACTTCGGCAATCGGCTGCTGGCCGAATCCGGGCGGATGGGCAAGATGGTGACCGAGCTGATCGCGCTGTCGCGGTTGCAGGGCGCGGAGAAGCTGCCGCAGCTCGAGGCCGTGGAGGTGGACGTCGTGGTGAACGCCGCGATCGAACGCTCCCGGACCGCCGCGGAGGCCGCCGGAATCACCGTCAGCACCGATTCCAACAGCGGGCTGGAAATTCTCGGCGACGAGACGCTGCTGATCACGGCGTTGTCGAATCTAGTGGAGAACGCCATCAACTACTCCCCGCGCGGCTCGCACGTGTCCGTCAGCCGCGCGCTGCGCAACGGCCACGTCAACATCGCGGTCACCGATCGCGGCATCGGCATCGCCAAGGAGGACCAGGAGCGGGTCTTCGAGCGGTTCTTCCGCGCCGACAAGGCTCGTTCGCGCGCCACGGGCGGCACCGGGCTGGGACTGGCTATCGTCAAACACGTGGCGGCCAATCACAACGGCGAGATCACGCTGTGGAGCAAGCTGGGCACGGGTTCGACGTTCACACTGCGCATTCCCGCGGTCGAAACCGAGGATCACGGTGCCCGCGGCGCGGCGGGAGCGACCGTCGCCGCGGACAAGAGAATCCCGCCGGGATCTCCGGCGGGCAAGAAGGAAACCGGCTCACGCCCCCCGGGGCGAGCCAGACCAAACGGTGTGGAGGCAACCCGATGACGAGTGTGCTGATCGTCGAGGACGAGGAGTCGCTGGCCGATCCGCTCGCCTTTCTGCTGCGCAAGGAGGGGTTCGAGGTGACCGTCGTCGGCGACGGACCTTCCGCGCTGGCCGAGTTCGACCGCTCCGGTGCGGATATCGTCCTGCTGGACCTGATGCTGCCCGGAATGAGCGGCACCGACGTCTGCAAGCAGCTGCGCATCCGCAGCAGTGTGCCGGTGATCATGGTGACCGCCCGTGACAGCGAGATCGATAAGGTCGTCGGCCTGGAACTCGGCGCGGACGACTACGTGACCAAGCCGTATTCCTCCCGGGAGCTGATCGCCCGGATCCGGGCCGTGCTGCGGCGCGGTGCGGGCGAGGAGATGGACGGCGGCAGCGAGAACGCCGTGCTCGAGGCGGGCCCGGTGCGGATGGACGTGGACCGGCACACCGTGCAGGTCAACGGCAAGCCGGTGACTCTGCCGCTCAAGGAGTTCGATCTGCTCGAATACCTGCTGCGCAACTCCGGTCGGGTGCTCACCCGCGGGCAGCTCATCGACCGGGTCTGGGGCGCGGATTACGTCGGCGACACCAAAACTCTCGACGTGCACGTCAAGCGTTTGCGTTCGAAGATCGAGACGGATCCGGCGAAACCGGAACATCTGGTGACCGTCCGCGGCCTCGGCTACAAACTGGAGGCGTGAGTCCTGCGCCGCGCGAAGCGGCGCATCACCGGCTGATCGACGAATCGGTAGATCGCCGCCGCGGCCACGATCGAGCCGATCAGGCACAGCCCCGCGCAGCCCAGCCAGCCCCACAGGCCGAACCGGCGCCCGCCGATCACGAATCTGGTCACCAGCACCATGACCGGGAACTGGATCAGGTAGAAGGCGTAGGAGATCTCGCCGAGCCACACCATCGGCCGGGACGGGGTGCGAGCGGACGGTCCGCGCTGATCTCGCGCGGCCATCGTCGCGATCAGCGCGGCCATCGGCCCCACTTCCAGCGCCGACATCTTGAAGTCCACCGGGACCACCCAGGTGGCCAGATAGGACAGCGTCACCGCGAGCAGCGGCAGCGTCAGCCGGGTGTTGCGCCAGCGGCCTTCGATCACCATTCGAGCGGTCAGCACGCCGACGTAGAACTCCGGCAGGCGCGAGAGCGGGAAGTTGTAGCTGAACCAGTACGAGCGCAACACCGGAATATCCGGCTGCTGGAACCATATCCGCGAGGCGTGCAGCTCGGCGTGCGGTGAGACATCACCGGCGACCAGCCGGGGCGCGAAGACGTTGCCGATCGCGGTGGGGCCGTCGAAGGCGATCAGGTATCCCGCGTGCAGCGCGAGGACGAGCACGAGCGAACCCGCGATCCACCACGCCAGCCGAGCCGGCGGAATGCGCCGCACGAGCGGCAAGAACAGCGGAAAGCTCAGGTAGAACAGCATTTCCGAGCACAACGACCAGGACGGAACGTTGAGCCCGCCGACCGTGGTCCACTTCGGCACCCAGTTGTGCACCAGCAGCAGGTTCGGCAGCCACACCACCAGCCGGTGCAGGGGCACGCTCGCGGCGAGGATGAACACCGCCGCGGCGATCAGGTGCGTCGGATAGATCTTGAGCACCCGGCGGCGGTAGAAGGCCAGCGCCGAACCCCCTTGTCCGGCAGACCAATAGATGATGAATCCGGACAGCACGAAGAAGAAGGTCACCCCGGCCGCGCCGAACTGCATCGGCACGAAGTCCTGATGGATCCGCCGGAACAGCTCGGTCTTCTGAAAGGGGTAGGCGGGCAACAGGATCAGGGCGTGCGCGGCGAACACCGCACAGGCGGCCCACCAGCGAGCCGCGGTCAGCGACGGCAGACGCCCCGAATGCCCTCATTGACCCCCCGCGGGGTTGTCCCCAGCAGGTGGCTGTCGCTGGGTCCTTGTGAGATCCGGCGGTACAGTGCCTGCGCCGTCACCGAATCCCCCTGTGCGCTCGGGTGGAACGGGATGCCGATGAAGTCGGCGCGCGGGTCGAAGAACCCGTTGAGCCACGGCTGCGGTGAGCACAGGCCGTGTCCGGCCGTGATCGCGCGGACGTCGAGGAACTCGATGTCCATCAGCTTCGCGGCCTCGATCTGGGCCTGCTGCAACTGGTCCAGGTAGTCCACGACGCCCGCGCCGCGGTCCTGGATGATGTTGCCGACACCGAGGACGCTGGTGCAGACCGTCCCGGAGTGCGGCGGGAACAGTTCCGGGTATCCGACCAGGAGGATGCGCGCGTTCGGCGCGTAGTAGCGGACGTAGTCGACGACATTGCGGATCCGGTCGGCGTACGCCTGCCCGGTCATCGCTCGGAAATCGGCG
>CBJNFW010000260.1:0-12407 GCA_966435935.1 uncultured Nocardia sp.
CGACGGCGACCATGACGCGGTGCGCATCGCGAACGAATCCCCGTACGGCCTCTCTTGGGCGATCTGGGGCACCGACCAGGAGCGCATCGAGCGAGCGGTGGCGGGGGTGCGGACCGGCACGCTCGGCGTCAACGGCGGCCAGTGGTACAACGCCGACGCCCCGTTCGGCGGTTACAAGCAGTCCGGTATCGGCCGGGAGATGGGCGTGGCCGGTTTCGAGGAGTACCTCGAGACCAAGCTCGTCGCCACGCCCGCCTGAGACGTTCGCCGGTTCGATGCCGGAACCGGTTCGCCGGTTCCGGCATTCGGTGCTCGCGGGCCGCGCGAGAGGCCCCTTACATCCTTGTCTCGCAACGCTATTCGCCCGGGACAGCAGCCGGGACGGTGAGGAGCCGGATATGACCGATACATCTCTGCTCGCGGGCCGCGGCGCGGTCGTCGCAGGCGGTGGCAGCGGCGTGGGGCGGGCGGTCGCCGAACTGCTCGCCGCGCACGGCGCGGGCGTCGTGGTGAACTCGCGCACCGAGGAGTCGGTGCGCGAGGTCGCCGAGACCATCATCGGCGCGGGCGGGCGCGCGGTGGGCATCGCCGGTTCGGCCGCCGACGAGCAGATCGCCGGAACTCTGATCGCCACTTGCGCCGAGACCTACGGCGGCATCGACATCCTGATCAACTGCGCCGGAATCGCCGAACCGCGCCGATCCTCGATTCTCGATGTGAGCGGCGAGGATTGGCGCACGCTGCTGGATTCGCACCTGTCCACGGTGTTCCACACCTGCCGCGCCGCCGCACCGCACATGGCCGCGCGCGGCGGCGGTTCGATCGTCAACACCGGATCGTTCGCCTACCTCGGCGATTACGGCGGCACCGGCTATCCGGCCGGTAAGGGTGCGGTGACCAGCCTGAGCCTGGCGATGGCCGCGGAACTGAAGCAGTCCGGGGTGCGGGTCAACGTCGTGTGCCCCGGGGCGAAGACGCGGCTGTCGACCGGCCCGGACTACGAGCAGCACATTCGCGACCTGCACCGGCGCGGTCTGCTCGACGAGGTCACCATGCAGGGCTCGCTCGACGCGCCGCCGCCAGAGTACGCCGCGGCCCTGTACCTGTTCCTCGCCTCCGACGCCGCCCGCGCGGTCACCGGCGAGATCTTCATCGCCGCAGGGGGTTTCGTCGGCACCTTCGCCCGGCCGGCGATGACCGCGATCGGCTACCGCGATCACGCCCGGCAACCGCCCTGGTCAATCGCGGAACTGGGCTCGCTGTTCGAGCAGCGGTGACGGGCCGCGCGAGTGACGAGGCCGACAGTCACCCGTGTTGTCTGCACCCGCCGCCCGGACTAGTATTCAGACACATGTACAGCCACCTGTACGAGGCGGAACATTCCACTTCACGATCCGAGGCCGAGCCAACCGACGTCGCGGGACTCACCGCGCGCGCCGAAGCTCAGGTCCGCCTGCGCCTGCGGGCGGCACTCGGGCCGGAGGCGGATCCGGCCGCCATCGAACGCCTCGAGGCCCTCTACACGACCGCAGTGCTCAGTGCCGCACAGGGATACGCGGCCCTGACCGACGGGGCCCGGTCGATCGACGATGTGGCGCGTCGCATACTGAGTCGGCACTGAGATCGACGGCGCCGTCCCGCACGGGCGGCTCCGCATCGCGAAAGGAAGCGATTCCATGAAGACACGACTCAACTGCCCGTGCGGGGAGTACATCCGCGGCACGGACGAGGACGATCTGGTCCAGAAGACGCAAGCGCACCTCGCCGAGAAGCACCCCGATCACAACTACAGCCGCGACGAGATCCTCTTCATCGCCTACTGATTCGACAGCATCGGTGTCCGGCCGCCGCCGGGCCGCCCCAGGGGACGACCCGGCAGGCAGTGCCGCAGCCATCTACCACCCTCGGTCACCGGACGCACCCCCGGCCGCCATCCCAGCACAGTCGCATCCGAGCGCAGGTCGTGCGAGGCGCGGTTTGTGCCCCACAGCGGACCTGATCAGCGAGCTGCGCATCGAATTCGGACTGCCGAAGGAGCGCGCCGCCGAGAAGGTGCCGGGTACATCGCGGAATCGCTCACCCACCTCTCGGCCACGTCGTCGTCCCGGCCGGATCGACCCGTCCAGTTCACCAACGCCGATGACACACCCGAGCGCTGGTATCCGACCGGCCGAGCCGCGGTGGATGACGGTGCCGGTGCAGTTCTCCCGGCGTCCAGGGTCGCTAGTCTCCGGCGGCAGCATGCCCGAGACGGACTCGGTCGACTCGGCCTACGAATATGTCCGAGCAAGAACAGGTTTCGCTGGCGTACCAGTCAGCGGGGGTAGGCCCGCGTAATGTGCGCGGCTGCGCTCGCACCGCTCGATGAGCGTATCGCGGGCCTCCAGGGCGATCGCGCCGAGCGCGGCCTGCCGATCGCCGGTGTGCCGCAGGGCTCCGGCGGCGAGCAGGAGTTTGCGGCCCGGATCGATCATGTGACGCGGGGCGCGCACCCGCGAGATCGTCTCCATGACCGCGACGGCCAGCGCCGGGTCGCCCGCGGCCGCCCGATACAGCTCGATCTCCAGCGGGTTCATCGCGGTGCCGCGGGCCAGACGATTGGTGTACTGGTAGATCTCCAGGCAGTCCGTCTCGCGGCGCAGCTCCCACTCGGCCAGCCGCCGGTCCAGCGCGACCGGATCGTCGAGTACGGCGGCGGTGGATTCGCCGAGCAGTCTGCCGTACCGCAGGGCGTCGCGAATCCCCTGTGCGGTCACCGGATCCTTGAAGTGACCGGCGTCGCCGGGCAGCGCCCAGCCGGGCCCGGAGGATCGCCGGAAATACGAGGCGATGTCCACCGCCGAGCGCACTCGCCCGCGCAGCGTGCATCCAGCCAATCGTGTTGCCAGACCGGGTATTTCGGCGATCATTTCGCGATAGGACCGCTCCGCGCGGCCGACGCCGCGCGGCGCGGTCGGTGCCGGTGGCTGGATCAGACACAGCACCAGGCCGTCGTCGCACGGGAACGCGGTGCCCAGCAACTGCCCGGCTCGCCACTGCGCGGCGATCGAGCGATCCTGCTCCCGCGCATCTTCCCAGTAGCCGTAGCAGCAGGCCCGTCCGCTGGCCGAGCGCCGATAGGGCGAGGCGGCGCCGACCAGTCCGGCGACGGTGCTGCGCCGTCCGTCCGCACCGACGACGAGGCGAGCGCGGATCTCGTGCGCGGTTCCGTCGCGATCGTGATACCGCACGCCGCGGGCGCGCCCGTTCTCCCACAGCAGTTCACCGACCCGGGCCCGCTCGCGCAGTTCGGCGCCCGCCGCGCGGGCCGTATCCACCAGTGCCGCATCCAATCCCACGCGTCGCACGCACATCGAGTAATCGATGCCGCCGTACGCGGTGAACGGCGCGGCCACGGTGTGACCGGCGCCCACCGCCATCCCGGTGGTCAGCGGCGGCGCGCCCAGTGCGCGGACCCGTTCGAGCGCGCCGAGCCGGCGCAGTTCGAACACCCCGGAGGACCACAGCAGATGGGTGGACAGCGTATCGGACGGAAACGAGGAACTGTCCAGGCCGATCACCCGGCGGCCGGCGCGTGCGAACGCGATGGCGGCTGCCGTTCCGGCACAACGGGTTCCGACGATCACGACGTCGGTCTGTTCTGCGCCCACGACGCCTCCCAGCAATACGGGACACTATGTTCGGACACTATGTCCTAACAAGCAGGATGAGAGGTCGGCGCAATGATGTCAAGCAGCCCGGAATCGACATCGCCGCCGATCTCTGCGGCACAATGGCCGCATGTTCGCACCACTCGGAATCGACCGCCGATGCCCTCGCTGACCCGGACATCCCGGGCGCGCGGGCAGCGGGACGGACATCGGGAGGCCATCGAACACCGCGTGCTGGCCGCGGTCGACCGGCTGCTGTCCGACGGGACCGCCTTCACCGAGATCGCCGTCCAGCGCATCGCCGGTGAGGCGGATATGGCGCGGTCCACCTTCTACCGGTATTTCCCGGACAAGAGCAGGCTGCTGATCCGCATGGCCGAACTCGCCACCGCCGATTTGTTCGGCACCGCCGAGCGCTGGTGGTCCCAGGACCACTCCGAGGGCGAACCGGGCGTGTGCGCGGCGATGCGCGCGATGATCGGCGGCGCTCGCGCGCACGGACACCTGCTGCAGGCCCTGATCGAGGTCGCCGCCTACGACCGGGAGGTCGGGGCGTACTGGCAGGGACGGATCGCCCGCTTCATCGCCGTGGTGTCCGACCGGCTGGTCCGGGAGAAGGAACGCGGCCGCATCGACGCCTCGATCGACCCTGCCTCGACCGCGATCGTCCTGACCGCCATGGTCGAACGCTCCATCCAGTACGCGTTTTTCGCCACCCCCGCGCCCGATGACGATGTCCTGGCCCGCACCCTCGGCCGCACCATCTGGCTGACCGTCTACGGCGAGCGCGCCACGCCCGCGAGCTGAGTCATCCGCGCACCGCGCATACCCCGCGGATCACGCCGGTTACCCCGGTCGTGATGTCAGCGTGCACCAAGTCGGAGCACGGGATGCTGTGACCTGCCAGAACAGAGTGCTGAAACCTGTTCACCGCGGGCCGTCGAATTTACCGTGGAATGCGTCGCCGTCGCTTCGAGGATCCGTCGTCCGGGTCGTTCGGGAGCGCGATGCAAAGGAGCATGCACATGACGGGCACGACATATCCCGCCGACGGCAACTGCGCGTGCAGTGACCGACCGACCCGCCGGGTCATCGTGTATTTCGAGAATTCCGGCGCCACAGGCGATCTCGTCCTCGAATACGCGGCAACATATGCCGAGGCGTGCGAATTCGCCTCCGCGGCGGTGCGCAGCGGTTTGGCCGTCACGGTGGATCGCAAGATCCGGCCCGATCTGCGCCCGCTGCCCTGCCGCCGCCTCTGGCGGTAGCCGGCACCGTAATCCTTGCCATATTGCGGTACGGGCGCGTACCGTGCTCCTGGTACACAGACGTACCACGGTGGGAGGGGTCACGGATGACCACAGTGAGACTGCCCGGCGGACCGACATCTCCGGGCATCGTGCAGATCCTGGAGATCCTGGCCGGACGTACGCGCGCCTGGCGACGCCTGCACGATCGCTACGGCTCGGCGTTCACCGTCACCACCCCGCGGCTGGGGCGGATGGTCGTACTGTCCGATCCGGCCGAGGTGAAGGCGCTGTTCACCGCGGGTCCGGAAGTGGCCGACAATATCGACGTGAATCTGGGCCAGTTCCTCGGACCCGGCTCGCTGTTCTCACTCAGCGGTGAAGAGCACCGCAAACAGCGCAAATTGCTCACCCCGCCGTTCCACGGCCGCCGGCTGGCGGTGTACGAGGAGATGATCGAGCAGGAGACGGTCCGGGAGATGGCCACCTGGCCCTCGGGCCGCGAATTCGCCACCATGGACTCGATGATGCGGATCACCCTCAACGTGATCCTGCGCGCGGTCTTCGGTGCCGACGGCGCGGAATTCGACCAGCTGCGCCGGGTACTGCCCAAGATCGTGCTACTCGGGTCGGCCTTGGCCGCATTCCCGGTGCCGCGAAACTTCTTGGGGCGCTTCGGCCCCTGGGCACGGTTCGCCGTGCACCGCCGCCGCTACGACCGGATCGTGGACCGGCTGATCGATCGCGCCGAAGCGGCGGGACTCGACGGCCGCGACGACGTTCTGGCGATGATGCTCCAATCCCGCTACGACGACGGCACGGCGATGACCCGCAGCGAGATCGCCGACGAGTTGCTCACCCTGCTCACGGCCGGTCACGAGACCACCGCGACCACCCTCGCCTGGACCGTCGAGCGGTTGCGCCGCCATCCGGACGTGTTGCGCCGCTTGGTTTCCGAGGTGGATGCGGGCGGTTCGGAACTGCGTGAGGCAACCCTGCTCGAGATACAGCGGGTGCGACCGGTGATCGATGCGACGGCCCGGCAGATCCGCGTCGACTCACTGCAATTGGGCCGGTGGACCCTGCCCAAGGGGCAGAACGTGCTGATCAGCATTCGGCTGATGCACGACAACGAGGACCTCTTCCCCCGGGCGCGCACCTTCGATCCGGATCGGTTCCTCGGCGCACGGCCGGGCACCTTCAGCTGGATCCCGTTCGGCGGCGGCACGCGCCGCTGCATCGGGGCGGCCTTCGCGACGTTGGAGATGAACGTCGTATTGCGCACGCTGCTGCGGGATTTCACGCTCGAGACCACCGACGCGCCCGATGGGCACCCGCACTTCCGCGGCGTGGCACTGGCTCCCGGCCGCAAGGGCCGCGCGGTGGTGCACCGCCGCGCCGTCGGAACGCCGGTCACCACCGTCGCGCAGGCCGAGGCCACTGCCTGAGCACCGGTCGCGCGGGACGGCGCGGGCAAACACTACGCTCGGTACGGTGACCCCCGCCGAGCCCGCCTCCAGCCCCGCCGCCGCGGGAGAGCCCGGATTCCGGCGGCGCCTGCTGGACGGTATGGCCGAAACGGTGCGCAGGCACGGCTACCGGGAGGCCACCGTCGCCGACGTGGTCCGCGAGGCCCGTACCTCACGCCGGACCTTCTACGAGCATTTCAGCAGTAAACAGGACTGTTTCATCGAACTGCTGGCCGAACGCAACAGCGATACGATCCGGCAGATCTACGCCGCGGTCGACCCGTCGGCTCCCTGGCGCACGCAGGTCCGGCAGGCGATCGAGGCGTGGATCGCCGCCTCTCAGCACGACCCGTCCATCACCCTGGCCTGGATTCGCGATATCCCCGCCCTCGGCGACGATGCCCGCGAACTACATCGCGCGACCGGTGAGGCGTTCGTCGCGCTGATCCGAAACCTCACCGCCACACCGCAATTCCAATCCGCCGAACTGCATCCGCCCTCGCGGGCGATGGCGACGATCCTCTACGGCGGCTACCGCGAACTCATCGCCTCCACCGTCGAATCGGGTGGCGACATCTCCGAGATAGTCGACGTAGCGGTGGAAACCGCGATCGCGCTCATCGGACCACGCTGAGATACGGCGGATCGACTCCGGCGCGATCGACACGTCCGGGACCGGCAGCCGATTCGACCGGGCTGACCGCCGCCCTCAGCGAGACGCCGATCCGGTTGATCATCGCCGATCGCCGTTCGATCCCGCCGGGCGCGGTGGCGAAACATCCCGCGCCACAATGGCTATCGCCGATCAGCCGGCTGCTCGTCCAGTAGCGGGAAATACCGTTGGCGACCCGATGACCGCACCGGGTAGCATTCGCGCCCAGCTTGTTTCGAATCGAATTCTCGGATCGCGCACGGCGAGTCGCCGGGCGCGAGGGTAGGGGTGATCGGATGACGAATCCTGGTGCGCTGCAAGGTGTTCCCGCACAACACCAGTCCTGGGCGCCGCAGCAGCTACCGGCGCTGTACTGCCGGCACTGCGGCGCGACTCCGGCTGCGGCGGTGGATATCCGCGGACATCGCGGCTTCATCGTCTTCATGCAGTTCCTTCGGATGTCCGGACCGTTCTGCCGCGACTGCGGACTGGCCACCTACCGGCGGATGACACTGGAGAACGTCTGGCTGGGCTGCTGGGGTCCGATGTCGATGTTCATCAATCCGCTGACGATGCTGATCAATCTGATCGCCTACAACAGCATCGCCAAGCTCGCGCCGCCGATTCCGGGTATGCCGGGCCGCCCGCTGGATCCGGGCAAACCGCTGTTCCAGCGCCCCGCGGCGCTCGGATTCCTGCTTCCGATCGCCGCATGGTCCCTGATCCTCACCGCCATGGTGATCGGCTAGAGGTAGCACGTGCACTCGGCACCCCCGGCCCGAAATCTCCGGTTCGCCGGGTCCGCAAACGCCTCACACCGCACGCGCCGCACTGCTAGCTTGCGGCCGTGGATGATCTCTTCTCACGATCGTGGGCGGCCCTGCGCGCCACCGTCGCAGAACTGCACGACGAGGATTTCGCACTGCCGTCCGGATGTACCGGATGGCTGGTGCGAGATCTGGTGTGCCACTTGCTCATCGGCGCTCAGGACATTCTGATCACACTGGTCACGCCCGCCGAGGGCGCACCCACGCGCACGGCTCTGACCTACTGGGACATCGACACCCGCACGCCCACCGGGGACCATCCGCTCGATGCGCTGATCGTCCGGCTGGCCGCGGCGTACCAGGAGCCGCAACTGCTCAAACTCCATTTCGACGATGTCGGCTCGGCCGCCGGCCGGGCGGCCGGACTCGCCGATCCGGACCGGTGCGTCGCCACCCGCGGCGAGGTGCTCACCACCGCCGACTATCTCGACGCCTACGTGCTGGAGTGGACCCTGCACCACCTGGATCTGGTCGCGCAGCTGCCGGGCGAGCCCGAGCCACCGGCCGACCTGCTGGCCCACGCACGCCGGATGCTCGAGCAGATCACCGGGGCGACGTTCCCGCCCGTGCTGTCGGATCGGGACGCGCTGTTGATCGGCACCGGACGTCGCGCACCCAGTGACAGCGAACACACCGCTCTGGGCGAGATGGCCGGAAGGCTACCCTTCGTCCTGGGCTGAGTGAACAGCCGACCAACCAGCGGGACAGGTACCGGCCGTTGGTGTATCTATTGAATGTTCCCGTCCCTGAACACCCGGATCGCTCGACGCCGAGCCCCGCGCGTCGCACCGATCCCGGAGGCCGAGCATGACCAGGTCGAGTCCCTCTCGAACACCGCAGTTCACCCGCTACGTCGCGCTCGGCGATTCGCAGACCGAGGGGGTCGGCGATCCCGACGGCAGCGGCGGACTACTGGGCTGGGCGGACCGCCTCGCACAGGTGCTCGCCCGGCTGTACCCGAGCCTCGACTACGCCAACCTGGCCGTTCGCGGCCGGTGCGCGGGCCAGATCAGGGCGGAGCAGCTCACTCCGGCACTGGCGATGAAGCCCGATCTGGTGTCCGTGGTCGCCGGGATGAACGATCTGCTGCGGCCGCGGTTCGACCGCGACGCCGTGCTCGCCGAGATCGAGAGCATGTTCGCGGCGTTCGCCGCCATCGGCGCCCAGGTGGTCACCTTCACCTTCCCCGATATCGGCGCGGTCGCCCCGCTGGTGCGGCCACTGTCCGGGCGCGTGCGGGAGATGAACGTCGCGCTGCGCGCCGTCGCGGCGCGGCATCGAGTCACCGTGATCGATTTCGAACCCGTGCCCGCCACCACCGACCGGCGGGTGTGGACCGATGACCGCTTGCATCTGAACCCGCTCGGCCACGAACTGGTCAGCCGCGCGGTCGCCGACGGGCTCGGGCTCCCCGGCGCGGACGGCACCTGGCGCACCGCGCTGCCACTGGATCCGAATCCGCGGCGGCCGGCTGTACTCGGTGAGGAACTACGCTGGGCCACAAGGCATCTCGTCCCTTGGGTGGGCCGCCGCATCCGTGGCGTCTCCTCTGGCAACCGGCTCGGCGCCAAACGCCCCGAGTTGCTTCCGGTGAGCTGGCCGCGAGCGACGAACTTCGCGAAATGACGGTGTGCGCATGAGAATTCGACGATGGCGGCGGGTGTATCTGGCCGCCGAGTATGCGGCGTTGTTCTTCGGCGGCACCACCGCCTACAACGCACTGCTGCGCGGCAAGCCGCCGATTCCGGCACTGCTCGCGCTGGCCGCCGGCGCGACGATCTACCTGCGACGCTCCCCTGGTTTCGATCGAACGTCGTTGTGGCGCAGCGACGCATTCGGCGAACAGGCGCGTTCGATGGCGGTTTCGGCGGGCGCGAACGCCCTGGCCCTCACCGCGGCGACCACCGTGCTGCGGCGGGAGGATCTGTTCGATCTGCCGCGGCGCAATCCCTGGTTGTGGCTCGCGGTGATGGTGCTGTATCCGGCACTGAGCGTCTATCCGCAGGAACTGGTGTTCCGGTCGTTCCTGTTCCACCGGTACGCACCGGTCTTCGGCGAGGGGCCGGGCCTGGTCGCCGCGAGCGCGGCGGCATTCGGGTACGTGCACATCATTTTCGGCAACTGGTTCTCCGTCGCCGCCAGCGGCGTGGGCGGCTGGCTGTTCGCGACGCGCTATCTGCGCAGCCGGTCGCTGTTCACCGCGTCGGTGGAGCATTCGCTGTACGGAATCCTGATCTTCACCATCGGCCTGGGCCGGTACTTCTACCACGGCGCGGTGCCGCAAACCGCTGCCCGGCGCGCTCTCGGGACCGCCTGAAGAAGCGGAAGTCCTTGCGGCACCGGTGAATTCAGGACACAAACCGAGCGTCGGCGACCATCACGTCCGCGGCGCTGAGATACCACCCGTTCCAGGTGTCGGCGACGTCGAGTTGGATGGCGTGCCCGCTCGCCGGGCCCGCGGTGATGAGCCACACCCCGTTGCCGTAACCGGTTGCGGCGCTGACGCGCCCGTCGGACCAGGTGAACCGGGCCGCGGTGGATGCGGTGGTGACGTTCCACGGGATGTTCACCGCGAATACTCCGCGGCGGATTCCGGGTAGCAGCGGGCTGGCGCAGTCGCTCAGCGTGACCTCGCGCTGAATACTCTGGCCGGCGCTGCCGGTGCCGGGAATCATCCGGCCCGTCATCACGCCGCCGTGCGCGCAACCTCCGTTCGAACCGGACGCGGGGGCGCTGTGGCCCTGTGCCGCACCGAGTATCGGCACGGCGCATGTAAGCGCCGCTACCAGCACGGTTCCTCGAACGGACACGACATCACCTCGCTGTGACAGGGATCGAAAGTGCCGCCGATCATACCCGCCGGCACCGTCTCGTCCAGGTCAGCCGAGTGAGGTTGTCCCACTTTCTCGCAAGGGCTCCGAGTGCGGTCCGACAGGGCCGCAAGGAGTCATTCGCGGCCGCACCGAAGAAGCACCCGGGCCGAGTCGAAGGCGCGGGCGGCGCGGCTGCCTCGAGAGTCCGATTCCGAGCCGACGCCGGCCGAGCAACTCGGGGCCCCTCACGAGCCGGAGGGTAACGGAGGCGACACCGGATCCGGGGCGCTTGCCGATGTGCGCGGCCCGGTCAGCAGCGGGTGGCGCTCCGGGCCGGTCGGGCGCGCCGTGGGTAGGGATTGCGGGCCCGGGGGTGACGGGGGTCGGGGGACCTCGGCGCGGCCGGGTCGGTGGGCATGGCGGGTGGCATGATCGTGTCCCACCATGGGCGCGGACGGTGCGAGGCGTGCCGGTGTACGAATATGTCGCCGGGATCGGTTGCAGCCGTGGTTATCCGGCGTGCGGCCGCATTGGCGGCGGAGTGGTTGGAGGCGTTCCGGGGCGGGTGTGTGGATGTCATGATGGCTCTACGGGGGAGGGTGGTGGGGATCGTCCGGTGGTGCCCGCTCAGGCAGCGTGCGGGCGGCTGCGAGACCGATGCGGCCGCTTCTGACCGGCCCGTACGCGAGCGCGGCGGTCGCAGGGCTGCGGTGGAGTCGAGGTGCTGGCGCGGATGTACGGCACGACGCAGGTGGCTTCGGGGCCGCGGCCGGTGTCGGCTACGGTGAATACCACCGGTTGCCCGGCGGCGAGGGTCTTGAATCCTGGAACGTCGATCACCTGGTAGTCGACGAATACTGCGGGACCGGTATCGGGAGTCAGGAACCCGAAACCCTTCTCGGTGTCGAACCAGGCGACGTGGCCGTGCTGCCAGCGCGGTAGTTCTTGCCCGCCGCTGGTGTGCGGGTCACAGCACGCGGTGGCGGTGCGGGCGGGCTCGGCGGGGATGTGATGGTCGGTCGGCGAGGCTGCGGTCGTAGTCATCATCGAGGTCCAATGGGGGTGATCCGGGCTTGATCCATACGGTCGGTGAGGTCGGCGGAATCGACCGCGGCGCACACCGTTTCGGCCGGTGGCTGCACGCAGTGGCATCCAGTCTGGTGGTCCGCGACGTTCCCGCGCGGGCGGCGAACCGTGCCCTGCGGCGCTGATGCCACCACAGTGGCCGCGCACGCGCCGGACCGAGGGGCGTCGGGCGCTGGTGCGGCGTGCAGGCGCTGGGCTCGGGCCGCCGACCGCTGGTCGCGAGAACTGTTGTGTAGGAAAACCTTCGTGTGATCTGCGTTGTCGTCGATGTCTTCTGACCAGGCATCACCTCGCTCTCGCTCGTCGTCGAGTTCCGCATCGAGCCGGACTTCACCCTTCGGGCGGGCCGCGCTCTCGAGCCTGCACAGGGCCCGGCCGGCACCCGGGACGCGAGGCAGGGCGCCACCGCCACTGCCGGCGCGGCCGCGACCGATATTCGCGTCGAGTCGGAGACCGCCACCGGTCCCAGGCCTGGCACAGGACCTCGTCGATCTCGGCGAACAACTCCTCGAGGTCCGGATCCAAAGCAAGCAGCCGGGCATCGGGCCACGACGGCTCGTCCGCGGCCTCGGGCATCGCGTAACCAGTGGCGCATACCGTCTCAGCCATCATCACAGGATCACCTGTGCTGCCGCGGGTCAGGCGTTGACGGCCTGACGGTCG
>CBJNFW010000261.1:0-12395 GCA_966435935.1 uncultured Nocardia sp.
CGGCGCCATCCTGGTGGTCGCCGCGACCGACGGCCCGATGCCGCAGACCAAGGAGCACGTCCTCCTGGCCCGCCAGGTCGGCGTCCCCTACATCGTCGTGGCGCTGAACAAGGCCGACATGGTCGACGACGAGGAGATCCTCGAGCTCGTCGAGATGGAGGTCCGCGAGCTGCTGGCCTCGCAGGAGTTCGACGAGGAGGCTCCGGTCGTCCGCGTTTCCGGCCTGAAGGCGCTGGAGGGCGACGAGAAGTGGGCCGAGTCCATCGTCGAGCTGATGAACGCGGTCGACGAGTCCATCCCGGACCCGGTTCGTGAGACCGACAAGCCGTTCCTGATGCCGATCGAGGACGTGTTCACCATCACCGGTCGTGGCACCGTCGTCACCGGCCGTATCGAGCGCGGCGTGATCAACGTGAACGAGGACGTGGAGATCGTCGGCATCCGTCCGACCACCACCAAGACCACGGTCACCGGTGTCGAGATGTTCCGCAAGCTGCTGGACCAGGGCCAGGCGGGCGACAACGTCGGTCTGCTGATCCGCGGTATCAAGCGCGAGGACGTGGAGCGCGGCCAGGTCGTCATCAAGCCGGGCACCACCACCCCGCACACCGAGTTCGAGGGTCAGGCCTACATCCTGTCGAAGGACGAGGGTGGCCGCCACACCCCGTTCTTCAACAACTACCGTCCGCAGTTCTACTTCCGTACCACTGACGTGACGGGCGTTGTGACCCTGCCCGAGGGCACCGAGATGGTCATGCCCGGTGACAACACCGAGATGAGCGTCAAGCTGATCCAGCCGGTCGCCATGGAAGAGGGCCTGCGTTTCGCGATCCGTGAGGGTGGCCGTACCGTCGGCGCCGGTCGCGTCACCAAGGTCATCAAGTAGGACCTGCTGTTAGCCGAAAGGGGCCGTTCCCGTTGGGAGCGGCCCCTTTTCGTATCCGACGGGCAGCAGCTCCCCCGCTGCCCAGTGCTGACGCCGGCTCGAGGTAGTTTTCGCTGATCAGCCGACCGATTCCATGTGGCCAGGATTGCGTTCGATCCGAACCAGCTCGGAGGTAGGCCCTGCATTCGTGGCATGCGCATCAGGGTGAGAGACGTGCTCGAGTTCCTGGGCGCTGGCGAGACCGACGATTCGATTCTCGAGAACTACCCGTACCTTACCCGAGCTGACATTTCCGCCTGTATGTCTGGCTTGCTGGACCGAACACTCTTTCAATCCTCGGGCGCGTTGGTATCGAATGTGGCTATGCCCAACGATTTCCATGCCGCCAGCAGACGACGGTCACCCGCTGCCGCTACCATGTCCGAATCATCCAATTGTTCTGCTGCGGCACAATGAACGGCGTCGTGGCCGCGCAATGCGAGTACATCGGTCAGTTCTGCCGCGCGAAATACGACGGGCTGATCTACTTCCATCACCTCGACCTGTGGCCAGAGCCGATCCAGCGTGCGCAAGCAGCGCGCATAGCCGGAATCGTCCAGACGTGACATGCGGTGTGCCCGCGCCAATGCCGCTGCGGTTTCTACGTAAAGCAGTCTGGTAGATGCGACGGCGTCTGCATCGTCCCAGAATCGTCGACAGGATCGAGTGCTCGGTTCATCGAATAGCAGCGGAACAAAAGCCGATGTGTCCAGGTAGCCGATCACCGGCGCTGATCGTCGATGAGTTCGGTCACCAGCCCATGGCCTCGGACCGGTTCGGGTGAGGGTTCTTTGGGCTTACGTGCTGCTTGAACGCGTCCCTCCGCGCGCAATTGTTCCAACCGTGTCAGGCGCTCGACCGGGACTATCCGGGCGATCGGCTTTCCGTGATCGGTAACGGTGACAACGCGCCCGGCTCTGACCTCCGCCAGATGGCGGCTCAGCCCGTCTCGCAGCTCGCGTACTCCGACATCCACCGCTACACCCTTATGTGGCGATATTATCGCCATTGATTATAGCCACAGACTCCGGATGTAAATTGTGTTCAGGCCGAGTCGGAGGCGGCCAGGAGTGCCTCGGCGAATTGGCGCATCTGGTCGGCGCCGCCGAACCAGGTGGAGACCAGGTCTACCGCTGCGGTGCGGGTGCGGCGGGCGGCGCGGATGAACTCCGCGAGGGAGACGTCGCCTGCTTCGGCCCTGTCGGCGATGTTCTCCAGGGTGTGGCTGGCCAGGAGTAGGTGCATGATCAGGTGGACGTCGATGTTCTTGGCGGCGTCGTCCTGGGGTGAGTTTCGGCGCGGTTCCGCGGTGCGTGTGCGGCGGAAGGGGGCGGTGCCGGGACTTGTTGTGCTGCTCGAGTTTTCGTCGTCCGGTGCGGTGGCGGCCGCCGCCTCCGCCTCCGCGGCGCGTTCGGCGGCCTTGCGGCTCATTCTGCTGCGGGGCGGGGCGGGAGTCGGCGTGTCGGCCGCATCCGTGGAGTCCGGGGCGGTGAGTCCGGAGGTGGTTCGGGTGCGGGGCGTGCGTTCGGCGGCTGTGCCGGGGGCCGGGGAGTTCGGTGTCGGATCGGTTGCCGTGGCGTTCCGCGCCGGCTCGGTCGCGGTGGCGGAGCGTTCGGGCAGTGGGGCCGGTGCCGGGGCGTGGGTCGTATTGCCGGTGCGGCTGACGAATTCGGCGGAATTCAGTGCGGTATCTGATGTTTCGGCGGTATCGCGTTCGGCGGTGACCAGCAGGGAGTTATCGGTGAAGGGGCCGGATTCGGTCGAGCTGTATGCCGAACCGTTCGTCAGATTGCCCGATCCGCTGGATTTGCGGGTAGCTGGTGGCGAATCGAATTGCGAGTCAAGCAAATTCACGATGGGCTGGCTGTACGCGTAGTCGGATTCGTCGGAATCGGTGAATCGGTGTGGTAGCCCCGGAGTTCGGCGAGGCAGGCCCGGAGTGTCACCGGTTGGTTCGGCGTCGGTGCGAAACGCCGGATCGGGAGCCGGTTTCGAAGGTTCGGGCGGGGGCGTTGTGCTGAATTCCGTTGTCGAGGGCGGAGTGTTCGATGCGGTGCGCGCCGATTCGGTGTGCGGCATTCGCGGTGGAGGATTCGCGCTGCGCGGTTCGTGCACGGCAGGCGCATCGAACGCGGAGAATTCCGAACCGTTGGTCCCCGAAGAGAATTGGCCGCTCGTGCCGGGCGAATTCGCCCGCTGCCGTCCCGCGGCCGCCGAATCGGCGATCGCCGTGCCGAAATCGGGCCGGATCGCAACCGAATCGGGTGCGGACATCAGCGATTCCCGTGCGGCCGAAGGCGTTGCGCCGCCGGCCCATTCCGGTGCGGGATCGGCCGGCGTCCACCCCACCGCGACTTCCGGACGGCCCAGGCTGCCGCGACCCGGATCGAATCCGGTGAGCCCGTTCGTCGATCCCGTCGCCTGTTCGTTGCGCGGCTGGGTGAGGCGATAACCCTCCGGGCGCGAACGATTGGGTTCTCCGAAACTGGCGAAATCGGGGTCGGTCATATCGCCATTCTTACCTCCACATCCGTGGTATGCGAGCCTGCGGGTCGTCGGATTATCCACAGGCGCACTCGATTCGCTTGGTAGCTGGGAAGATACGAACGGTGTGAATTCATCGGAGCCGGGGCGCCGGAACCCACCGCCCGTGGCGGGTGAGACAGGCGGCGGCCTCGGCGGCGGTGGTGATCCGGCGGGCCACCTCCCCGGCGTCATCGAGTTCGCTCGAGGTGCATCGGACCGGGATCCAGCCGAGGACGCGCAGCCGGTCGTCGCGCAGTTCGGCGGCGAGTGCGGCACGTTCGGCGGCCTCGGCATCGCGTCCGGGCTCCGGCCGCGGATCGAAGTCGACCGCGACGCCGAGCTGAGGGAACAAACAGTCGACGCGGGCGACGAAACTGTTGTCGGGACTCAGTATTCGGGCCTTCACCTCCGGTGCGGGCAGGTCGGCCGCGGCCACCGCCACTCGCAGACGGGATTCGCCGACACTCGAGCTGCGGCCGTCGAGGAAGGTCAGTACCTGCGCGGCCTGTTTGTAGCCGGGGCGGGCCCGTGCCCGGTGCAGCTGTTCGCGCAGCTGTGCCGCGGTCGTCGCGCCGCGGTGCAGGGCCGCGTCACCGGCCGCGACCGCCTGCTCGAAGCCCTCGGTCCGGGCGATGTCGACGATCGTGCGGGCCGCGGTCGTATAGCGGACCCCCTCCACCGTGACGATCTCGTCCGGCGCGAGCTGCCCGGCGTGCACCACGAGCAGGCGGCCGATCCGCGCGCCGTTGCGGCGGGCGCGGGTGAGGTGGGCGCGGTCCAGCCGGATCCGCCAGGTCGGTAGGTCGTGTCCGATCAACGCCGAAACATGGCTCATCACCGCGACATCCGCGGTTGCGGCGATGGTCGCCCGGATCAGTGCTCGATGCCGGTCCGCCGCGCTGAGCGTCTCGGCAGGGGCGCTGAGATAGTGCCCGGTCCGGACGCGATGCCACAGGCCGTGCCGGCACAGTCTGCGCAGATCGGAGTCCGACAGCCCGGTGGCGAGGGCATCGCGGCGAGAGATCGGTTGCGGGGTTGCCATAGGCCGATCATCGGCGCGCCGAAGCCCTTTCGAGCGCGCCTCGGGACGAATGTGGACAACTCGGGGGGTGTGGATAATTCACCGTCCCGCGGTCCGTTTCGCCACGCCCGGAACCCGGCGGCGAGTGCCCGAACAGTCAGCCCAGGTGGGTCATACCCGCGGCGACGACCTGCGAGATGTTCAGGATCTCCTCGGCGGTCGGCAGCTTCAGACCGTCCAGGGCGTGCAACCGGTCGGTGGTGGCGATGGCCAGCATCGCCGAAACCCACGCTCCCGCGCAGGCGCGCAACGTGCCGGGCTGCACCGGACCGGGCGCACTGGCCTGCAGCACTCGCGCGGTGATGTCGAGCAGCTGACCGCGCATGCGCCGCAACTGTTTACGGACATCGGGATGGGTGTCGGCCTCGCGCCACATGATGACGCGCAACACCGAGGAATGGTGATCGCGCAGATTCAGCGCGGCGTCCAGGGCGATCAGGCTCCTGGCCGGATCACCCGGCGAGACGACGGCGTCGATGTCGTCGAGCGGGTTGGCCGGAATCCGCTCGGCCATCAGCGCCGACAGGATCGAGTCCTTGGTGGGGAAGTAGTAGAAGACCAACCCCTTGGGGACGCCCGCTGCCGTGGCGATCGCCGCGGTCGCGGTGGCGTCGAATCCGTTTGTCGCGAAAAGGCTTTCGGCGGCATCGAGGATGAGCTGGCGGGCGTCGCCGTCGACCTTCTTACTCCGGCGGCGCCCCGCTCGATGGGGTTCGGTCATGTGCATCAGTGAGCAGTATGCATCCGTGCCGTTACTTGCGGAAGGGCCGCGACGGCGACCACGACGGTCAGTACGCCCACGATCCAGGACGTCCAGGCCGCGCCGTTGTAGGAGCTGTAATCCATGACCCACGGCGCGATGAACAGCAGGACGCCCAGCAGGCCCATGGCGTAGTCCAAACCGGTCATCGCCGGACGTGCCATCTGCGCCAGACCGCTCAGGGCGATCAGCACGCCGAGCACGATCAACGTCCACAAGGCGCGATCGTTGTGGTCGACCCATATCGGCGACAACGCAGTGTAGACACCGAGCACGACTGCTACGAAGTCCTGAGCACGGGATTCGGTGAACATGTTCTGCCTCCTCGGGGCGGTGATGTGGCTTCGATTTCCGGTATAACTCTGATTGACCGCCCGATCAATACTCGGCCGGGCACAATTGGGTGGCGATATCCGGCACGTCCTGGACGTGTCGGTGATCACAGTGTAGAAATTAGAACGTGTTCTAGAATAAGTTGGATACCGTGCACCTTTCGATACCTGAGATCCGCATTGCCCGCGCGACACTCGGCGCGATCCGATGAGCGCCCGTCCGATCGTGATCGTCGGTGCGGGGCTGTCCGGGCTGCGCGCCGCGGAGGAACTGCGGCGCGCCGGATACCAGGGCGGGCTGGTTCTGGTCGGTGACGAGGTGCGCCTGCCGTACGACCGGCCGCCGCTGTCCAAGCAGTTCGTGCGCGGGGAAACCGACGACACCACGCTGCGCCCGGCGGAATTCTTCGCGGAGAACGATATCGAGGTGCGCCTCGGCGTCGCGGCCACCGGTGTGGACATCGTCGCGCAGCGGCTGCTGCTGGCCGACGGGAACAGCCTGGACTACGACCAGCTGATCATCGCGACGGGCCTGCGTCCCAGGCGGATCCCCGGTCTGCCGGACGCGGCCGGGGTACACGTGCTGCGCAGTCACGACGATGCCGCCGGACTGCGCGACGGACTGGCCGGCGCGTCCCGCGCGCTGGTCGTCGGCGCGGGTTTCATCGGTTGCGAGCTGGCGGCCAGTTTCCGTTCCCGCGGCGTCGAGGTCGTCCTGGTGGAACCGCAGCCGACCCCGCTGGCCGCCTCGCTCGGTGAGCAGGTTGGTGCACTGGTCGGGCGGCTGCATCGAGCCGAGGGCGTCGACCTGCGCTGCGGTGTCGGTCTGGAATCGCTCGTCGTCGAGGATGACGCGGTGCGCGGTGCGCGGCTCTCCGACGGTTCGACCGTCGAGGCCGATCTGGTGGTGATCGGCGTCGGTTCCGCCCCGGCGACCGATTGGCTCGCCGAATCCGGTATCCCGCTGGCCGATCGGTCCGCGGGCGGCGGCGTCCTGGCCGACGAGTCGGGCCGCACCTCGGTCGAGAACGTCTGGGCGCTCGGCGATGTCGCGGCCTGGCGCAAGAGCGGGGCGCATCGCCGGGTGGAACATTGGACCAGCGCGGGCGAACAGGCGCAGGTGCTGGCCGCCGCGCTGCTGGGCGCCGAGGGGCCCGCGGCCGGCGTGCCGTACGTGTGGAGCGATCAGTACGACGTGAAGATCCAGGTCCTGGGTTCGACCCGCGGGGCGGACGAGATCCGCGTCGTCGAGGACGACGGGCGCAAATTCCTCGCCCACTACCTCACCGACGGTGTGCTCACCGCGGTTGTCGGAGCGGGCAAGGCGGGCAAGGTGATGAAGATGCGGGCCGAACTCGCCGCCAACACCCGTCCCGGCGAGCGGGTCGGCTGAAGTACCCGGCTCGTCCCGCCTTAGGGCAGGGTGCGGCGCGGGCAACATGTCGCTCGCTAATACAGTGGCGGGTGTGATTGTCGCGCTGATCGATTCGGGCCTCGGACTGTTGACCACCGGAGCCTGGTTGCGCAGGCTGCGGCCCGATCTCGACCTGCTGCTGCAACTGGATCCCGACGGTGCGCCGTGGGGCCCGAAGCCCGAATCCTGGCTGGTGGATCGGGTGCTGAACACGACTCGCCGCTCGATCGAGCTGGGTGCGGAAGTCATCGTGCTGCCCTGCAACACCGCCAGCGTGTCGGCCCTGGAACAGGTGCGTGCCGAGGTCGGTCCGGGCGTCCCGGTGATCGGTACGGTTCCGGCGATCAAACCCGCAGCCGCGGTCTGCGCCGCGGTAGCGGTGTGGGCGACCGCCGCGACCACCGCGAGCCGCTATCAGGCCGATCTGATCGCCCGATTCGGCGGCGACGCCGAGGTGACCGGCGTGGCCTGTCACGGCCTCGCCGATTCGATCGATCGTGGCGATCCGGCCGGAATCGAGCAGGCCATCACCGAGGCCGCCGCGCTCACCCCGTCCGGCACCGAGGGCATCGTCCTGGGCTGCACGCACTACCCGCTGGTCATGGATGCCATTCTGGCCGCGCTGCCGCCCGGCGTGCGACTGTTCGACAGTGCCGAGGCCGTCGCGGTGCAGACCCTCCGTCGCATGGACGCGCTCGGCCGCCCCACCTCCGGCTCCGGGACGGTCACCGTATTCAACAGCGGCCGCCCCGGCGAACTGCCCACCAGCGCATCGGCTTTCGAAGCCGGGCGAGTCCTCGGCGCCCCCGCACAAGTCACCACCGCCTGACCGCTCAACTGCTCACGGCCGAAGTAAGTCTTCTGGCATCGGTCCACCCGGTGCAGAATCCTCTTCACTCGAAGCCGTATGGGCGAAGCCCGAACTTCGGGCGCAAAGACACCGCTCAGCCCGGCTGAAGACGGGCCGAAGCGAAGGGCGGCGAAAGCCAACGTACCCAGCGGCGAAGGCGTCTCCATCGAGCCGGAATTCGCCTGCGAAGCGAAAGCCGCAACGCGGTCAACCCATGGATTTCCGGGGTGGGTGCGCTGAAAAGCGTGCGGAAGCGAAGCGGTGGGAAAGCTGACGCACTGAAACCCCGCCGGAGCGAAGCGGAGGCCAAAAATTCAGAACTGGATTTTCAGGTGGTCGGTGACCGGGTGCGCCTGACAGCCCAGGATGTAGCCGGCCTCGATGTCCTCCGGGTCGAGAATCTCGGAGTTGTCCATCTCTACCTTGCCCTCGAGGACGGTGCAGGCGCAGGAGCCGCATTCGCCCTCCTGGCAGGAGTACGGCACGTCCAGGCCCTTGCTCAGCATGATGTCGACCAGTGTCTTGCTGCGCGGCCATTGCAGGTTGTGCACCTCGCCGTCGAGTTCCACGTCGACGGTGGCGGCCGCGGCGGCCTCCTCCTCGCTGACCTCTTCTTCCTCGACATCCGCGAACGGGTCTCCGGCGAGGGAATTGAATACCTCGGCATGGGTGCGATTGCGCGGGACGCCGAGTTGGGCGAGGGCATCGTGCACACCGTCCATGAACGGCTTGGGTCCGCACATGAACGCCCGGTGCTCGGCGAAGGGCCGGGCCAGCGCGGCCAGCTTCTCCACGCTCGGCAGGCCTTGCAGGGTTTCGAGCCAGTGCACGATCACCAGCCGCTGCGGATATTTGTCCGCGAGTTCGCGCAGTTCCGCGGCGAAGATGACCGATTCGGCGTCCCGGTTCGCGTAGATCAGCGTGATCCGGCCGCTCCCGCCGACCAACGCCGATTTGAGGATCGACATGATCGGCGTGATACCGCTGCCCGCGCCGAACAGCAGCAGATCCTCGTCCAGATCCTTGGGGGTGAATACGCCCGAGGGCGGCAGCACCTCGATGGTGTCCCCGGCCCGGACGTTGTCGCACACCCAGTTCGAGGCGTACCCGTCGGCCGTGCGCTTGACGGTGACCTTCGGTGCGTCGTCGGTGTGCGGTGAGCTGGCCAGGGAGTAGCAGCGTGCCACCGAGCCGGTCAGCTCGCTGGGGATGCGCAGGGTGAGGAATTGACCGGGCTGGTATTCGAACCGCTGGCGCAACTCCGCGGGCACCTCGAAGACCAGCGAACAGGCATCGGCCGTCTCGGTGACGACCTCGGATACCCGCAGCATCACCGAACGGGAGCTGTGCGGTACGTCGGGATCGTGTCGAGGGTCGGCGGTGGTCATAACGTCCTCTCGGGCCGGGCGTTCACGTGAAAACATCAAACTAGAACGTGTTCTAATTTCATGATACGCAGCCCTCCTGCCGCCGGACAAGCTGGGCTTCCAGACCGGAGATCAGTACGTCCATGCCGAAGTCGTAGGAATATCGGCCGCGTAGGTCGCCCATGTGCTTGACCGCGCGGGCCATGGCGTCGGGCAACGTGGCATCGGCCAGGGCAGCGCGGTCACGCGGATTGACCCGGCTGCGCCCGAACAGATACGTATGGATCGTCGCATAGGCCGACAGCACGGCGCGATCGTCGAATCCGGCGTCGGACAGGATTTCCATCACGGCGCCGATCAGATCGAGTTGTTTGCCCAGCATCTGTTCGATCAGAACATCGCCGAGACCCGGATGCTTGCGCAATTTTTCGTCGATCTGATCGACAAGTTCGCGCAGGCGCTGCTGCCACGGACCCGATTCCCGGGTGGGTTTGCGCACACCGGTCAATGCGGCGGTGGCCACCAGATCGAGTAGTTCGCTTTTGTCGGCGACGTAGTAGTAGGGGGCCATCGGAGAGACGCCGAGTTCGCGGGACAACCGCCGCATCGATAACTTCTCGACGCCGTCCTGACGTACTACGCGCAGCGCGGCCTCCACGATCTCCGATTCCGACAGTGTCTGATTGGCGGCGCCTCCGGCGTTACGGCCCCCATTGGTCTGCATCCGTCCGACTCCCATAACACCTCGAGACTGTGCCGGTGGCCCGCTCGTTCGACGGCGTGCTCGTCCTGTAGCTGTTCACCGTGCTTTCTCCCCGAAGTCTAGAGCGCGTGGCTCGGCCGAGGTTCGGTTGTGTGTCACTCGCCGGCCGCGCACATTCGTGCGGCCGCGCCATCCCAATAGCCAGTTGTGAGCTGTTCGATGCCGCAATGCGTTCCGGGACGGTGTCGAGTTGGTTTGCGGTGTGATAGCCATTGATCGCAATCGGGTGTGTCGCCGCGAGTCGGCGGGCACCGTGCGCGCTGCCGGGCTGTTCCCGCCGAATGCGATCCGTTTTCCCGACACCCTGCACCGGAACGACCGACAGCGCATAACATTTCCGGAATGCGCCATCAGCGACTGCCCGACGGGTTCGGGGTGCGGATCGATCCAAGGGTGCGCGCGTATTCCGGTGGCAGGTTCCTCGTCGGTGATTCGCCGACGAGGTTGCTGCGACTTGCGCCGGATGCCGCCGCCCTGATCGGCGACGGGTACCTCGAGGTGACCGATCCGAAGTCCGCCGTGGTTGCCAGACGGCTGCTCGATGCCGGTGTCGGCAATCCGCGCCCGCGCCTGCTGCCGCGGCCGGAGGAGGTGACCGTCGTGGTGCCGCTGCACAACGACACCGACGGTCTGCGACGTCTGCTGCGCACTCTGCGCGGGCACAGCGTGGTGATCGTGGACGACGGTTCGGACCGGCCCGTGGCCATCCCGCGCACCGGCGGCCGATGCCGGGTGACCGTGCTGCGGCACGACCGCCGGCAGGGTCCGGCGGCCGCGCGTAATTCCGGATTACGGGCGGCCACAACCGAATTCGTCGCATTCCTGGACTCGAACGTGGTGCCCCGGGCCGGGTGGCTCGAGGTGATGCTCGGACATTTCAGCGATCCCGAGGTGGCATTGGTCGCCCCGCGCATCGTCGCGCGCGAACCGGCCGACACGGTGCTCGGCCGATACGAGCAGACCCGGTCGTCGCTGGATCGGGGTCGCCGCGAGGCCGAGGTGAGTTCGCGCGGTGCGGTGTCCTATGTGCCCGGTGCGGCGCTGCTGGTGCGGCGTCGCGCGGTGCTCGCCGAGGGCGGATTCGACGAGGAGATGTTCTCCGCGGTCGAGATCGACCTGTGCCGCCGGTTGGAGCGGGGTGGGTGGCGGCTGCGCTACGAGCCGGCCGCCCACGTCGCCTGCGATCATCCGGTGTCGTTCGGAAAGTGGTTCGGGCGCAAGGTGTCCCACGGCGCCGGGGTCGCGCCGCTGGCACGCCGGCATCCCGATACCGCGGCGCCCCGTTCGGTGCCGCTGTGGGCCGTCGTCGCGACGGTTCTGCTGGGGATCGCCTCCAGGATCAGCGTGCTGGGCGCCGTGTTGACGCTCGCCGCCGCACTCGTGCGCCTGCGCCGGGTCTTCGCCGAACTCGACCATCCGACCCGGGTGGCCGCGCTCGCCCTGGCGCGCGGCTATTCCGGGGGCGTGTGGCGCATCGTCTCGGCGATGTGCCGCGACTACTGGCCGGTCACCGTGGTGGCCATGGTGTTCTCCGCCCGGCTGCGCCGATTCGCCCTCACCATGGCCGCCGCCGACGGCCTTGCCGACTGGTTCACCCACCGGGACCCCGGCGGCCTGGACCCGGTGCGTTATCTGATCTGCAAACGGCTCGACGACCTCGCCTACGGCACCGGTTTGTGGATGGGATGGTGCAGGGCCTGATTGCCGCCGTTCGGCACGGTCGATGCTGCCGGGACGTGGCGCCGCTCATTGCGCCTGGTCGAGTAGGCCGAGGTCGCGGAGGCTTTCGGCGGTTTGCACGATCGTGGTCTCGGCAGGGCGCGGTGACCACTGGAGTTCGGTTTTCGCCCGGTCGTTGTGGATGACCAGCCGGGGCGGTTCGGCGCCCGGGGCTTCCTCGGCCGGTACGCGGGCGGCGAGAGCGCCGAGGCGCTCGCTCAGGATTCGGGCCATGTCCAGGAAGCTGATCGTCGGGCCGTCGGCCAGGGCAAGATAGCGTTTGCCCGCGGCCTCGGGGGCGGCCATGGCGCGGATGTGCAGATCGGCGACATCGCGCACGTCCGCGACGCCGAAACGTTGTCTCGGCGCGGCGGCCATCGTGCCGTCGAGCATTGATTTGGTCAGGGTCAGGGACGAACGCACCTGCGTGACCAGGGTGGGGCCCAGAATGAACGTGGGGTTGACCGTGACCAGTTCGGTATCCCCGCCCTCGCGCTTGATGAAGTCCCACGCCGCGCGCTCGGCGATCGCCTTGGATCGCGGGTAGGGGGCCAGGCCAGGGGTATCGGGGTCGGTCCAGTCCTGCTCGGTGTACTCCGCACCGGGCTTGGGCGAGTAGCCGACCGCCGCGAACGACGAGGTCAGCACGACCCTGCGC
>CBJNFW010000262.1:0-12380 GCA_966435935.1 uncultured Nocardia sp.
CCTCGGCGAGCCCGTGGTTGTCGGTCTTGGACTGGAACTTCTCGTAGATCCAGGCTGCCTGACCGGCGGGCGAGTCGGCCAGGGCGAATCCGACCGTCTCCGGTTTCGTGCCTTGCAGGTGATTCGACCCACCGAGTTCGCCGGTGTAGCGGGCGAGGGTCTGCACGGCGTAGCGCTGTTCGGGCGACAGGGTGTCGGGTATCCGCGCGGGAAAGGCGTATTGGGTGTTCAGATGAATTCCGGCAAGCCCCTCGGGTTGCATAGCCCCGAGAGTGGTGGTAACGACCGCACCCCAATCACCGCCCTGCGCAACCCATCTCGGGTAGCCGAGACGCTTCATCAGCTCCGCCCACGCGCCGGCGATGCGCGAGACGGTCCATCCGGCCTGCGTGGGCTTCTGGGAGAACCCGAACCCGGGGAGCGACGGGATGACGACGTCGAATGAATCGGCGGCGTCCGCGCCGAACGACACCGGATCGGTCAGCGGGCCGATCAGTTTCAGGAACTCGAGGATCGAGCCCGGCCACCCGTGCGTGAGTAGCAGCGGCATCGCGTCGGGATTCTCGGACCTGACGTGGATGAAATGGATGTCCAGCCCATCGATCTCGGTCAGGAATTGGGGGAAGCGATTGAGCCCGGACTCGAGGCGTCGCCAGTCGTAGCCGTGTTCCCAGTAGTCGACCAGAGATCTGGCGTTCTCCACGCGAACCCCTTGCGACCAGTCGCTCACCGTTTCCGGATCCGGCCATCGAGTTCTGGCCAGCCGCCGCTTCACGTCCTCGATCTCCGAATCCGGGATCGAGACGGTGAACGGGCGGACGAGGGTCGAGGCCGGCGGTGTCGGTGCGGTCATTGCCTTCTTCTCCTGAGCTTGGAAGCGCAGTGCAACTCTTCATTGCACACCAGTGTGCAATCTACTTTGTTGCACACCGGTGTGCAACAATGGTGCCGTGCCCGCCGAGTCCTCCCGTGTGCGCTCGATGAACGAGACGCGCGATCGCATCCTCGACGTCGCCCTCGATGTGCTGGGAGAGAACCCCGACGCCGGAATGGGCGACATCGCCTCCGCCGCCGGCGTCGTTCGTCGCACGGTCTACGGCCATTTCCCCTCGCGCCTCGACCTGATTCGGACACTCACCGAACGAGCCGTCACCGAGATGACGGCCGTGCTCACCGAACTCGGCGCCTCCCACGCGGAACCGGACGCGACGTGGGTCGAATTCATCGCCCGCGTCTGGCCGGTGACGCACCGGTACCGGGTGTTGTTGGCGCTGCGCCGCGGCGAATACGGCGAGGCGATCCACGGCCTGCTCGGACCGGTCGATAACCTCCTCGCCGACCTCGTGAAACAGGGCCAGGACACCGGCGTGTTCGCACACCACCTGCCGGCGGGCATTGCGAGCCAGATTGCCTACGGCGTCGTGTTCGCCATCGCGGACAGCGACCTGTCGAACCGACCCCTCGGCGCCCGAGCCGCGGCGATCACGAGCCTGCTGCTGCTGGGCGTTCCCGAGACCCGCGCCATCGCTCTCATGGACGACCAGCCCTGACTCGCAGCACTCGACCACAAACCGAAGTCAGCGCACGAATTGTGGCACGGGCGAGGGGACGACGCCGTGAGCTATGGTGAGCACAAGTCGTCGGCAAAGAGGTGATCGTCGGTGAATTCCGCTGCAACTCGTCCACGTCCGGGCAACCTCCGCGTTGTCGCCGAAGAGATCGAGCAGAGTACGGGCCTGCGCGTCGAAATTCTGGGGGGAAATCTGGTGATGTCACCGACACCGCGCGGTAAGCACGCGGGCACGGTGCTGCTGATCCGCCGCCGAATCGAACCACGGCTGCCCGCCGGTCTTGCTCCCTACGAGATGTCGTCGATCGCGATGCCGGGCGACGAAGACGACTACTGCACTCCGGACCTGGTCGTTCTGCCCGAAAGCTGGAGCAATGATGACGACTGGCTGATCGACCCGCAAGAAGTGGAACTCGCGGTCGAAGTCACCTCCCGGAGTGAGAAGCCGCAACAGATCATCCGTAAGAACGGCTGGTACAGCGTCGCAGGCGTTCGCACCCTGCTGGTCCTGGATCCCGGTTCGGGTCGATGGGAGCTGTACACCCACCCGCGGGGTGGGGACTATCACGGTCGCCTCGACGGCAACTACGGGGATCCTATCCCGTTGCCGGAGCCGTTCGGCTTCACCGTGGAGACGGACGAGCTGCCGCGTTACGGCCGGTGAGGTCCTAGCCCCCCGCGAACGGGGGCAGCACGTCCACCCGGGGTGTGAGGCGGGTGGTGGCGTCGCGGGTGAGTTCGTCGCCGATCAGGAAGGCGCAGACCTTCAGCATGGGGTCGAGGGCGGGGCCGTAGGTGTGCGAGAGGGTGTTGCGCAGGTCGGAGACGGTGGCCTCGGCGGGGAGGTCGAGGTGTTCGCTCGATTTGCCGACCGCGTCCGCGATCGCGGCGAAATATCGGACCTCAACCACCGATCGCTCCCATCGTCCGTTCCGGCGGCACGAAATCGGCGGCGTCGATACCGTGTCCGGCCCATTTGTTCCACATCGCGCCGCGCCACAGCTCGGCCAGTTCGGCATCGGTCGCGCCCTCGCGCAGCGGCGCGCGTAGATCGTATTCCTCGTCGCTGAACAGGCAGGAGCGGATCTTGCCGTCGGCGGTGAGCCGGGTGCGATCGCAGTCCGAGCAGAACGTCCTGGTCACCGAGGCGATGATCCCGACGGTCGCCGGGCCGCCGTCGACCAGCCAGGTCTCGGCGGGCGCGGCCGGATCCTCGCGCCCGGCCGCGGTCAGGGTGAACCGTTCGCCCAGAACCTCGAGCAGTTCGGCGGCGGTCACCATATTCGCGCGTGCCCATTCGTGATCGGCGTCCAGCGGCATCTCCTCGATGAACCGCAGCGCACCGCCCTCGGTCAGACACCATTGCAGCAGATCCGTTGCGCCGGAGAGGGTTTCACGCATCAGCACCGCGTTGACCTTGACCGGGGCCAGGCCCGCGCGGTGGGCGGCGCGAATTCCGGCCAGCACCGAGGGGAGCCGGTCACGACGGGTCAGACGGGCGAAGGCGGCGCGGTCGACGGTGTCGAGCGAGACGTTCACCCTGCCCAGGCCCGCCCGCGCCAACGCGGCCGCCCGGTGTTCGAGCCCGACGGCATTGGTGGTCATCGCCAGCGGCGTCTGCGGCACGGCCGCGTGGACGCCCGCGAGGATCTGTTCCAGATCCCGGCGCATGAGCGGTTCGCCGCCGGTGAAACGCACCTCGCGCACGCCGAGTTGGCGCACCGCGAGCGTGACCACGCGCACGATCTCCTCGGCCGAGAGCAGTTCGTCGCCCGGGATGGCGGGCAACCCCTCCTCGGGCATGCAGTAGGTGCAGCGCAGCGAACATTTTTCGGTGATGGATACCCGCAGATCACGCGCGATGCGCCCGAATCTGTCCAGGAGATGCGGAGTATCGGGCCGTCCCGCCGACGGAGGCAGCCCGCGGCGGACGGCGGGAATCCCCATGACGACCACACTCACACAACCCATTATTGCCGCACGAGGCCACCGGGGCTCAGGAGGAACGTTCGAACTGTCCGGAACGAGGCCGCTACTACAGTGCTTTATATGGCACTATCGCGCAGCGATTCGATCAGCGGCGGCGGGCGCGCCGGACCGCCCACCGGACTGGCCCGGTCGGTCGAGGAACACCTCGGCCGAGTCGAGGAAATGCTGCGTCCGCTGGCGATTCGCGACGTCGAGGACGTCGCGATGGCCGACGCGCTGGGACGGCTGCCGGCCCGGGATGTGCACGCGCCGCTGGATCTGCCGGTGTTCCGCAATTCCGGGATGGACGGTTACGCCGTACGGGCCGCGTCGGTTTCGGTGACACCGGTCACCCTGCCGCTGGCCGGTGTGGTCGCCGCCGGGCAGTCCGGGGAAGCGCCGCTGCCGCCCGGTGCCGCGATGAAGGTGATGACGGGCGCGCCGATCCCCGCCGGCGCGGACTGTGTGGTGCCGGTCGAGGACACTCGCACCGATGGTCACACGGTGACGATCGAACGCGGCCGCAAGGCCGGGGATTTCGTCCGCGAACCGGGTGTCGACGTGCGTTCCGGGGAACTGCTGGTGTCGGCGGGAACGGCGCTCGGGCCCCGGCACATCGCCGCCCTCGCGGCGGTCGGCCTGCCGAGGCTGCCGGTGTTCCGCCGCGTGCGCGCCGCGGTACTGACCACCGGCGACGAGCTGATGCCCGCGGGAGTTACGTTGCGGCCCGGGCAGATCTACAACTCCAACGGCATCGCGCTCGCCGCGGCGCTCAGCGCGAACGGCGCCGAGGTCGTCTCGGTCGAGCACAGCCGCGACGACCCGGCCGAGTTCGCCGGCCGTCTCTCGGCCGGAACCGCTCGCGCGGACGTGATGTTCACCTCCGGTGGGGTGTCCAAGGGCGATTTCGAGGTTGTCAAGGACGTATTGTCCACGCGCGGAGGGGAATTCGGCTCGGTCGCGGTACAACCCGGTGGGCCGCAGGGGCTTTCGGTCTTCGACGGCGTTCCGGTGCTGAGCTTTCCGGGCAATCCGGTCAGCACGATGGTGTCCTTCGAGGTGTTCGCGCGGCCGATTCTGCGCGCGCTCGCGGGCCTGCCGCCGGTGCCGGCACACGATGTGGCACTGCTGGACCCGGTGCGCTCGCCCGCGGGCCGGCGGCAGTTCCTGCGCGGCCGCCTGGACGGCGACGGTGTCCGGCTGGCCTCGGGACCCGGCTCACATCTGGTCGCCGCGATGGCCCATGCCGACGTGTTGATCGATATCGCCCCCGAGGTCACCGAACTGGCCGCGGGCTCGATCGTGAAGGTCCGGGAACTGTGAGCGAGCTTGCGAGTGAACCGTGGACACAGCGCGCTTCGCGTACGACGGAGCCGAGGGCCAGCGAGGTGGAGGCGTGAGCGAACACGAACTCTCGCACGTCGATTCGGAGGGCCGCGCGCGCATGGTCGACGTGAGCGCCAAGGCCGATACCGCCCGCGTCGCCGTCGCCGCCGGTGAGCTGCGCACCACCGCCGAGGTGATCGGGCTGGTGCGCGCCGACGACATGCCCAAGGCCGATGTGCTGTCCACGGCACGGCTGGCCGGAATCTCCGGCGCCAAGAAGACCTCCGAACTCATCCCGCTGTGTCATCAGCTGGCCCTGACCAAGGTCGACGTGCGCTTCGGATTCACCGCCGACACCATCACCATCGAGGCGACCGCCAAGACGACCGGCCCGACCGGAGTCGAGATGGAAGCCCTCACCGCGGTCGCCGTCGCCGGTCTGACCCTGCACGACATGGTCAAGGCCGTCGACCCCGCCGCCGTTCTGAACAATGTCCGGCTGCTCACCAAAGACGGTGGCAAGCGCGGACATTGGGAACGCCCGGATGGTCCGGCCCAAGCGCGCACGCCTACCCCGCCGGACGCGACGACGCATTCGGCTCATCCGGTGTCCGGCTCGGCGGATTCGGCGACTCGGCCGGACGTCGTGATCGCACCCACCCGGGCCGCGCACGAAACGAGCACGCACGCAACGTCGCACGGACAGGCGGCGTCCGGAACCGGGAAGGCGGCCGAGCCCACCGGATCTCGCACGGCGGTCGTCGTGGTGGCCTCGACCGGCGCGACGACCGGCGCCCGGGTCGACAAGACCGGCCCGGTGCTGCGGGATTGGCTTGCCGGACTGGGGTTCTCGGTGCGCGGTCCGCTGGTGTACGCGGACGCCGACATCGCGGCCGGTCTGGCGGACGCGCTGTCCGGCGGGCCGGGTCTGGTGATCACCACCGGCGGAACGGGAGCCTCGCCGACCGACGCCACCCCCGAGGCGACGCTCGCCGTGCTGGATCGCGAACTGCCCGGGGTGGCCGAGCAGATCCGCCTGAAGGGAGCCGCGAGCTTCCCGCTGGCCGCGTTGAGCCGCGGCATCGCCGGGCTGGCCGGCCGCACGGTGGTGATCAACCTGCCCGGATCGCCGGGCGGAGTACGCGACGGCATCAGCGTGCTGGAGCCGCTGCTGGACCACCTGCTGGCCCAGGTCGCCGGAGGAGGCAGCCATGACTGATCCGCGACCCGACGTTCGCCTCGCCACGATCAGCGATCGACCGCTCTCGCCCGACGCGGTGGAGGCGGCCGTGACCGGGCCCGAATACGGCGCGGTCGTGGTGTTCACCGGAAAGGTCCGCAATCACGATGGCGGACAGTCGGTTTCGTCGCTGGAGTACTCCGCGCATCCGGACGCGGCGAAATTCCTGCACCGGATCTGCGCCGAAGTCACGGCCTCGACCGGGCTGCCGGTCGCCGCGGCGCACCGCATCGGCGCCCTGGACATCGGTGACGCGGCCATCGTCGTCGCGGTCGCCGCGGCCCATCGCGCCGAGGCGTTCAGCACCTGCGCCGACCTGGTGGACCGAATCAAGCACGAGGTGCCGATCTGGAAACGCCAGCTGTTCGCCGACGGCCTGTCCGAATGGGTCAACGCCTGCGGCTGAGCGGAATTCGCCTCAGCCCTCCGCCGATTCGGCGGCCTCCGGGCCGAGGTTGCGCCGGATCCGGTCCAGCGCCCGCACCACGGCCGCGCGTTCGGCATCGTCGAATCCGTCCAGCGCGCGATCGGTGAGACGGGCCATCTCGTCCTCGATGGTGGCCTCGAGGTCACGGCCGCGCTCGGTCAGATACAACCGGACCAGCCGCCGGTCGGTGGGATGCGGTTCGCGGCGCAGCAGGCCGGCGGCCTCCATCCGGGTGGTCGCCCGGGTGATCGTCGGGGTGGACAGACCCAGCCGTTTGGCCACCTCCCCCGGCGTCAGCCCGTCCTGCGACCACAGGCTGCGCAGGATGAACTGCTGCCCCTCGTAGACGCCGTGCCGCGCGTACGCGGACATCGCGGCCATCGTCACCGCGCGTTTGGTGGACCAGTACACGGTGAGGAAATCTTCGGCGTCGGCGGCGGTCATGATGCGTTCAGCGTAGGGTATTGAGTTCGTTAGCCGACTCACGATATTGTCGTTGTCCGGCTAACGACTCTATCGAAGGACCGCGATGAAACTTGGCATCGGCATCACCGACTTCTCCTGGCCCGTCACCGCCGGCCGCCTCGGGCCCACCGTGACCGACCTGGCCCAGCAGGCCGACGAGGCCGGATTCGACAGCCTGTGGGTGATGGACCACTTCTTCCAGATCGGCCTGTCCGGGCAGCCGCCCGAGTCCCCCATGCTGGAAGCGTATGCGGCACTGGGCTTCCTGGCCGGAATCACGCACCGCATCAAGCTCGGCACCCTGGTCACCTCCGTCGCCTACCGCCACCCCGGCGTGCTGATCAAATCGCTCACCACGCTCGACGTACTCAGCGGCGGCAGAACGTATTTCGGCATCGGCGCCGGAGCCGCGGTGGACCCCCGGACCCTCGACCGGATCTTCGAGACCGACGGACTGGGCATCCCGTTCCCCTCGCTGGGACAGCGGTTCGAGATGCTCGAGGAGACGCTGCAGATCGCACACCGGATGTGGGACGGTGACGAAACACCCTTCCGCGGAAAGCATTACGAGCTGGCTCGGCCGCTCAACTCGCCGAATTCGGTACAGCGCCCGCGCCCGCCGATCCTGATCGCGGGCAGCGGCGAACGCAAGACGCTGCGACTGGTCGCCCGGTACGGCGACGCCTGCAGCCTGTTCGATATGCCCGGTGCGGGCTATGCCGACGACATCACCCACAAACTCGACGTGCTGCGCGCGCACTGCGACGAGGCCGGACGCGACTTCGACGAGATCGAGAAGACCATCGGCACCCATCTGGACCCGAGTGACGAGAAGCACTTCATCGAGCACATGCGCGAGCTGGCCGCCCTGGGCATCGACCACGTACTGCTCGCCCCGCAGGGGCCGTGGGACGAGAAACGGCTGGCCGGGGTCGCCGCGGTACTGCCCGAGGTGCACGCGATGTGAGGCCGTTCCGATGATCTCGACGCGGTCACCGAGAGGGGCATCACGGAGTCCGCACGGGGACCACATTGAGCTCCGCACGCCGAAGGGGCAGAATTGGTGTGTCGGACTTCGGCGCATATGCGGTATTCCTGTCCGGCCCGGTCGACAACGGTTACTGTCGAGTGCCCCGGTCGGGTGGATTCAATGATTCGCCATCGGTGGATCCAGGGGCATGTGCGTTCCCACCCGCAGGTGGCGGGTCCGGGACAGGATCGGATCGCCCGGCCGCGCGGGTGGATCGAGAAAGGGGCGCAGCGTGCACTGGTGGGAGTCCGCGCCTCCAGGAAGGGCATCCGTGCCCATCGCCGCGCGTTCCTCTGCCGCAGCGTCCCGATTCGTCCTATTCCCCGGGCCGAGCGGCACGCTCACGATTCCCATCGCCGCCGCGGCCGATATCGCCACCGCGCGCCAGGCCGGGCGGGACTGCGCCATCGGGCTGGGCTTCTCCCCCACCGATGTCACCATGATCTCCACCGCCATCTCCGAGGTGGCCCGCAACATCACCAGCTATGCCGGGCACGGCGAGATCCGCCTCACCATCGCCGACGTACAGGGCCGCCGTGCGCTGGTGGTGCACGCACAGGATCAGGGCCCAGGCATCCCGGACACGGTCGCGGCGCTGGAGCACGCGGGCGGTTCGGGACGCCGGCTCGGCCTGGGCCTGCCCGGCGCGCGCCGGCTGATGGACGGGCTCACCCTGGAGTCCGAGGTCGGGCAGGGGACGCTGGTGGAGATGTGGAAGTGGATTCCGGTACGCGCGCGGCGGTGAGGTCGCCCGCGGCTCGGTAGGGTGGGCGCGTGAGTCGGCGCATCCCTGTACTGATCGTGGCCGGATTTCTCGGGGCCGGAAAGACGACACTGCTGAACCATCTGCTGCGGCAGCGCCGAGCCCGGATCGGGGTGGTGGTCAACGACTTCGGCGCGGTCAACATCGACGCGATGCTGGTGGCGGGACAGGTCGACGCGATGGTGTCGCTCGGCAACGGCTGTGTGTGCTGCGCGGTGGACGTCGGCGAGCTGGACGAGATGTTCACCCGTCTGGCGCAGAGCAATCGCGTCGATGTGATCGTGGTGGAGGCCAGCGGACTGGCCGAGCCGCGCAATCTGATCCGGATGGTGATCGCCAGCGACAATCCGCGAATCCGGTACGGCGGGCTGATCGAGCTCGTGGACGCCGAACACTTCCCGGACAGCCGAACCCGGCATCCGGAACTGGCCTCACATCTACGCCTGGCGGACCTGGTGGTGCTGAACAAGGCCGACCGGGTGTCCGACGCGCAGCTCGAACGACTGCGGGGCGAGATCGGCGAACTGGTGCGCGGCGTGCCGGTGCACGCGACCGCGCACGGCCGGATCGATCCGGCACTGCTGTTCGACGCGCCCGAACGGACCGCCGCCCCCGTCGCCGAACAGCTCAGTTTCGACGAACTGCTGGACGACCACCACGCCGACGTCGGCCACCATCACCTACACGACGGCTATCAGAGCGTATCGTTCACCAGCACAACCGATCTCGATCCGCGCAAGCTCGTCGCACTGCTGGAGGACCCGCCCGCCGGACTGTTCCGCGCCAAGGGCTTCGTCGCGTTCGGAGTCGCGGAAGACCGGCGAAAGTTCTTGCTGCACATGGTCGGACGGCACGTCGTGTTCGAACCGGCCAGCTGGTCGCGCGGTGAGTCCCGCCGAACCGACCTGGTCCTGATCGGTTCCGGCCTGGACACCGAGGCGACCACGGCGGCTCTGCGGCGAACCGTCCACGACGCGCCCGAGCCACTGGACGAGCAGGCGCTGCTGGGCGTGTGGCGGCACGTCCCGCGCGAACTCAGCGACGCCGAGATCTGACTCCCGACCCGATTCCGTCCCGAGGCTCGCCTCCGGCGCTCATACGGCGAGGCGGTCCAGCAGATCGGCGGCCGCGGCGCGGACCGGTGCCGGGTCGAGGTGCCGGCCGAGCATGCGCAGCACCGTGTCGGGGATCAGGTGATCGGCTTCCTGGGGTGCGACGCCCCGATCGGACCGGATGCTGATCACGCTCTCCACCAGACGGAACGGCAGCGTATGCGCGTCGGCCGCGGGGCCGACGGCCACGTCGGCGGCCAGACGCTCGTACTGCCCGCGCAATTCGGCCCGGCGCAGCCGGAATTCCGCGAAACGCTCCGAGCGCAGTTCGGGCAGTAGATACAGCGCACCGAGATTCCACCGCGCCGCGCACAATTGCCGCACGTCGAACCAGGCGAGGGCGTAGAGCCGCACCTCCGGCGGTTCGGGCGTGGCCTCCAGCAGCGCCGCCAGATCCAGTGGCGCGGAGATCGTTTCGGACAGCAGCGCGTCGAGGATGTCGTCCTTGGCGCCGAAATGATGATAGAGCGAGGCCTGCCGGATGCCGACCGCGTCCGCGATGGCCCGCGTCGAGGTGCTCGCGTAGCCCCGCGTGGTGAACAGTTCGGCGGCGGCATCGAGTATTTCCGCGCGTGGAGTCGAGCCGCGGCGTCGCCGGGCCTCGTGGCGGGGACGACCGGGTCCGGGTTGCGTCACACCTGCCATTCTGGACCATCCCCATGCTCGCAGGCCCGTCACCTGGGCAGAGAGATTTCTGTCATTTGACAGAAATTCAGGCAACACAAAAGTTACCGGCGGTAGCGGACTCGATACATCGCCGTCACCGAGTACGCCATCGGACTCGGAAAACTATCAGTCGATAGATATTGGCCACGACGCCGAAGGATCCCGCCCATGGCCACCACCTTGTCCGCACCCCCGTCCGACAGCGCCGACCTCGAGGCGTTCGGCTACCGGCCCGTCCTGCACCGCAAGCTCGGCCGCTACGCCTCCTTCGCGGCCGGATTCTCCTTCGTATCCATCCTCACCACCATCTTCCAATTCTTCGGATTCGGTTACGGATTCGGCGGCGGTGCCTTCTTCTGGACCTGGCCGATCGTCTTCGCCGGGCAGTTCCTGGTCGCGCTGAACTTCGCCGAACTCGCTGCGCGATATCCGATCTCGGGATGCATCTACCAGTGGTCGCGACGGCTGGCGGGCGAGGCGGTGGGCTGGTTTGCGGGCTGGATGATGATCATCGCGCAGATCGTCACCGCCGCGGCGGCCGCGATCGCCCTGCAGGTGGTGCTGCCATCGATCTGGAGCGGATTCCAGCTCGTCGGCCACGACACCGCGCTGACCTCGAAATCCGGTGCGGCGAACGCGGTTCTGCTGGGCAGCATCCTGCTGGCGCTGACCACGGTGGTCAATGTCGTCGGCATCGAGTTGATGGCCCGGATCAACACCATCGGCGTGACGGTCGAGATCGTCGGGGTGCTGGCCACGATCGCGCTGTTCCTCACCCACACTCGCCGCGGACCGCACGTCGTGCTGGAGCACGGCACCGCCGCACCCGGCGGGTACTGGGCCGCATTCCTGGTGTCCGCGTTGATGGCCGCCTACGTGATGGTCGGATTCGACTCCGCCGGTGAACTTTCCGAGGAGACGCGCAATCCGCGGCGGGTCGCGCCACGCACGATCCTGTCCGCGCTGGGGGTCTCGGCGCTGGGCGGCGGGCTCATGCTGCTCGGCGCGCTCATGGCCGCACCGAGCCTCACCGACGGCAAACTCTCGACCGACGGCCTGGCATACGTCATCTCCGCGACCCTGGACAGCCCGGCGGGCAAGGTGCTGCTGTGCTGTGTGGCCATCGCGATCTCGGTGTGCACCTTGGCGATTCAGACCGCGGGCTCCCGGCTGATGTTCTCGATGGCCCGGGACGGGCGACTGCCGTTCGCGCGCCGCCTGGCGGCGGTGCATCCCCGCTTCGGCACGCCGGTGCTGCCGTCGGTGGTGATCGGCGCGCTCGCCGTCGCACTGCTGGTGTTGAACCTCGGCAACGCGGCGATCTTCGCGACCCTGGCCAGCGTCTGCATCGTCATGCTCTACCTGGCCTACCTGCTGGTGACGGTACCGCTGCTGATCCGGCGGCTGCGCGGCCCGGCCCGGGCCCACGACGGGCTGTTCTCCCTGGGCCGCTGGGGAATTCCGGTGAACCTGCTGGCCGTCGTCTGGGGTATCGCGATGGCGGTGAACCTGGCCTGGCCTCGCCCGGCGGTCTACACACCCAACGGCGGCAGCTGGTGGATGCTCTGGGCCGCACCACTGTTCGTGCTGCTGACGATAGCCGTCGGCGTGGTGGTGCACCGGCTCACCGCCGCGCCCGCTCGGGCCGGCGCGCCCGCGGTGCAACCCGCATGACCCGCCGGGGCGGCGCGTGCGCGGCCGCCGCCCGCCCGGGATATCTGGGCCGCCCGGCCCTGGGGGGGGTGTGTGGGGGGGGGAGGAGGGGGAAAGGGAGAAACCAAAAACCCAACAAAAACAGCAAAGAACAGAAACA
>CBJNFW010000263.1:0-12339 GCA_966435935.1 uncultured Nocardia sp.
CAGCCGGGCTGCCTGCACGCCAACATGGACTTGTACAAGTGGGCCTTCAAACTCGTCCCGCTGGTCGAGTCGGGCCTGCTGCTGGACTGCTTCGAACTCGCCTGCACCGCACGCGAACTCGATATGCGAGCAAGTCCCTACGATCTGTCCGAATTCGGTTACGAGCCGATCGCCATCGAAACACCGTCCGGACGAGCCGATTACGCGCGGCGGCAGTCCGAGATCGCGGAACAGGCCGAGGGCTTGCGCGCCCGGCTGCTCACCGCGTGCCTGGAACTGCTCGCCGGTATGCCCGAAGACGTTATGCCCGAAGACGTTCGTCCCGAAGACGTTCGAACGCTGTAGCCGAGCATTCCGACCGCAGCGAGTTCACGATCGGGTGGCGGACGCCGGGCCGCGCGCCCGGCCGGCTCATCGGAACGGATACGGTTGCGGCGCCGATGTCAGCGACGCTTCAGGAACAGCTCCGGCCGTGAGTCGTGCGGTGCGATCAGCAACGGGACCTCGCGCAATTCGTCCAACGTGCGCGGCAGTCCACCGAGCGCGCAGATGATCCGCATGGTGATCCCGTCGTCGTACTCGGCCTCGACCGTTCCGGCCGCCTCGACGGCCGCACGCACCTCGGCGGGCACCCGGGCGGGATCGTCGAGGTCGGAATCGTCCCGGGATTGATAGCACAGGGTCTCCCCGTCTACCGCATAGTCGAATTTGACATGCCCGGTTATCGACACGACGCTCGTGGCGGCCGCGCCGCCCGCGCTGGACAGCGCCGACACCGCCTGCACCGGCGGGCGCTGGTCGAGGTGCCACAGGTAGCCGGTCTCGCCCAGGTCGTCGTAGATGAACGTCCACTCGCCGACGCGCCCGGCGATGAGCACCACGATCGGGTTCAGCGGATCGATCGCGGCCCTGGCCATCGACGTCCGATCGCCGGGCTTTCGGGCCGGCAGGGCACACGGCCTGATCTCCTGCCGGTCGACGCCCAACACCGCCAGCGCATCGGCCGGTTCCAGATCACGCACGATGTGCACCAGGTGATTCGGATCGTGTTCCTGCCCGGCGAGCGCGCTGAGCCATGTGGGACAACCGGTTTCGTCCAGCTGATCCGGGAAGAAGTAGGGTTTCGGCATATCCGCGATGATCCGGTATCGCGGCACCTCGTGCATGTCGGCACCGCGCCCGACGCCGAGCGCGGTCAGCGCGCCGAGCGGCCCGGCCGATCGGGCGGCGCTCGAGCCTGGCGGTACCGATACCCGATGACCAGGGGTTTGCTATGCCCGCGCCCGCACCGGGAATGAGAACGATCCGCACACCGTTGGGCCTGAATATGACAGATGAGACGGTAGAGCTGAGCCCCACGGACTGGGTACAGGATCAGACCAAGAAGATCCTCGAGACCGGCACCACCGAGGGCATCGAGGTCGTCGGGTCGCCGGTCGTGCTGTTGACGTTGCGCGGCGCGAAGAGCGGCAAACTGCGGTACACCCCGGTGATGCGGGTCGAGCACGAGGGTCACTACGCGGTCGTCGCCTCCAAGGGGGGCGCACCCGAACACCCGGTCTGGTACTACAACATCAAGGCGCATCCGGAGTTCCCGTTGCAGGACGGGACCGTGACCAAGCAGTATGTCGCCCGTGAGGTCGAGGGCGCCGAGCGTGCCGAGTGGTGGGAGCGGGCCGTCGCCGCCTACCCGCCCTACGCGGAGTACCAGACCAAGACCGATCGGCTGATCCCGGTCTTCGTCCTGGACCCGAAGTAGCGGAAAATTCGCGCGAATCCTGTTGCCACACAATCGATTGCCGGCCCGGTCAGCTGACCGGGCCGGCTTTTCGTTCGATAGGTCGGCACCGCCCGGGGCTCGGTGACATCGGCCGCGCGGTCATCCGCGCCGCAATCCGTCCACGAGGATGCTCACCATGTGCTGGTTGTAGGCAAGATCTTCGCCTGGCACGGGCTGGCAGAGCAGGGCCACCGCGTGAACCAGTTCTCGCGGGCCGATGTCGTCGCGGACTTCACCGGTCGCGACCGCCGCGTCGATCAGCTCGCCGAGCACGGGTTCGAGCCGCTTCAGCAGGCGCCCGGCCAGATCGTCGAATTTCGGTGCGTCCGAATGTATTGCGGCCGCGAGCCCTCGTTTGGTTCCGACGAATTCGGTGAGACGGTGCAACCACTTCGCCAGCGCCTCGACCGGGCGGTGGGCGGCGGCCAGAGCCGGGCCCAACTCGACGCATGCGTCGATCTCGCGTTCCAGTACGGCCGCGACCAGATCGGACCGCTGCGGGAAATGGCGGTACAACGTGCCGACGCCGACTCCGGCGCGATCGGTGATCTCCTTCGCGGGCGCGTCCACGCCCGAGAGCGCGAAGACGCTCTTGGCCGCTTCGAGCAGCGCGTCGACATTGCGTTGCGCGTCGGCCCGTCGCCGGCGCGGCGCGGCCGCACCCGCGCCGCCACCCGGATCCTGGCCGGTGAGCGGCGTTTCATCGGTCAATTCGATCCCTCTCTTGCCTAACCGGAAAAGTTTTCCGTATAGTTCCGGAATAGCTTTCCGCTTAGGTCGAGCGTACGACACGGCACGGCCGGCGACCACATCCGTCACCCGATCCCAGGAGCTCTCCATGCAGTACCGCACACTCGGCCGCACCGGTATCAGGGTGAGTCCGTACGCGCTCGGCGCACTGATGTTCGCGACCAGCGTAGGCAATCCGGACCCCGGCGACTCGGCCCGCATCATCCACCGGGCGCTGGACGCGGGAATCAACCTCATCGATACCGCCGACGCCTACGGCGACTCGGAAGAGGTTGTGGGCAAAGCACTTCGAGGCCGCCGGGAGGACGTGGTACTCGCCACCAAGGTGAGCCGCCCGATGGGCCAGGACCCCAATCGGCAGGGCACCTCACGGCGCTGGATCATGGCCGAGGTGGAGAATTCGCTGCGCCGCCTGCGGACCGATCACATCGACCTCTACCAGATCCACAGGTTGGACCCGGAAACCGATATCGAGGAGACCCTCTCGGCTCTGTCCGATCTGATCCGCAGCGGAAAGGTTCGCGCGATCGGGTCCTCCAACACTCCCCCCTCGGACATCATCGAGGCTCAGTGGGTCGCCGAACGTCGCGGATACGAACGCTTCCGCGCCGAACAGCCGCCCTACTCGATCCTCAACCGCGCTATCGAACGCGATGTGCTGCCGATCGCGCAACGCTATGGCATGGGCGTGCTCGTCTGGGGCCCGCTGGGCCAGGGACTGCTCACCGGCCGCATCCGCAAGGGCCAGGAGAACGACGTGCGCCGCGCGGGAATGCTCGGGTCGCTCAACGACGAACGCCGCATCGAGGCGGTCGAACAGCTCATCCCGCTCGCGGCCGAGGCGGGCCTGCCGCTGATCCATCTGGCCATGGCGTTCACCATCGCCCACCCCGGCGTGACCAGCGCCCTGCTCGGCGCGCGCACCATGGACCAGTTCGAGGGGCTGCTCAGCGGTATCGAGGTCACCCTCGGCGACGACATCCTCGACCGCATCGACGAGATCGTTCCGCCCGGGACCGACGTCGGCACTCTCGACCAGGCCTATCAGCCCCCCGCCCTGCAGAACCCGCACCTGCGCCGCCGCCCGGCGCACGAACGCAGCGCCGCCTGAGCGCCCGTTCGCGAGCGTCCGCTGGTCAGGCCAGGGACAGGAAGAGTCTCTCCAGCTTCTTCACATTCACACTGTCCGGATCTTCGCTGGTCAGGCACTGTTGCAGGCCGGTGGTGACGAGTGCGAACCCGCTGCGGCTCAGCGCCTTGTTCACCGCCGCCAGCTGAGTGAGAACGTCCTCACATTCGGCGCCCTCCTCCATCATGCGGATCACCCGCGCGAGATGGCCGTGCGCGCGCTTCATCCGGGCGATGACGGGGCACGAGGCGCACATCTCCCGCCACGGCGCCGAGGTGCTGCGCGAACACCCCGCAACACCGTGCGCTGCGCCGGGCCGTCCCCGAGGTCTACCGAGGCTTCGGCGAACTCAGTGGCGCCGCATGCGCCGGGAGCGCTCGACCGCAAGACCAAGGAGCTGATCGCGCCGGCGATCGGCGTGGTCGAGGGGTGCGATGGCTGCATCGCCTCGCACGGACAGGCCGCCGCGCGCGCCGGGGCCACTCACCAGGAAGCCGCCGACGCGATCGGCGTCACCTTCCTCATGCACGGCGGGCCGGCCACCATCCACGGGGCGCGCGCCTACGAAGCATTCCGCGAATTCGCCGACGCCCTCGCGGACGCTCCGGCGTGAACTATCGCGGAAAGGAACGACATGTGCAGCCCGATCCGGTGTAAAACCTGTGGTAGGACGACCTGGTCCGGGTGCGGGCGGCACATCGACCAGGTCCGCGCACGGGTCCCCGCCGAACAGTGGTGCCCCGGACACTCGGACGGCAGCGGCTCCGACGCCAACCGCAGAACCCATTTCGCCGGTTGTCCGGCTGACAGAAAGCAGGTGATGTGATGCAAACCGATCCGACATTGTCCGCCACAGTGCGCGCACCTTTCGACGATGCGGTCGAGCGGACCCGAAAGGCACTGTCGGAGCAGGGTTTCGGTGTTCTGACCGAAATCGACGTGCGGGCGACGATGCGCGCGAAACTCGACGCGGAGATGGAGAACTACCTCATTCTCGGCGCATGCAATCCGCCGCTGGCACATCGGGCGCTCGACACCGAACGCCGCCTCGGACTGCTGTTGCCGTGCAACGTCGTCGTTCGCGATATCGATCCGGGAGTCGTGCTGGTCGAGGCCGCGGACCCGCGCATGATGTCCGGTCTCGTCGACGTTCCGGCGGTCGACGAGGTGGCCGAGGAGGCGACCGGCCGGCTTCGGGAGGCCATCCGGGCGCTCACCGAGGCGTAGCCGGCCGATCGTCCGGCGGATTTGGCCGGGCCCGCGGTGCTCAGGGGATGATGACCGGCCCGGCGAGCGGGGCCGGGTCGTCGGCCCAGCGGTGGCCGGTCTCGCGCGGGGTGCGGCCGTGCTCGGTCCACGCCGACAGCAGTTCGGCGACCTTGCTGTGCATGATGGTGCGCAGCCGGTCGAAGGAGTTCTCCGGGTTGTCGTCGACCTGGCCGAGCAACAACCACCAGGCCCAGGCCACGGCGCCGGCGTTGGCGACGAAATCGGGCAGGACCGGGACACCCCGGGCGGCGAGCATGGCCTCCGCCTCCGGTGTGGTGGCGGCGTTCGCGGCCTCGACGACGACGCGCGCGGCGATATCGAACGAGTTGTCCGGCGTGATCGCGTACGAGATCGCCGCGGGAACAAGGATATCGGCGTCCATGGACAGGATCGCGGTGCGCGGCAACTGCTCGATACCCTCCGGCAGCCGCGTGCGGTCGATCTCACCGAAACCGTCACGCAGGTCCAGCAGCGCCGGAACGTCCAACCCCCCGGCGCGGTACAGGGTGCCCGCGGCATCGGCCAGCGCGGTGACCGTCATCCCGGCCTCGTGCAGGTAGTAGGCGGCGGCGCCGCCCATGGTGCCGATGCCCTGGATCGCGACGGTGGTCTCCGCGGGCGACTGCCCCCAGGACACCGCGGCGGCGAGACAGGCGTGCGCGACACCGTATCCGCCGATCACGTCGCCGAGCAGGAATCCGCCGTCGACCGCGGCGTTGAGCCCGTTGCGGACTCGTTCCAGCGTCGCGGCCGGATCATCGGCCCGGCGGATCGCGGCGTGATAGCTCTGGCCCAGGCCCAACTTCTCGAAGACCTCGTCGATCAGGTGCTGCGGGACTCCCAGGTCCTCGGCGGTGACCCAGTGCGCGTCGATCCAGGGTCGCATGGCCTCGCAGAACCGCTCCAGCACCTCGACCGCGCGCGGGTCCTTGGGGTCGAAGTCGATGCCGCCCTTGGCGCCGCCGACCGGCAGGTCGAAGGTGGCTGTCTTGTTCGCCATACCGCGAGCCAGATCCTCGACCTCGGTCAACGTGCAACCCGCCCGCATCCGGGTGCCGCCGGTGGCCAGACCCGACCGCAGCGTGTGCACGACGAGGTAACCGACCGCGCCGGTCAGCGAATCCGTCCACTGCAGGCGCATGTACGGCTCAGGACGGCGAACGGGGGCAGGGGCGACCGTCTCGGTCGGTAGTGCCGGAACGGTGGGTGTGGTCACGTGCGGGGTCCCCTCGATCGGCTCCTGTAGCGTCGTCACAGCGATCGCCTCCTGTTCGTCCTCGCACCCGCCGCCGATCCGAGGGCAGTGGGCACGTCATCTCCCGTTGCGGACCTCGTCGTCCCGGCCGAACTTCACGTCCGACGCGCCTCCAGCCTGCGGCTAAACCTGTTTCTGCGTCCATTTACGGTTCATTAACGGAGGTTTTCAGCGTTCCTGCAGAGCGCTGGATCGCCCCGGCGGGAAGCAGCCACTCGCCTTTAGGCTCGATGTCATGGATCTGTCGCTGGCCCGCCTGCGGATGTTGCGTGAGTTGAACCGACGCGGAACCATCACGGCGACCGCCAACGCGCTGCACTACACGGCTTCGGCGGTATCTCAGCAGCTCGCGCAGCTCGAACGTGATGTCGGCACGCGGTTGTTCGAGCGGCGCGGACGCCGATTACAGCTGACCGATCTCGGTGTGCTGCTCGCCGAGCACGCCGAGGAAATCCTCGCCGCGGTCGAGCGCGCGACCCAGGCGCTCGAGGAGGCCGGTGAATCGGTCACGGCCAAGGTGACCGCCGGTGTGTGGGCGTCGGTGGCGTCCGGCCTGCTTCCCGACGCGCTCACCACCCTCGCCCGCACCCATCCGGGAATCCTGGTGCGGACCAAGGAGCTGGCCCCGGAGGCCACGGCCGCGGCGGTCCGCGACGGCGCGCTGGATCTGTCCTTCGTACTCGAGTACTCGAACTATCCGATGACCTGGGACCGGGATCTGCAACGCACGGTCATCGCCGTCGAACGGCTGCACGCCGCGGTGCCGGCCGACGCGGTGGCGATGGCCGGTGTGACGCTGACCGACCTGGCCGAACATCCGTGGATTCTGGCGCCCTCGCGGTCCCATTTCGGGCACGCGGTCCGGCTGGCGTTCCAGTCCGCCGGGCTCGCGCCCCGGATCGATCACGAGGTGGAGGAGCAGGCCACCGCGATGGCGATGGTCGCGGCCGGACTGGGCGTCACCCTGGTTTCCGACCTCGGCCTGGCGCTGCGCCCGCCGGGCGTGGACATCCTCCCGCTCGGCGACTCACTCACCCGGACCGTATCGCTGGCCTACCGCAGCAACACCGCGCGACGAGCCGCCCTGCTGCTGGTCGTGGACGCGATCCGCACGACCGCCGCCACCAAGGGCCTGGCCGCCGAGACCACACTGCCCGCCGCTCCGGCCGAGGCGACCGCGCCGAACCCGCCCGAGGCCGCCAACGGAAGCTTCGGTCTCGCCTGACCTCGCGCTCAGGAGCCCTTCGGGAACCGCAGATAGACCGCGCCACCACGTAGACCACGACGATCGCCCGCGTTCCCGTTCTCTCGTCGTCCACGGGTCTCCGCCGCGAGGTCACCGGATCGGCCGTCCCGGCACGGCTCGGGAAAATCGTTTGAACCCGAGGCGCCGGCGTGGCGTCATGGAGGGCGATGAAACAGCAACGACCCGGCACGGCGCGATCCGTCGCCGACGGACTCAAACTGCATCGGCATCCGATGCGGGCGCACGGCCCTGTCCGCAGCGTGATCAGCCTGCGGCCGGGGACGCGGGGCCGGTTCAGCACCAACCGTTTTCACGAGACCTGGCATCTGCTCTCCGACGACCACGGCGCACGATTGCTGGCGCGGCTGCTGTGGGGCCTGTCGTATCAGGCGCGGCCGGGCACGGTTGTGCTGATCGACCGCCCGTTCCTGGCGCCGACGCCGTTCGACGCCGATCCGGCCGACCCGATCGTGCTGGTCCCGGGCTGGTGTACCGCATTCGGCGACAACGCCGCCCGGACTCTGAAAAACCTTCTGCCGCTGTCGAATCCGGCGGGAACCGTACGCTGGCGCTCGTTCGGCCTGGACCGGACGCTCGAGCCCGCGACGCTGGACACGTGGTGGGACACCTGGTGGCGCCACCACCGTCACCGACCGGACAACGGCGCCGTCGCCCGGCGCGCGGGACTGCTCGTGCTCACCCCCGACACCCCCGACCGGTCCCGCGCTTGGGCGCTACAGGCGGCCCGTCTGGACACCACCAACGCCTACGGCACCGACCACACCTACCTCGGCCCCTGGGATCGGGGGTACGACGGGGAGATCCAGATCTTCCGGCGATTCGGCCCGATGGTGAACATCGCCGCTCAGGCCCGCGCGCAGGTACTGTCCTCGGCCGAGGCATCGACGAACCCGGACGAACTGCGCGCGGCGGTCTGGGACGAGGCCGAAACCATCAGGGGCGAAGAACATTTGCGAGTGCGGGTGTTTCGCGACCGCGGCTGGACCCTCGGCTACGCGGCCGCGGCCATGCTCGGCGTCGCCGAGGTGCACTCGCTGGAGGATCTGGCGGCGATCGGCGCGGTCGAGGCGTATCGACGCATGCGCGCGGCCGGAGTCCGCGGGCTGGACCCGCGGATGTTGTGGGCGATGGAGGGTGCGCTGATCCACCGCGACCGGCGCGGCATCCCGCTCGACCGCCGCCGCGAACTGCTCGCCGAACTCGGCGACGAACCGCCTCGGCCGCCACGCCGGCGCTCCCGTTCCGGCCGGATTCCGCACCGTCACCGCATCAGCGCGCCGAAGGCGTTCCGCGGCAACTGATTTCGATCCGCGGCCGGACCGGTACCCGGCCGCTCAGGCCGAGCGGAGCGATTCGACGCGCGCGAGCGTCCGGGCGCTGCCGTCGACCTCCAGCTGCACCTGCAACGCGGACTCCCCCTGCCAGGTGCGGATCAGCACCTCGTCACCGGCCAGCACGGGACCGGCGTGTTCGAGGATGACCCGGTACGGCATGGTCCGCGGGTGCCGCGCCAGCGCCTCCTCGATCGCCTCCCAGTGCACCGCGTTGTTGACGTGGCCGTAGCGGTCCACATCGGTCACCCGCAGCGGAAAAGACCAGCGCTCGGTGTCGCCGTCGGCACGCTCGGCGAGCGCGGAACGCCAGCGCAGCCGGTGTTCCGTGGTCGCCGCGAGCATCGGAGCCATGAAGCGGTCACTCATCCGGGCCGGGCGTCCGGCCTCGAGGTCGACGTGGATGATGAACATCTCGGTCTCGATCAACCCGCCGTTCTCGCCGCGGACCTGGATGCGCATATTGCACCATCGGTTCGACAGCGCGGACGGCCAGCGCCGAAGGTGTACCCGATCGCCGAATTCGATCGGCGCGAGCATATCGATCACCGTGCGCCGCACGATCCAGCCCTGATGCAGATCGCCCTCCTCCACCGCCTGCAGATGGTCGTACCCCACGTCTTGCAGGTACCGAGCCACCGCGTCGAGCCGCAATTGCGCATTACCGTCGGTATCCCCGAGCCGCACCGGCCATTGCTCGTGGAACGCTCGACTCTCGTCCGCACACGGCGGCAGTGGGAATGCGATATCCGCGAATCGATCGGCGGTGGCAGCGACGCTCATGAACGCTCCTTTCGCAGGTCGCAGGCGAGCGTACCGACCCGCGCCACCTGTCTCGGCACCACCCCCGCGAGGCGACTCCAGCCGGGCCGCCCATGGTGACCGGATCGGACACCGATTCCCACCGGTACGCGACCGGACGGACCGCGCTCGATCACGGCATGCCGTCCCCGCCGCCGCTGATTCCGCAGTTTCCGTACCGGCGATTCCGTGGCGCGTCACGAGTGTCTCGCCGAAATATCCATTCCGGCACGGTGATTCGGACACAACCGGATCGCAGCGGCACCGACCGCACGGCTGCGGCGGGTCTCGGCGTTCGGCGAACTCGCGCCGCATGCTCGACGATCACCCGGTATCCAACAGGTGACCAGCAATTCCGCACCGGGAGCAACTCGAAAACGGGTCGAAGACGCCCGCGAACCGCGAAAGCTATTCCGCGAAAACGAACCTACCGGCCAGTTATGTGAGTTACCGTTCCCGATTGTCGACGTGAGCGGGCGATTCCGCCCGGACGCCGACGCGATTCCGGCTGACAGGTTGGGGGTTCCGCGATGAGGCGGTTCACGGGAATTCGGCGTTCCAAACCGGTTCTGGTGCTGCTGGCGGCACTGCTCGCGGCGGCGACGCTGCCGCTGGGCGGGGCGTCGGCCGATCTGCAATCCGACATCGCCACGCAGGTGCGGCAATTCCTGGACGTCGGAACGACATCGGTGCCGCGGGCGAACTGCGGACCGGGCTCCCTGCCGGAAACCGGTATGCAGGGCGATGTTTCGGCCGCCGACCGCGACAGCGGCCGCAGCAAACAGGGCTACCGCTGCAACATCGCCCTGCTCGGCGGCTACACCGGGCGCGGCGCGGGCATCACCTCCACCACCTTCGACCACTGCTCCTACACCGGCTCGTTCTTCCCCGGCAATATCCTGGGCCCGGCGCAGGGCGTGCAGGTGCTCGATGTGGCCGATCCGGCGCATCCGGTGCTCACCGCCACCCTCACCGAGCCGGCGATGCTGGCGGGCACGTGGGAGAGCCTGAAGGTCAATACCGCGCGAAAACTGCTGGTGGGCACCGGCGTTCCATTCCTCGTGGGTGCGGGCCTGCTGTCGGTCTACGACATCTCCGACTGCGCGCATCCGCGACTGCTCAACCCCGGCCCGGGTACCAACCTGGCCATGCCACTGCCGATCACCACGCACGAGGGCGGTTTCTCCCCCGACGGCCGCACCTACTGGGCCTCGGGCATCGCGCCCGGCTTCCTCAGCGCCGTGGACCTCACCGATCCGTCGAATCCGCACGTGATCTGGCAGGGGCTGGCCGGAATCGAGGCGCACGGGTTCGGCATCAGCCCCGACGGCAACAGGATGTACCTGTCGGCGCTGGCCGGCTTCACCGTGCTGGACATCAGCGCCGTCCAGCGACGCGACCCGAACCCGCAGGTGAACCACATCGGCCGGGTGTTCTGGACCGACGGCTGGGCAACCCAGCACAGCATTCCGGTCAGCTACGGCGGCAAACCGTACCTGTTCACCGTCGACGAGGCGGGCGCGGGCGGGGTGAAGCTCGTGGACATCTCCGACGAACGAAATCCGCACGTGGTGAACAAGATCAAGCTGGAGATCAACCTGCCCGACCACCTGGACAGCCAACTGGCCTCCTCGATGGGCGGTTCGGTGTTCTCCTACGACCCGCACTACTGCGCGGCCGACCGGCCGGACGATCCGACCGCGCTGGCCTGCGGCTGGGAGTCCTCGGGCATCCGGGTGTTCGATGTGCGGAATCCGTTCCACGCCCGCGAGATCGCCTATTACAACCCGCCCGCGCGCACCGGACAGAACCTGGATCTGTGGAACTCCCCGCACGCGCTGGCCTCGCTCATCGGACCGCCCGCACTGGAAGGCTTCTCGATGGCCCGCGCGGTGCTGGACGGAAAATTCGATCCGGCCGAGGCGCTTTCGCCGCGCACCGGAATGGTGGCCCTCGGCGATCTGTCCACGGACTGGTGTTTCGCCCCGCCGGAATGGCACGGCAGTCAGTTGTGGACCACCTGCAACGACAACGGTTTCATGGTCCTGCAACTGGACCGGAACGTGTATTCGCCTCCCGCGAACCAACATTCGATCGTAGGGTCCTGATGGGCCGAGAGTTTCCGGCGTGGGCGCGGCTGGGCGCGCGGGCGTACCGCACCGCCGCCTATGCCGCGACGGCACTGATCCTGCTGGTCGTCGGCGCCGCGCTGCGCCCGGTGATCCTGCCCGAACACCACACGCCCCCACCGATTCTCGACAACGTGGAGATCGGCTTCGCGCAGGATATGATCACGCACCACGAACAGGCGCTGTTCATGGTCCAACGGCTCGATCCCGGCGTGGACCCGACGGTACTTCGGCTCGCGCGGCAGATCGATCAGTCCCAGCGGATCGAGATCGGCACCATGCTGGGCTGGCTGCGGCTGGCCGGCGCCTCGCCCATGTCCGCACATCCGATGGCCTGGATGCACACCGAAACCGCTGCCGCGCCGATGCGTTCCGGCAGGTCGATGACCACCGCCACGGCCCCGGCCGCGGCCACCATGCCCGGTATGGCCTCGCAGGCCCAGCTCGACACCCTCGCCGCCGCCCGCGGCCGTGACGCCGCGGTTCTGTTCCTGCAGTTGATGTATCGCCATCATCTGGGCGGCATCACCATGGCCCGCGCCGCCGATCACGCCCTGCGTTCCGGCGCGGTCAAGGAGCAGGCCCGCGCGGCGAGCCCCCGCCCGGGCAAGGAGGGAGGAATCACCAC
>CBJNFW010000264.1:0-12268 GCA_966435935.1 uncultured Nocardia sp.
CGAGTCTCGAGGGCTGAACGACGAGCCCTGAAGCGCGCCGAAAACAGCCGGAGCGAAGCGGAGGCCAAAGATACGGCAAGATAGGTGCCATGCGCATCGGAGTCTTGACCGGAGGCGGAGACTGCCCCGGACTGAACGCGGTGATCCGAGCCGTCGTCCGCACCGCGAACGGCCGCTACGGGGACGCGATCGTCGGGTTCCAGGACGGTTGGCGCGGGCTACTCGAGGATCGCAAGATCCACATCCACAACGACGATCGCACCGACCGGATCCTCACCAAGGGCGGGACCATCCTCGGTACCGCGCGCACCAATCCCGACGTGCTGCGCGACGGCCTGGGCCGGATCAAGCAGACTCTGGACGACAACGGCATCGATGCCCTGATCCCGATCGGCGGCGAGGGCACGCTCACCGCGGGCAGCTGGCTGGCCGACGAGGGCGTCCCGGTGGTCGGCGTGCCGAAGACCATCGACAACGACATCGATTGCACCGATACGACTTTCGGCCACGACACCGCTGTCACCATCGCCACCGACGCGATCGACCGCCTGCACACCACCGCCGAATCGCACCAGCGCGTGATGCTGGTGGAGGTGATGGGCCGCCACGCCGGATGGATCGCGATGAACGCCGGTATCGCGGCGGGCGCGCATCTGACCCTGGTCCCCGAGGTGCCCTTCGACGTCGACGAGGTGTGCACCATGATCAAACGCCGTTTCCAGCGCGGCGATTCGCATTTCATCTGCGTCGTGGCCGAGGGCGCCAAGCCCGGCGAGGGTTCGTTCGCCCTGCGCCAGGGCGGCATCGATGAATACGGCCACGAACGGTTCACCGGCGTGGCCCACCAGCTCGGCGTCGAGATCGAACGCCGCATCGGCAAGGAGGTCCGCACCACGGTGCTGGGCCACGTGCAGCGCGGCGGCACCCCGACCGCCTTCGACCGCGTCCTGGCGACCCGCTTCGGCGTGCACGCCACCGAGGCCGTGCACGACGGCCAGTTCGGCCAGATGGTCGCCCTGCACGGCACCGAAATCGGCCTCGTCCCCCTCTCCGAAGCCACCAAACAACTCAAACTCGTTCCGGCACACCGGCATGAGGAGGCCGCGGCGTTCTTCGGGTAGCAGTCCCGTCGGATGCCTTCCTGGACGACCAGGGCACCGAGCCGGGCGGATTAGCACCGAGTCCGAGGGACGGGCAGGCTCGGAGCGCTTCCGGGCCGAACATCGTCTCGGTTTCCATCCGCGCTGTTCCAGCGGCCAGGAGCGCGCAGCGGACACAGCAGTGCGCCTGGTCCTACCGGCCTGTTCCGGCGCAAAGGGCCTGCTGGTGCAGCTCGAGGGACCAGCATTGTGAGCGATCACTATCGCTTGCTCGCCGCTCCTGCTAAACGTCACGTGACTCGGAGTAGTTCTTCCTCGAGCGTCCCGAGCTGGCTACGCTCGTGCAATAGCCCAGTTAACGGGGAGGGAAGGAAGAAGTTGGACCATGTCTGCCGCCCCTCGACACCAGAATGGACTTACCGTATCCGGTCGGCCGATGTCGTTGCCGTTGAAAGACGTGCGGGGTCTGTCCCGGCGGATGGTCGGTCATTTCGTCAAAACCGTCGCCCCCTGCGGTACCTTGCCCGGTGACGCGATCCACGGCGACATCACCGTTATCACCCGCGTGTGCTTGGAACTGGCAGTCAGCATGCTGGATGGCAGCAACATCACGGAAAAGACCGGGCGACTCGAGGACGCCGCGGCGCAATGGGCTCGCGAAGGCGTGCCCATCGGTACTATTCACCACGCCATCCACGAGGGCTTCAAGATCGGATTCGATCTGGTGGTGTCCACCGCCTCGGCCGAGCAGCGTGCCTCCGGCGCAGCCAACACCGAGCCGATACTCGGCCCCAGCACGACCGACTACCAAAGCATTCTCGACGGCGCCAAACTCGTGGTCGAGATGCTCGACACCATGACCACGGTGGTCTCGGTGGCCTATGTACGCGAACTGCGCGCGGTCGTATCGGAGCACCACACCGCGGTGCATACGCTCACCTCGGCGCTGCTCGGGGGGCACCCCACCTCGACCATGGCTCGCGAGTGTGGCATCGACATCGCCGACCGCTACCGGGTAATAGCCCTCGCCATTCCTGCCCACCCGGACGAGTCCAATCCGGCGCTGGACGCGAAAGTCGTTGCCCGGCGCAAACTCCGGCGCGCGCAGGCAGAACTGGCCATTCGCTGCGACGATACCGTGCTGTCGCTGCTGTCGACCGACGGCGGCACCTTGCTCATTCCCGCCGCGCACATCACCGAGGCCGCTCTGGAAGACCTCGTCGGGCATCTGTCACGGGCCGGCCGGGTGCCCATCACCGCCACCATGGTCACCGCAGCCACCGACACCGTGCCCACCGCCGCGGACCAAGCCCACGAGCTGCTCGACATCGTCGCCAGGCTGGGATCGGGACCAGGTCTGTATCACTTCGACGACCTGGCTCTGGAATACCAGCTCACTCGCCCCGGCCCCGGTCGCGAACATCTCGGGTCGCTGCTCGATCCGCTGGACAAGCATCCGGAACTGCTGGAGACGCTGCAGGTCCATATCGCGCACAACCTGAACCGCCAGCACACGGCGCACCTACTGCACGTACACACCAACACCGTGGACTACCGGCTCAAGCGAATCGGTCAGCTCACCGGGTTCGATACCACCCAGGCGAGCGGGCTGTGGCACCTGCGTTCGGCATTGGTTGCCCACACTTACCGCGGGTGATCGGCGTGTGGTCCAGCATTCGACGGGACCGGAAACCACGCGCACGGCTTGAAATTCGGTGCCGCCCAGGCGGCCTCGATAGACCGTGCCCGGCAGACCGGTCGGAACCGTAGCGAATCCACGGCTTCCCGAATACCCGTTTCAGGTGGGTGCTCGACATCCCGCCGTCCGGCAACGATGCCGACGACGGTCCACAACGGTGTGGACCTCCAACGGGCCCAAACCCATTCGGCCAAATCGAATCGGATCACCTGATGGATTACATTCAGTGCCTCCTGTGCGGGAGCAAGTCGCTACCGACGACGAGTCGGTGCCGATGCCCGCATTTCTCCGACCGCGCCGAGGTAGGTACCCGGCCGGGAATGACTTCTGCCGATTGGTATGCGGTCGCCAGTTGGCTCGACCCGGGCAGGAATCATCCGACAGGGCAGATGGGTTCGGAATAGTGACGCTCCCCCGGCGGCCGCAGCGCAGCTTCCGCTCCAGCAAAACCATTCTGCTACAACATAATTAGTCGATGTCGGCGAATCGCCCTGCTCCGCCGAAGGATTCGACCACCTGCGCCGAGAAGGGTGCGCCCCGGCTGCCAGCGGTCACCGGCAGCGTCGTCGCCGGGTAGACCGTGCCCGCTCGACGTCGGTGTCGACACCACCACCGAACCGACCGGCGGCGGGTCGGCGCCCTCCCGTTGGGCAAAGCCGACCCGGCGGGACGGCCGCTGATGTTAGTTTCTTGGCCGTGAGCCTCGAATCGGCCGGTGGCGTCGAGCAGCGCCCGTGCGATTCCCCGTATGTCGAGCGGGTCTATCGGGCCGAGCCGGGCGCCGGGGCGGTACCGGCGCGGATGCGGTCCGTGGCGAATTCGAACTGGGAACTCGTCGTGTGGCGCGACCGTGGACAGACGCATGTTTCGGCCCGCGGTCCCGAGACCGTTCCCACGGTGCTGGAGCTGGGGCCGAGTACAGGCCGAACGCTCGGGATCATCTTCCGGCACGGTGCGTTCCTGGCCCCGATGCCGGTGCCGGGGCTGGTCGACACCGCGGTGTCGAGTCCGCACACCACGGCCCGCTCGTTCGTACTGCAGGGCCAGGAGTGGGAAACCCCGTCCTACGACAACGCCGACGTTTTCGTCGACCGCCTGGTGCGCGCCGGACTGCTGGTGCGTGATCCGCTGGTCACCGATGTGCTCCGCGGTGACGCCACGACGTTGGTCACTCCACGGTCGGTGCAACGACGGGTAGCCGCGGCGACCGGGCTGACGCAGGGCGCGATCCGGCAAATCGAACGGGCGAGACAGGCGGTGCTGCTGCTGCGGCAGGGGGTGCCGGCGATCGAGGTCGCGCAGCGGGCGGGGTATCACGATCAGCCGCACCTGGCGCGTTCGCTGATCAGGTTCACCGGCCGCACGGCGTCCCAGCTGCGCCGCGCCGACGACGAGGAGATGCTGTCGCTCCTGTACAAGACCGAGGTCGAGGTGCGCCCCTAGGTTTTGTGGTGTCGCCGGGAGCGCCGGCACACCGAACATTGGAGGCACGTCATGGCATTCACGCAGATCTACGTCAACCTGCCGGTCACCGACCTGGACGCGAGCAAGAAGGTGTACACGGCGATGGGGGGAACGATCAACCCGGACTTCACCGGGGACACCTCCGCGCAGGTGGTCTTCACCGACGCGGTCGTGGTGCAGCTGATGACGCGAGAAACGTTCGCTACCTTCACCAAGCGAGACACCGCGGATGGTCCGATCGAGGTGATCAACGCGCTTGCCGCCGGTTCGCGTGAGGAAGTGGACCGCCTGGCCGACGCGGCGCTGGCCGCGGGTGCCACCGAACCGCGCGAGGCCCAGGACATGGGCTGGCTGTACAACCGGGCGGTCGACGACCCGGACGGCCACTGCTGGGAGCTGCTGGCCTACAACCCGGGCGCCATGGACGAGGACACCGCGACCGGCCAGGGCTGACGTCGGCAGCGGGCCGGACCGGTGAGGGGTAGGCAACGCTATGGCACTGCGCTTGCCCGCCCCACAGACCACGCGGCGGCGGATAGAGGTGCGAGATCCGGCTCGGCCGAGATTCGCCCGCTACTTGCCGTGCCACAAGTTCGGATCACGAACGTCCTCGCGCCACAACGACCTGTTACAGCTGATGAGCGGGCATACGGTCATGGTGATGAGGTCTTCCGCCCCCTATCTCGACAGGTTCGGCCGGGCAACCTCGATGAAAGGCTCCCCGCCGACACGCCGATACCGAGAGACGAGCTGACGATGCGCACCGACCTCGAACCCCGCCGCACCGCGCGTTCGGCTGGTGTCTTGGGGTCGACACGCTGCGCACCCACCCGATACCGGCCCGACCACGGATCTTCCGGCGCCGGCGTGTTGACCCTCGAATGCACGAAGGGGCGGTCATCGTGACTGTTGATGCACCCGCGCTGGGTGGAGTCCGGTCCCGTGATGAACTCCCGGACGAGTTCTTCACCCTGTTCCTGGACCCGACCCGCACCTACAGTTGCGCACTGTGGACCCGCCCGGACGACACCCTGGAACGAGCCCAGTCCGCGAAGATCGACCTGGCACTGGCTCAATGCGATCTGCGGCCGGGGATGACCCTCCTGGACGTCGGCTGCGGGTGGGGCTCGACCATGCTGCGCGCCATGGACACCTACGGTGTCAACGCGATCGGATTGACCGGTAACCGCCACCAGTACCGGTATGTGCGCGACCAACTCGTCGACCGGCTGATCCGCGGGCGCCCTTACGGCGGGGTCCGGCGGCAAGGCTGGGCCGAATTCGACCGGCGACCCGACCGCATCGTGTGCATCGGCACACTGGAACACCTCGCCCCGCAGCGTTACCCCGATTTCTTCGATTTCGCCTACCGGACCCTGCCCGAGGACGGAGTGCTGCTGGTGCAGACCGTCGTGGCACCAGACCACGATCACTCCGACGCCCACCGGACACGCTGCACGCACACCGATTTCCTGGGTGCCCCGCAAACCCTCTTCCCGGCCGATCAACTCCCGCCACCGATCGGCCGCAACCCCACCGGGGTCACCGAGTACGCGGCAGATGCCGGATTCACCGTCACCCAAATCGGGAAACTGGGACCGCACTACACCACCACCCTGCAGTGCTGGGCCCACGGTCTGCGCGAGCACCGCGACGAGGCGATCGAGCTGGCCGGGGATGACACCTATAACGCCTACCTCGACTCCATGACAGGCTGCGCCGACTACTTCCGCGACGGCTATCTCGACGTCATGCAGTTCACTTGCAGAAAACTCACCACAGTGCACGAACCCGCGCCGTCCTCGATCGTGCCCCACGACATCCAGGCTCCGGCGGTGACCGGACGGCCGGCACTCGGTAACTCGTGGACCCACTAGCTGGACCGGCGCACTGGACATCTCGCCCGGTGGCGGCCGGACGCACAGCCCGAACACGAGCGCTCGGGCCGTGGAAGCGGTTGTGCCGCAATGCCAACTGTCGTGTGCCGGGATCGGGGATGTTCGCCGGATACGGATGATCTACGACCGATTGCCCGGCCGCGACGACGGGCTCCTACCGATCAACCAGACTCCCTTGCTTTCGAACGGTCCGAGCAAGCTGGTCACCGGGGTGGGCAATCAGCGCATCAGTCCGGTGACAGCCTTTCAGGGCCGGCACCATCGCCCCGGGCGCGAGGTGATTCCCTTCCCCGCAACACTTTCAGCCGCTCCATCATTGCGAAGGGCAGTAACCGGCACGATTTCCTCGAGCGGCTCTCCGGAGTTGATTTCGGACCGCGCGATGCTGTTCAGGTCTGGGCCGGCCGGCAGGTGCGGCTAGAGACGAACCGCCGCGCGGACGAGGTCGGCGACGGCTTTGGATCTGCTGTGCGGCGGCCAGGCGATGACGGTCGTGACGGCCGGTGCGTCGGGAACCGGCACGACGGCGTGCCCCTCGCCCAGGTGGGTTCGCACCGACTCGGGCATGATCGCGCATGCTCGTCCGAGCGCGATCAGCTGGGCCAGCTGGGTGTGGTCGCGCACCTTCGGGCCGGGGCCGTCCGGGTAGCTGCCATCCGGCCGGGGCCAGCGCGGCAGCGGCAGGCCGGTGAGGGCGGCAACCTCGGCCGAGGAGATGTGTGAGCGGGTGGCGAGGGGGTGGCCCGCGGGCAGGACCAGGATCTGCTGCTCGGTGTGCAGATCCTCGGTGTCGAATCCGGCGATGGTGTCGAACGGCCGGTGCAGCAGGGCGACGTCGGCGCGCCCGTCCCGCAGCAGCCGTTCCTGTTCGCCGGGCCCGCACAGCATCACCTCGACGGTGACGGCGCCCGGTTCGGCGGCATACGCGTTCAGCAGTTTCGGCAACAGTTCGCTGGCCGCTCCGGCCTTCGTGGCCAGCACCACGCCGGCCCGGTCGGCTGCCGCGCGACGGGTGCGGCGCTCGGCGGCCGCGACCGCGTCGAGCGCGGCCCGCGCCTCCCGCAGCAGCACCGACCCCGCATCGGTCAAGCTGATCGAGCGCGAGTTACGTTGCAGCAGAACCACTCCGAGGCGTCGCTCCAACTGCTGGATCGCCCGCGACAGTGGCGGTTGCGCGATGGCGAGCCGCTCCGCCGCCCGCCCGAAGTGCAACTCCTCGGCGACCGCGACGAAATATCGCAACTCCCGCGTCTCCACCGCACCATCGTATCCGCGGCTCACCACGTCCGATACCCGTGCGGTATCGCTGACCACTCGGTAGGTCTTGGACGCACCACCCGGGCCCGAACCACCATCGACGGTATGAGTGAATCGACGATCGCGCTGGTGACCGGCGCGAACAAGGGAATCGGATACGAGATCGCGGCGGGCCTGGGCGCGCTCGGGTGGCGAGTCGGTGTGGGCGCGCGGGATGCGCAACGTCGCGACAGCGCGGTGGAGAAGCTGCGCGCGGCCGGGACCGACGCGTTCGGCGTACCGCTGGACGTCACCGACGACGCGAGCGTCACCGCCGCGGCCGAGCTGATCGCCGAGCACGCCGGCGGCCTGGACGTCCTGATCAACAACGCCGCGATCACCGGGGGCATGCCGCAGGCGCCCACCGAGGTGCATCCGGCGACCGTGCGAGATGTCGTGGATACCAACGTGATCGGGGTCATCCGCGTCACCAACGCGATGCTGCCCATGCTGCGGGAATCGGCCTCGCCGCGGATCGTGAACATGTCCAGCAGCGTCGGATCGCTCACGCTGCAGTCCACGCCCGGCACCGAAGTAGGGCCGATATCCGCCGCGTACGCCACGTCGAAATCTCTGCTCAACGCCGTCACGATCCAGTACGTCAAGGAACTGGGCGATACCGAGATCCTGATCAACGCCGCCTGCCCCGGTTTCACCGCCACCGACCTCAACGGGTTCCGCGGCGTCCGCACGCCGCAGCAGGGCGCGGCGATCGCGATTCGTCTGGCCACCCTGCCCGACGACGGACCGACCGGCGGATTCTTCGACGACGCCGGAACCGTGCCCTGGTGAAGTCCGCGATACGCAGATCTGCTTGATACCGGTTCCGCAGCGCTCCGACGGTCCCGGACAGGCCCAGTGAACAGGCGTGTGCCCCGGAAAGGGCATGCGCCTGTTGTCGTTTCGGCGGCGGCGCGGACCCGGCCGGGACTCGACGCGGTAAGCCGCGTATCGGCGATTCGGCCGCGCGTCATGCGTTCGGCGGCACGGCGGGACGCCCCACGGGCGAGGCCGAGTAGCAGGGAGGCTCGGCGGCTGCCCTGATGGCCGCTGCGATCCAGCAGGGGCGGCCGACGGGTTCCGATGCGCTGTTCGCCCGCGCGATCTTTCTCGCGCACAGAGGTTTCTGCACTGTTTCAGGGCACCGTTCATGCTTCGGAATTCCAGCACGGTGAATTCCGGAACGGATTGTTGCGATGTGCCGTGTTCCAGTGGGCGCATCGGGTTATGTCCGGCATCTGCTCGGGTTTCCAGTTTGTCGGTGGTAGTCATTACAGTCATGGCAGCACTCTCCGAAGACGTAGATTGCAGACGAATATCCGACGGCGGCTTGGTGATTCACGCACCATCCGGCACACATCGAGTACACACCGTGTCGTACCGGCTGGAGACCGAGCCGAAGACATTCGTCGCCAACGGAAAACGTTCCAATCAATCTGAACGCAACAGTCACAGCCAAAGGGGGCCTCATGACGATCGAAGCGACCACCGTGCCACGCAGGCTGCTCGCCAGACGGCTGGTCGAGTTGCGGGCGTCCGCCGACCTGACCCGAGACGCCGCGGCCGAACTGGCCGAGATCGGCCGACAAACCCTGTGGCGCTTGGAGAACGGCCGCACCTCGGAGGTCAAGAAGCCGACCATCCGTGCGCTGTGCCGCGTCTACGAGGTCGGTGACGAGGATCTGAACAATCTGCTGTGGCTGGCGGACGAGTCGCGCAAGGAGGGATGGTGGCAGCCGTACAGTATTGCGATCCTGCCCAACCGCGACCTGTTCTTCAGTCTCGAGGAATCAGCGAGCCGGATCATTTCGTTCCAACTCACCCTGATACCGGGACTCGCGCAGACAGCCGGTTACCGCCGCGCAATGGCATTGGACTACCTGCCGAAATTGAACACCGAGCAGATCGACCAGCACATAGAACTCCTCACCAAACGCCAGCAGCGCCTGAGTAATTCGGCGAATCCCGTAATTTTCGAGATATGGATCAGTGAGGCAACGCTGCGTCACCGAATCGGTGGCCCATCGGTAATGCAGGACCAGGTACATCATCTTCACGAACTCAGCATGAGTCCGAATATCTCAGTGCGCATTGTTCCGCTCTCGAACGAGGGGTATATGGGACTCCAGGTGAACTCGTTCGTGCTGCTCGAATTCCCGAGCCACCTCAATCCGACACTTGCTCAACCTCCGGTGGTCTACATCGAGAACTATACTGGGGCTTTGTATCTGGACAAACCAGCGGAGATCGAAAGGTACCGACAGGCCCTGTCGGATATCGAAGCAGCATCACTTGACGAACACCAGTCCAGAGCGCTTCTGCAAGCGATCGAAAGCGAGTACGCGACATGAACATCGACCTGTCCACCGCTGAGTGGTTCAAGAGCAGACGAAGTCAACTCGGTGGCGACTGCGTGGAGGTCGCACACCTCGATCAAGGCATGGTCGGCGTACGCGACTCCAAGCACCCCACCGGCCCGGCACTGATCTTCACCCCGGCGGAATGGGATGCGTTCGTGGCCAGGGTGAATGATCACGCGTAACCGACGACGCGAGCCTCACGACGCGGCGGGCACGACCTTGTTCGCCGCGTCGGCAGGCCGCTCCTGGGACTCGGCGCGGGACTGCCGCGCGCGCCGATCGCGGTGGTGATGAATTTGATCCGGAGGCCATCAGATACAGCCGGGTGATCACGACGGTCAACCCGAACGCGACCGCCATCAATGTCACCAACCGCCCGGCTCGGGCCGCCACCGCATCCTCGTCCGCTGTCCGCCGATCATGAGAGACGACACTTTCATACCCTCGGTCCGAACGCCGCTGAACCGAATACGCAGGGGCCCAAGGGGTGAACGCGATGCCCACCCTTCGGCGCTTGCTACCTTGGTGTCGCCTCGACTGCGAAAGGAACTCCGAACCGTGGAACCCGGCTCCCCCGTCGACCTACAGAAGGATCAGCCCCATACCGCCCGCATGTACGACTATTACCTCGGCGGCAAGGATCACTACCGCGCGGACAGGGAGGCGGCGGAAAAGGTCGTCGGCATCTGGCCGGGGGTGCGGGTGGCCGCGCGGGAGAACAGAGCTTTCATCCACCGCGTGACGCGGTTTCTCGCACAGGCGGGCATTCGCCAATTCCTCGACATCGGAACCGGAATCCCGACCGAGCCGAGTCTGCATCAGGTCGCCCAGCAGGTCGCGCCCGAGGCGCGAGTGGTCTACGTCGACAACGACCCGCTGGTGCTCGTGCACGCCAGAGCACTGCTGGTCAGCTCACCGCAAGGCCGCACCAACTACGTCTCCGCCGACGTCACGATGCCCGAGACGATCCTCGACGCGCCGGGTTTGACCGAGACGCTGGACCTGACCCAACCGGTGGCGCTGAGCCTGAACGCGTTGATGCACTTCGTCCCCGACGAACACGGCGCCTACGACATCGTCGATACGCTGATGGCCGGGCTGGCACCCGGCTCGTATCTGGTGATGACGCATGTGACCCCGGATTTCGATCCGGCCGCGATATCCACCGTGGTCGGCATCTACCGTGGCAGCGGCATGCCGTGCCAGGTGCGCACGCGGGAGGAGTTCACGCGGTTCTTCCGGCAACTGGAGTTGGTCGAGCCGGGCGTGGAGGTGCCACACCGCTGGCGGCCCGACGGCATCGCGCCCGCGCAGACAGTGGACGCGGAGGTATCCGCCTACGCGGGCGTCGCACGCAAGCCGTAGCCGGGCTCTACAGCGGAGTCTGATCCCACCACTTGGCGAGCACCTCGTGCGCGGGGGTATCGCCCATCATCTCCACCGGCCCGGTGTCGAATGCGTACAGCAGCGTATTCGCCCGGGTCGGATCGGATTCGAAGGAGACGAGCATCTCGGCTGTCTCGGTGCGCATGTCCTCGGGCACGATCCAGTTGCGGACGGTGAACGCCGATTCATTCTTGCTGCCGGTGGCCGTCCGCGTGATCGGGGCCGCGGCCAGTGCGGCCTGCGCGGCGGCCGGGCTGTCGAAGACCGCCAGCGCGTAACCGAGCGAGGTCTGGCGCGAGGTGCACTCCCAAGCGCCGATCCAGTTCGCCGAGCCCAGCGGATTGCTGCGTCGAATCACGCTCGTCACCGGATCGCCCTGGAATACCTTGCCGGGTTGACCCGGCCGGCTCCGCTGACAGGACACCCGGCCCTGGTAGGCGTCCCCGGTATTCGAATCCCCCTGCGGCAGCAGGGTCGGGAAGTTCTGCTGGACGGCGGTGACGGCGTCGAAGCGCCGCGTCACCGTCGGGGTGGCGGCGCCCGGCGCGGTGGCGGGGCCGGTGGCCTTCGGCCCGGCGGCGGCACCGGTATGCGAACCGCTGGAGAGCACGAGGAACCCCACACCGGCCAGGATCACCAAGGCGACCACACCGAGCACGAGCCACATCAGCATGTTGGACGTCCGCCTCGAAACTGGTTGCGGCACAGCCGAATTCGGCGCGAATCCCGCAGGCGGCGGCACCGGGGGCACGGCGGGCGCCGCAACTCCCACCCCCACCGGATGACCGTTCATCGCCTGCCGCGCGGGCGGCGCCCCGGCGGGGGCGAGGGGCATTCCCGGACGCACTGCGGCGGGCGGCACCGCGGCGACCGGCGGTGCGGGCGGGACCGCGGGAACCGGTGCGGTCAGCGCCTGCTTCGCCGCCGCGGCGAATTCCGCACAACTGCCGAACCGATCGGGCGCCCGCTTGGCCATCGCCCGCGCGAGCACCAGGTCCATCGCCGGATTCACCCCGGGACGACGCGCGCTCACCGGCGGCAGCGGCAGCAGCAGATGGCCGTGGA
>CBJNFW010000265.1:0-12180 GCA_966435935.1 uncultured Nocardia sp.
GAGCGGTGAACGCCGTCCCCGCGGTGTGTGCCGCCGAGCCCGGCATCCGCACCACACTGGATCTTCCGCACATCATCACGACCCTGGGCTGAATTCGAAGCCTGCTGCAGCGCAACGCCTCTCGTCACAATCCAGCGCGAGGCACAACGCGTCGAGCCGACGCGAATGCCGGACCATCTCACGGTTGTCTGCATTCAGGTCACCGATGCGGCAGCCCCCCCGATCACAGTGCTGTGCGCGCACATCTCGGATATGCGCCGCCGCTGCCGATATTCCCCGGACAGGATTCAGTCGGTCGCCAGATCACTCAGAAGTGCATCGACCCGGGCCCGAGCCCGGTCGGCAACGCCCGCACCGGGAGCAGTGTGCACCCGACCGGCTTCTATTGCGGCAAGGGCCGCTTCGGCCACTTCACGCGGAGACAGGATTCCGCCGCGAGCTGCGGCCAGCGTGCGCATCGAGGGAGCGGGGGCGTCGGCGGGCGGGGGTGCGATCGCACCGAGAGTGACCGAGTTCCGGCCGAGCGGGGTGTCCACCAGCCCGGGGCACAGAACGGTCGCGCCGAGGTCCGGTGAGACCTGCTTCAGTTCCAGATCCAAAGTTTCGGTGAGCCCGACCACCGCGTGCATCGTGCCGGTGTAGGGAGTGCGGTCCGGGAGCGGGGTCAGGCCACCTGAGGAGGCGGTGTTGAGGATGTGTCCCGCGCCCCGGGCGATCAGCAGCGGCGCGAAAGCCTTGACGCCGTGGATGACTCCGAGCACCTTGATGCCGATCATACGCTGCCAGGTGCGCGCGTCCTGCTCCCACATCGCGGCCCGGGGGCAGACGACCCCGGCGTTGTTGCAGACCAGATCCACGCGGCCGTAGGCGGTCACGGTGGCCTCGGCGAGCGCCCGAACCGAGGACTCGTCGCTCACATCGGCGACCACAGCCGTGACCTCGGCTCCGGCGTCGCGCAGTGCGGCCGCGGCTTCGGTCAGGCCGTCCTGCCGGATGTCCGACAGAATCAAGCGGACCCCACGGGCGGCGAGCGCCTCGGCCAGGCCGTAACCGATACCGCTGGCGCCGCCGGTGATGACGGCGACCTGCCCCGGCCGAATCTGCATCACAGCTCCTCTTCGTCGGAACCCCTTGCGGACAATGGGCTCGAACAGCATGAAAACTACATTCTCTATAAATGTACACGCCATTCTCAATATGTGTGCACAGCACGGTCAGGAGGCGAAGATCTTGCTTTCGCTATATCTTACGATATAGCTTGAGAGTGTGAGTCCACGACGACCTCCCGCCTCCGGCGGCATCGGCCCGGGGCCGGGGCGCTTCTTCGGCCCCGGCGAACTGCGGCTGGCCCTGCTCGCGCTCATCGCCGAGCAGCCCGGCCACGGCTACGAGCTGATGTCCCGGCTCGAGGATCGCTGTCGCGGCGCGTATCGCCCGAGCGCGGGCGCGGTCTACCCCACCCTCCAGCAGTTGGAGGACGAGGGTCTGGCCACGCTCGAAATCGACAGCGGCAGAAAGGTTTTTCACATCACCGCCGCGGGCCGCACCGAGGTGGACGCACACGGCGAGACCGTGGAACAGATCTGGGACCGCGCCACCGAACGCGGCGAGTGGGGCATGTTCCGCGATCCCGACGCCGCCGAGATCGTCGGCCCCGCACTGCGTCTGTTCAAGACCGCGGTCTCGGTGATCGTGCACTCACACGGCGACCCGGAAGTCGTCGACCGGGTCCGGGCGGTCCTGACCGAGGCCACCGGCGAGCTCCGGCAGCTGAAGACCGACATCAAGCAGGCCCACCGGGCTCATCATCAGCAGCGGCGTCGCGGCCGCCGCACCGAGTGATCGAATCTCCCGATACGAAGGTATTCCCATGGCGCACAACGACACTCCCGCGCACACGACCATCGCCGAGGCGAATCCGCCGACCGGCTCGCCCCGCGGCCTGCGGAACCGCCTGATGGACCGCTTCTTCCTGGAGGGCCAGGTCCTCGAGACCGAGCAGATCGCCGCGCGCATGCGCCGCATCCGCATCGGCGGACCGGCCCTGCGCGGCCTGAATTGGTCTCCGGGACAGCAGATCCGGATCGCGACCGGCGATCCGGAGGCCGAAGGCATCATGGGCCGGATCGGCGATCTGCGCACCTATTCGGTGTGGCATTACGATCCCGACGCCGCCGAGATACACATCTGCGTGCTGGACCACGGCGACGGCCCCGGCGCGGCCTGGGGCCGGGAGGCGACACCCGGTCTCGCCGTTCGCTTCCGCGGCCCGGAGGGCACTTTCACCCTCCGGCCCGACGCGCCGTATCACCTGTTCGCCGGAGAGGAGACCGCCTCGGCCGCCTTCGGGCCGATGCTGCGCGCGGTCCCCGGCCACATCCCGGTCTACGGTGCGGTCGAAACCGCCACCGAGGCCGATCGCCTCCCGCTGCACCGCGCCGTGGCCCTGACCCGCCCGCTGCGCGGCCCCGCCTCGGCCGCCCGGTCGCAAACCCTGCTCGACGCGGTCCGCGCCATCGACCTGCCGGACGAACCGGGCGTCGCCTATCTCGCCGGCGAGGCGCGGACCATCCAGATGATCTCCGGATACCTTGTCCGCGAACGGCGTTGGCCTCGGCGGTCGGTGGTCACCAAGCCGTTCTGGACACCCGGCAAGCGCGGCATGGACTGACGCGAATCCGCGCACATCGATCAGCACTGCCTCTCGGCGACTGCGAACCAACGGGCCACCGACCGGCGCACCTCAGCGCTTGGCAGCGGTGAGCCTGGCGATATTGGCCCGGAAATCCTCGCTCTGGAACGTGAGATCCTCCGCGGTGAGCGCGAAATCGAGAGTTTGCAGCACCGTGTGCTCGAGCTGCATGTTGAACAGGCGTTTGGTGCTCTCCACCGCCTGCTGCGGCAGTTCGAGGATGCGCTGAGCACAGGCCAGGGCCTCGGCGACCGGATCGGCGACGACGTGGTTGGCCAGGCCCATCTCACGCGCCTTCTCGGCGGAAATCCGGGCGCCGGTGATGGCGTACTCCTTGGCCAGCAGCATGCTGGTGTGCAGCGGCCAGGTGAGTGGGCCGCCGTCGGCGGCGACCAGACCGACCTGCACGTGCGGATCGGCCAGGTACGCGGTTTCGGCGATGTAGACCAGATCGCTCAAAGCGACCAGGCTGCAACCCAATCCGACGGCCGGCCCGTTCACCGCGGCGATCACCGGAATCCGGCAGCGCGCCATGCCGAGCACGATGTCGCGGCCGTCGGCGATGGATTTCGCGCGCAGCGCACGGTCGTTGCTCAACTCGTCGAGATAGGCGAAATCCCCGCCCGCGGAGAATGCGCGGCCGGCGCCGGTCAATACGGCCACTCGCGCGGTGGGATCGGCGCCGAGCTGCGGCCAGAGCCGGGCCAGTCCCGAATGCAGCGCATCGTTGACGGCGTTGAGCGCATCGGGGCGGTTCAACGTGATGATCCGGACCGGTCCCTCGGCGCGGACGTCGATTTCGGCGGGCATGTCGTACATGTCAAACTCCCAATCCCAGGATGCGTGCGGCGATGATGTTCTTCTGAATCTGCGAGGTCCCGCCCATGACGCTCTGCGCCCGGCTGTACAGGTACGAGCCGAGCAGTTCCGGATCGCGGCTGCCGCCCACCCGCAGCGCGGCGTGCCCGACGGATTGATCGACCCAGGTCATGAGGAGTTTGTCCAACGATCCGTCCGGACCGTGGGTGACCCCGTCGAGTTGTTCGGAGAGCCTGCGCCGCACGTGCAGCCGCAGCATCTCGGTCTGCACTGCCGCCCAGGCGAGTTCGGCGGGTGGCGGGCCGTCCACGCGGGAGGCCAACTGGCGCACCAGCTTTCCGTACCGCGCGGCGAAACCCAGGGTGGAGGGTTCGCGTTCGTGCCCGACCACCGTCATGGCGAGCTTCCAGCCGTCACCCGGTTCACCGACGAGCTGATCGGCGGGCACCGTCGCGCCGTCGAAACGCACCTGCCCGAACTCACGGGTGACGCCGCTGATCATCTTCAGCGGCCGCTGTTCCACACCCGGCTGGTGCATCGAGATGATGAATCCCGAAATCCCCTTGTGCCGAGGCACATCCGCATCGGTGCGGGCCAGCAGCAGACACCAGTCCGCGACGTCGGAGTAGCTGGTCCAGATCTTGTGCCCGTGGATGACGTAGTGGTCGCCCTCGCGGGTGGCGGTGGTCGTCAGCGAGGCCAGATCCGAGCCCGCGCCCGGTTCGCTGAAACCCTGGCACCAGCGTTCGGTCCCGTTGATCATCCCGGGCAGGAAGCGCTGCTGTAATTCCTTGCTGCCGTGCCGGCCCAGGCCCTGCACCAGATAACCCAGGCTCGGGCGCGGCGGCGCTCCGGCGATCGCCAGTTCCTCGTCCAGGATCACGTCGTAGACCGGCGGCAACTCCTGCCCGCCGAATTCTCGCGGCCAGGTCACCCCGAAGAAGCCCGCCGCGTACAGGGCCTGATGCCATTCGCCCTGCCGCGCCCAGTACTCGTCGCCCGAGGTCGGGAAGCGGCCGGCGGTCTCTGCCAGCCAATCGCGCAGGCGCGCGCGGAATTCGGCTTCTTCGGGTGAATCACGAAAGTCCACTGTCGATCTCCTTGACTTGTACGGGAAACAGGTCCGTCTCATCGGGCCGATGTCCGAAGCTCACCGCCGATCTCCTTCGGGCTGACCGGGAACGATCCCGCCGCGAGGGCGATCGTCGAGGCCGGCTTCCGTCCTCCTCCGCGCATCCGGCGACCAGCACCGGCTCGTCGGGCCGATCACCGATGCCCCCGGTCGCCCCCCTCCCTGCCCAGCGGGAACAATGCCGCTTGGTGCGGGAATCAGGTAAGGCCACAGTCGATCTCCTCCAGCCGCACGGTGAACAGTTCCGCCGAGGTCAGCGCGCGCCGCAGATAGACGTGCGCCAGGCATTCCCAGGTGTTGCCGATACCGCCGTGCACCTGAATGGCCGTCTCGCACACCGTGTGCGCGGCCCGCGCGCAGTACAACTGGGCGATCTGCCCGGCCCGGACGGCCTCGTCGGGGGTGAGTTCATCCACCGCCCATGCCGCGTGTCGCAGCACGCTGATCGATCCCTCGATCAGCGCCTGGCTCTCCGCGAGCAGATGTGCCACGGCCTGATAGGAGCCGATCGTATTGCCGTACTGCTCACGCACTTTCGCGTAGTCGACCGCGAGAGCCTGGGCGCCGCGCGCACATCCGACCAGATCCGCGCTGGTCGCGGTGAGCGCCAGCGCATGCCAACGGCCGATCCGGTCGTCGTCGAGTTCGCCGAGCGGCTCCGGGTCGCCGCTGATCGACGCGTCGTGCCGGGTCAGATCCGCACCGGGCGAATCCTCGCCGACGCCCGCGGCCAGCAGCCGGGACCCGTCCACGATCAGCACCCGGCCGGCATCGCGCGCATCGATGGCCCGATCGTCGACGGCCACGGTCCAGCGCACGGCCGTGTCCTCGGATCGTCGCAGGTCATCGGCCAGTATCGGACCGAGGAACGGCACGTCGACCAGGCCGCGCCCGAACTCCTCGGCGACGATCGCCACCTCGACACCGCTGGCCCCGTCGGTGCGCAACGCACGCCAGCCGGTCTGCGCGACCGTCGCCTCCAGCCTGCGCACACGGGCCGAATCATCCAGTCCCAGAACCGAACCCGGCCCCAGGTCATCGGCCAGCTTGGCGGCCGCGTCCCGCAGTTGCCGCTGTTCACTCGTGTATCTGACGTCCATACTGCTCCTTGAGAATTCGGCGCAACACCTTGCCCGACGGCAGCCGGGGGATCTCGGATACGAAGACCACGCGGCGCAGCCGCTTGTACCCGGCGAGGCGGTCCGCGACCAGCGCGGTGAGTTCGCCGGCGGTGACCTCGCCGGCGCGGGCGACGGCCGCGACGATCGCCTCTCCGTCGGCCCGGTCGGCCACCCCGAACACCGCGCAGTCGGCCACCGCCGGATGCGCGTGCAGGACGGCCTCGATCTCGGCGGGCGCGACCTGGAAGCCGCGCACCTTGATCATCTCCTTGGACCGGTCGGTGAGCAGGATCCAGCCCTCGGCGTCGATACTGCCGACGTCGCCGGTGCGATACCAGCCGTCGTCGAACGCGCTCGCGGTCGCCTCGCCGGGGAGATATCCGGCCATGAGCGAGGGGGCGCGCGCCTGTAGTTCGCCGATCTCCCCCGGGCCCAGCGGTTCTCGGGTCTCCAGTGAGATCACCCGCATCCGCACGCCCGGCGCGGCCTTGCCCACGCTGTCCAGGCGCGTCCCGCCGATCGGACTGCACGCGATGACCGGCAACTCGCTGGCCCCGTAAGCGGGCAACCAGGGCACACCCGTTCGGGCGGTGACGGTTTCGGCGACACCGGGTGCCACCGGCGTCGCACCCCACATGATGTAGCGCAGCGAGGACAGGTCGTAGGACTCGAGTCCGGGGTGGGCGGCCAACGCCAGAGCGATGGGGGCCACGGCCATTTCGATGGTGATCCGGTCCTCGGCGATACAGCTCAGCATGCGGTCGAGGTCGAAGCGCCGGTGCAGCCGCATCCAGGCCCCGGCCCGCAGCACCGTAACGATGTTCAGCAGGCCCAGGATGTGCGAGGGCGGGGTGAGGATCTGCAGGCGGTCGGTGGAATCCAGCTCGAGCACGTCGATCCAGTGCCGCACGGCCGCGGCCATCGAGGCGTGCGTATGCCGCACGGCCTTGGGCATACCCGTTGTGCCGGAACTGAAGACGAGCACCGCATCGGACTCCGGGTCGGGCCGGGCGGCCGAATACGGGCGCGGGATGATCGGCTCGTCCAGGTGCCGCATCGGCACCGCCTGCCCGAGCAACGGTGAATCACCCACGCCGAGAACGGGTTCGGTCAGTGCCAGGGCATGGTCGATCTCGGTGCCTTTCCACGCCGGGCTGATCAGCACCACCGTCGCGCCGAGCTGCCACAGTCCGAGCACGGCCACCACGAATTCCGGTCGATTGGAGGACATCAGCGCGACCCGGTCGCCCCGCCGCACGCCGCGATCGGCCAGTTCGGCCGCCAGGCCCGCGGCGAGGCGGTCCAGCTCCGTCCGGGAGTACTCGCGACCCTCGAAGGCCAGCACGACCGGATCGGCGCGGCCCGTCGCGGCGTCGCCAGGCGGGCTCACGACGACTCCCGAGTGGTGCACGACACCATCACGACCATCCAATCTCATTGATGAGAATCTAATTCTCTCTATACTAGAATCTTAATACCAGAGGAGGGTAGTTCATGGCGAGACCACCGATGTTCCAGCGCGCGACCGTCACCAGGATCAGCAAGGAGAGCGCGGACGCGCGCACCTTCGTGCTGGCCCCGCACGATGGGCCGATCACGTACCGTGCCGGGCAGTTCTGCACGTTCCGGGTGAATGTGGACGGCCGGGCCCTGTTCCGCTCGTACTCGATGTCCAGCGCTCCGGAAACCGACGGCGAATTGATGACCACCGTCAAGCGGGTGCCCGGCGGCGCGGTCTCGAACTGGCTGCACGACAACGTCGTCGAGGGCGACGAACTGGAGATGTCCCAGGCCGCGGGCCGATTCTGTCTGCGCGAGACGTCCTGGCCCCTGCTCGGATTCACCGGCGGCAGCGGGATCACCCCGGTCCTGTCGCTCACCAAGAGCGCCCTGGCCACCACCGACCGGCGAGTGCGACTGCTGTGCGCGGACCGCGATCGCGCGTCGGTGATCTTCGACACCGCGCTGGCCGACCTGGCCGCGCGATATCCCGGACGGCTCAGCGTGATCCGGCACCTGGACTCCGACAGCGGATTCCTCACTCCCGAGGCGATCGCCGAGTTCGTCGGGTCAGACGGGGAAGCCGACAGCTACATCTGCGGACCCGAACCGTTCATGGAGATGATCGAGAAGGCACTGCCCGGACCGGGCCTGATCTTCAGTGAGCGGTTCGGCGCCCCGGCGCCGGTGCTGCCCGGCGACGAAGCACCCGACACCGTGACCGCCCCGGCGGCGGCACCCGCCGAACCCGCCGGCACGAGCGAGGGCACGGTCACCATCATCCTGAACCGCAAGAAGAAGACCGTCCCCCGCAACGACGGCGAGACCCTGCTCGAAAGCGCCCGCCGGGCCGGACTCACTCCGCCGTTCTCCTGCGAGGCGGGAAACTGTGCCACCTGCATGGCCAAGGTCACCAAGGGACACGCGACGCTGCGTCAGAACAACGCGCTCACCGACGACGAACTCGAAGAGGGCTACGTGCTGACCTGCCAGGCGGTCCCCGACACCGATTCCATCACCGTCGACTACGAGTGAGACCCGCCGAACGCCCTCCGCCCCGGCCCCGCGAAGCGGATCCCAGCCGATCCGCCCGCGGGGCCTCGCGCGTACCGGGAGTTTCACCCGTCGCGCCGCCGGATTGCTCCATCTTCCGCACCATGGCGCGTCGACGCTCCCGAATCAACCCGTGGGACCGGGCAATTCGGGACCAGCTCGCTGGTGTCGGAATCCAGTTGCACGGGACCGGCTTTCAGCGACCGGCTTCGCCGAGAGCCGGGGGCGGGCCGTACTCGGGTTCGTATCCGGCGATCTTGATCGGACTGCGGATCAGCCGGAATTCACCCGCGGTGACGATCGCCTCCGGGGTCGCGGCCAGCGCTTCGGGCAGAGTGCGCACCGCCGCCGCGGGAATTCCCAAGGGGCGCAGCCGGTTCTGCCACCCCGCAGCGGTGTCGGCGGCCAGGGCGGCGGTGACGGCGGTCAGCACCTCGTCCCGACGGGAGGCGCGTTCGGCCATGGTCTCGAAACCGGCGACTCCGGCCTCGGCGGCGAAGGTCTTCCAGAACCCGTCGTGCGTGATGAACAGCGCCAGATACCCCTCGGCGGTCGGGAACAATTGCGCCGGAACGTAATACGAGTGCGCACCGAAGGGACGGCGCCGGGGTTCGGCGCCGGTGCCCAGGTAGGCGGCGGCATGGTAGTTGAGCTGGGGGAGCATCACGTCGTAGAGCGAGACGTCGACCTGCCCGCCGCGGCCCGAGACGATCTGCGCGAGCAGCCCCAGCGCGGCGGTCAGGCCGGTGGAATTGTCCGCGGAGGAGTATCCGGGCAATGTGGGCGGGCCGTCCGGGTCACCGGTCATGGCCGCGATTCCGGTCGACGCCTGCACGACGTAGTCGAAGGCCGGGTCGTCGCCGCCCTCCAGGCCGAATCCGGTGATCGCCACGCATACGATCCGCTCGTTCCACCGGCGCAGCGCTGCATAGGTCAGCCCGAGCCGCCGGATCGCCGAGGGCTTCAGATTCACCAGCAGCGCATGCGATTTCGCGGCCAGCTCACCCAGCCGCTCCTGTCCGCCGGGCGAGGTCAGATCGATGCACAGGCTGCGCTTGCCGCGATTGAGACTGGCGAAATAAGTGTCGCCGACCTGCCGGGAGATCTCCCCAGCGGCCGGTTCCAGCTTGGTCACCTCCGCACCGAGATCGGCCAGCATCATGGTCGCGTAGGGCCCGGCCAGCATGGTGCCGACCTCCAGGATCCGGACACCGGCCAGCGGCCCGCCGCCGGTCGTGTCCGGCTCCGGCGACACTCGTTCATCCGGTCGCATCTGCATCACCCGTTCTCCGCGAACCCCGCCGACGCGCGATCCGGTCGGCGTTCCGAATTCCCTTGCAGGGCAAGGACTAACGCAACTCCCGCGCGACCTCGGCGATCATCTCGCGGGTGCGGCGCTTGGAGGCGCGCAACTCGTCGAGCGTGTCCCCGATCGGCAGCAGCCGCACCGACACATCCGTCGCCCCGGCCTCGGCGTACCGGCGCAGCCCCGCCACGATCGCCGCCTCGTCTCCCGCGACGCACATGTCGCCGACGTTGCGGGCGTCGCCCTGGTCCAGCAGCCGTTGATAATTCGGCGAGACCTCCGCCTCGGCGAGGATGCGGTTGGCCCGTTCCTTGGCCTGATCCACCTCACCGGGACGGCACAGGCACACCGGCAGCCCCGCCACGATGCGCGGAGCCGGGCGGCCCGCGTCGGCGGCGGCCTTGGTGATCTTCGGCGCGATGTGGTCGGCGATCGCGCGCTCGTCGGCCATCCACAGCACGGTGCCGTCCGCACGCTCCCCCGCGATGCGCAACATCACCGGTCCCAGCGCGGCCACCAGCACGGGTATCGGGGCCACCGGCCCCAGATCCAGCGGATTGCGCACGGTGAACGTCTCGTTCTCCACCTCCACCGAACCTGGCCCGCGCAGTGCGGGATTCAGCACGTCGAGGTAGTCGCGCGTGTAGGCGGCCGGCTTGTCGTACGGCAGCCCCAGCATGTCCCGCACGATCCAGTGATGCGACGGTCCCACGCCGAGTGCGAGCCGCCCGCCCGCCGCGGCCTGTGCCGAGAGCGCCTGCCGCGCAAGAGCGATCGGGTGTTGCGCCTGCAAAGGCACCACGGCCGTGCCCAATTCGATGCGCGAGGTCTTCAGCCCCATCAGCGCGACGGTGATCATGGCGTCGAAATCGGTGGGTATCTGCGGAATCCACGCGGTGTCCAGGCCGGCGGACTCCGCCCATTCGATATCGGCCAGCATCCGATCGAGCTTGCGCGCGGCATCGCCCTTCTCCGGGCCGATCATCACTCCGATACGCACGATTTTCCTCCAGTTCCAAGCACTTTCACAGCGCGATTCGCCGACAACGCGTTCAGGACGGCGCCGGTGTGCCGGTCAGTTTGCGGATCTCGGCGACAAGGACCTCCAGCGGCGTACCGGTCGGGAATACCGCCGCGGCCCCGGCCTCCGCCAGCCGCGACACATCCGCCTGCGGAATCGTGCCGCCCACCACCACGGCGATATCCCCGGCGTCCGCGGCGCGCAGCGCGTCCACCACCCGCTTGGTCAACGCCAGATGCGCACCGGACAGGATGCTCAGGCCCACGACGGCCACGTCCTCCTGCAACGCGATCGAGACGATGTCCTCCACGCGCTGGCGAATGCCGGTGTAGATCACCTCGAATCCCGCATCGCGCAACGTGCGCGCGACGATCTTCGCGCCGCGATCGTGTCCGTCCAGTCCCGGCTTGGCGACCAGTACCCGCGCGGTCATCAGAACACCACCGGCTGCTGGAATTCGCCCCACACCGATTTCAGCGCGGCGGTCATCTCCCCGACCGTGCAATAGGCGTTGGCGCAGTCGATCAGGCGGTCCATCAGATTCTCGTCTCCCTCCGCGGCGCGCGACAGTGCGGTCAGGGTGGAACGCACTGCGGCGGAATCCCGTTCGGCCTTCACCTTGGCCAGGCGCTGCAACTGCACCTCGCGCCCCTGCGCATCGAGTTCGTAGGTGCCGATATCGGGTGCGGGCTCGTCGGAGACGAACCGGTTCACCCCGACCACCGGACGTTCGCCCGATTCGATCTGCTGATGCGCCTTGTACGCCTCGTCTGCGATCAGCCCCTGCAGATAGCCGTCCTCGATGCAGCGCACCATCCCGCCGTGCCGGTCCAGATCGGCCATGATCTCGACGATGCGCGCCTCGGTCTCGTCGGTCAGCGCCTCGACGAAGTACGAGCCGCCGAGCGGATCCGCGACCCGGGTCACGCCGGTCTCGTAGGCCAGAATCTGCTGGGTGCGCAGCGCCAGGGTCGCCGATTCCTCACTGGGCAGCGCGAACGGCTCGTCCCAGGCCGCGGTGAACATCGACTGCACCCCGCCCAGCACCGAGGCCAGCGCCTCGTAGGCGATGCGGACCAGATTGTTCTGTGCCTGCGGCGCGTACAGCGACGCACCGCCGGAGACGCAGCCGAACCGGAACATCGAGGCCTTGTCCTTGGTCGCGCCGTACCGCTCGCGCACGATGGTGGCCCAGCGTCGCCGTCCCGCACGGTATTTCGCGATCTCCTCGAAGAAGTCGCCGTGCGTGTAGAAGAAGAAGGAGACCTGCGGCGCGAACTGATCGATGCTCATCCGCCCGCGTTCGACGACGGTGTCGCAGTAGATGACGCCATCGGCGAGGGTGAACGCCATCTCCTGCACCGCGGTGGCGCCCGCATCGCGAAAGTGCGCGCCCGCCACCGAGATCGCGTTGAACCGCGGCGCCTGCGCGGCACAGAACTCGATGGTGTCCGCGATCAGCCGCAGCGACGGTTCGGGCGGCCAGATCCAGGTGCCGCGCGAGGCGTACTCCTTGAGGATGTCGTTCTGGATCGT
>CBJNFW010000266.1:0-12125 GCA_966435935.1 uncultured Nocardia sp.
CTCGCGCCCTCCCTGTTGGGTCGGTGGGTTTCTTGTTGGCACGCCCTTTGCTCTGCCCTTGCGCCCCCACGGCGACGGATCAGCTGCCGAACGGCAGGGTGCCCGGGGCGATCTGGTAGCCGGAGCTGCCGGCGAAGATTCCACCCCAGATGTTCAGCAGCTGATTCAGAATGGTGGTGAGCATTAGAGCCTCCCTTGCGAGATATGCCGACCGATTGCCGGATAAAGAATCGGTGGCTGGATGAATCCGTTCGGAAATCGCACTCTATGACATTCGCGTTACAGTCCGCCGCCACCCCCCGGCATGCGTACCGCGCCCGAAATCGCCTTTCACGGATATGCCGGTGACGTAGGTCACTGGAATCCGGCCGGGTGCGTGCGTTTCGTTTCGCGGCATGGCGCACAATGTTCCGGTGGAATCGAGGGTCGGCGCGCAGCGCACGGTGAGCGCCGAACTGCCGATCGATCTCGCTGGCACCCTCGCACCACTGCGTCGCGGCGGTAGTGATCCATGTCATACCACCACGCGCGACGGCGCGCACTGGCACGCCTCGCGCATGCCCACCGGCCCGGTCACCTACCGGCTGGCTCAGGAGGGACCGCGGGCGGTGTCGGCGCGGGCATGGGGTCCCGGCGCCGCGGAATTCGTCGAGCGGTTGCCCCGGATGCTGTGCCTCGACGAGGACCTGGCCGACTTCATCCCGAACCATCCCAAGATCGCCGAGGCGCATCGCCGCTTCCCCGGCCTGCGCATGTTGCGAACCGGGCTGATCTTCGAGTCGCTCGTCCCGGCAGTACTCGAGCAGCGCGTGCACACCGTCTCCGCGCGCGCCTCGTGGCGGCGGCTGGTGTCGAAATTCGGCGATCCGGCGCCGGGCCCGACGCCGATACCGATGCGCGTCCCGCCCGACGCGCACACCTGGCGGCACATCCCGTCCTGGGAGTACCACCGCGCGAACGTCGATCCGCAGCGTTCGAAGACGATCGTGCTGGCCGCACGGGTGGCCGACCGACTCGAACAGGCCGCGGACCTCGATCCCGCGGCCGCCGCCGAACGTCTGCGGACCGTCCCGGGTATCGGCGTGTGGACCGCCGCGGAGATCGCCCAGCGCGCCCTGGGAGATCCGGACGCCTTGTCGGTCGGCGATTTCCACTTGGCCGCGATCGTCGGCTGGACTCTGCTCGGCCGTCCCATCGACGACGAGGCCATGGTCGAATATCTCGAACCCCTTCGCCCGCATCGCTATCGGGCCATCCGCCTGCTGGAGATCTCCGGCCAGGCCCGCAAGCCGAAATTCGGTCCACGCACTCCGTTGGTCGACATCAGCGGAATCTGACCGGGCTCAGCGGCTTTCGTGCCATATTCGCGAAAGCCGTTGCGCCCAAGTCTTACTGATCGCTCATGGCGGCATTGCCCGCTGCCACCGCGCGCCGGAGGGCCTCGGGAACCGGGGTGCGGCCGAGGTACATCTCCGACAGAATCGGGACGATGAGGTCGTTCGCCACCGCGAATCCGGCCCCGCTCCCCGCGGAGATCCGGGGTCCGTCGAGCACATCGAAGAACGGCGACACGTCGATTCCCCTGTGCGCCCAGTAATCCCGGTAGATCCGCTGGTCGGCGAGCACCGCGGGAATGGTCGCGCCGGATTCGGCCAGGTAGCGGTTGCCTTCGGCGCTGCCCAGCCAGGCCAGCAGGCGGCGCACCGCCGCCGGATGACGGGTCGCCGCATTTCCCGCGAGGCCGATCGCGTTGTCGGTACTGACCCGTCCGGCGGGCCCGGCCGGAATCATCGCGATGCCCCAGGGGAATTTCGCCTGCTGAACGACCGTGGCGAGGTTGTAGCTGCCGGACTGGAACAACGCCAATTTCCCTTGCAGGAAAGCGTTTCGGGTGAAATCGGTGTTGCTGTCGGTGTCGGCGGCCGAGGGTGCGAGCTTGTCGGCGATCAGCCGGACCAGGTAGCCGAACGCCTGATCACCCTGCGGGCTGTCGAAGACGAACCGGTCGTCCGGGCCTTGCAGACGTCCGCCGGCCGAGCCCAGGAACGGCAGTTCGATGGATTGAAGATCGTTGGCGGCGTTGAACGCCCACGGCGCGACCGTCGCGAGGCGGTGCAGCATCGGCGCGAACGTGTCCGCATCGCCTCCCCAGCGCAATCCCGACAATGCGGCGGGATCGACGTGCGCGGCATCGAGCAGTGCCCGGTTGTAGTACACCGCGGTGCCGCCGTCCACGAATTGTGGTACCGCCCAGAGCTTTCCGCCGCGACTGTACTGTGTGACCGCGGACGGGTCCCAGGCGCGTTCGGCATCGGGGCCCAGCAGTGCGCCGATATCGAGCAGGCGGCCCGCATCCGAGTAGTCGGCGAACGTATTGGTCCAGAACACGTCGTCCGCGGTGCCCCCGGCCACGTCCAGGCGTAATTTCTGCTGATAGGAAGACCACGGCACCACCGTGATCCGCACCTGCACGTCCGGATTCGCACGCTCGAACGCGTCGAGCGAGGCGCGGTAGGCAGGAACGAAACTCGCATCCCAGATCCGCATCCGCAGGACCGTGCGCCCCGAGCCGTCACCGCTGCGTCCGAGCCACAGCGCCGCCGCGACCAGCAGCACCGCGCTCAATGCGACGGCCAGCGCGATCCGGGTCGAGGATTTCAGGGTTCTGCGCGTCGCGGCACTCATTTGAGCCCCGTCGCGGCGATCGAGCGCAGCACCTGACGCTGGAACACCACGAAAAGCAGGACCAGCGGCACGATCGCCAATGTCGTCGCGGCCATCACGAGCGTCCACTGCGCGTTGTAGCGGGTCTGCAGCGTCGCGGTCGACACCGTCAGCACCTGCCAGGTGTCACCGCTGCCGACCACCAGCGGCCACATGAAGCTGTTCCATTGCGTGACAACGGTGATCAGCGCCAGAGTGGCCAGAATGGGCCGGCTCATCGGCACCATCACGTGAACCAGGATGTCCAGGGTGTTCGCGCCGTCCAGCCGCGCCGCGCCGAGCAGTTCGCCCGGAATGGACCGGAAGTATTGGCGCAGCAGGAATATCGCGTACGGCGAGGCGAACACGAACGGAAGTATCAACGCCCAGAACGTATTGAGCCAGCCGAGTTGCGCAAACATCAGATAGAGCGGAATCAGGGTGACCACCGGGGGCACCATCATGGTGCCCAGGTAGATCCAGAACAGCACGTCGCGGCCGGGAAATTCGGTGCGGGCGAACGCGTATGCCGCGAGGATGGCGGTGATCAGCTGTCCGCCGGTGATGAACGCCGTCATCAGCGCCGTCACCAGGACCGCACGGCCCAGTCCCCCGTTCAGTACGGTCGTGAAATTCGCCCCGGTCACCGGATTCGGCAGGGCCAGTGCCGAACCGGCCGCGAACTGCTCCGGGGCTTTCACCGCGGTCATCGCGCTGAGCACGAGCGGTGCGACGGTCAACAGGGCGCCGGCGAACAGCAGCGCATAGACCGCGAGGCTGCGCAGCCGCGCCCTGGCCGTCGTACGTCTCACGGAAGATACTGCGCTGCAGAAGCTTTCGATCGATTCAGTACTCATGGACCGTCCGATCCCGGAAATAGCGATGCTGGAGAAGGGTGATCGCGAACATCACCGCGAACACCACGAGCGCCATCACCGCGGCGCGTCCGGGACGCGCTGCCACGAACGCCTCGTCGAAGATCCGCATCGCGACCACATCCGTGCGGTTGCCCGGTCCGCCCCGGGTCAGCGCGTATACCGTGTCGAAGGTCTGGAAGGCGGTGAGCATGCCGGTGACCAGGACGAAGAACATGGTGGGACGCAACAGCGGCAGTACCAGCCAGCGCGTGCGCCGCCAGCCATCGGCACCGTCCAGCGCGCCCGCGTCCAGGATCTCCGGCGGAATCGCCCGGATACCCGCGACGAAGAACAGGGCCACATAGCCGAAATTCGACCAGATGCCCACCGCCGCGACCGAGGGCAGGGCCAACGCCGGATCGGACAGCCATTCGATCCGGCTGCCCAGCAGCGCATCGATCGCGCCGCCGGTCGGCGCGAACATCCACTGCCAGACCACGCCCACCGCGACCGGCGCGCACATCCACGGCAGCGCGAACATCACTCGTAACGCCGTTCCGCCGTTCCGCCGCGCCAACGGCAACGCGACCGCCAATCCCAAGCCGGTTTGCACCGGCACCACGATCGCCGCCAGCCCCGCCGTCACCAGCAGCGAATGCCCGAACGCCGGATCCCCCAGCACCGCACGCCAATTCCGCAGCCCGACGAACCGCATGGGCCCCAACAGATTCCAACTGTGCACACTGAGCCAGCCCACCACCACGATCGGCAACAGCAGAAAACACCCGACCCCCACCGCACTGGGCAACAACAGCACATAACTGGTCACCCCCCGCCGAACCGCCCGCCGCCTCATACCGCGAACCTACCGCCCCCCGCCCACCCCGGCGACGCACTGAATGCTCTGTCGCTCGTGCCTGGTCTCTGCTTGCTCGTCCCGGCGAACGCACTGAATGCTCTGTCGTTCGCGCGCGATGTCCGCTTGCCCACCCCGGTGAACGCGCTGAGTGCTCTGTCGCTCGTGCTTGGTCTCTGCTCGCTCGTCCCGGCGAACGCACCGAACGCTCTGTCGGCCACGCCCGATCTGCGACAACCGAACATTCGGGCCGGACGTCGTCGTGGGACGGATCGACGCGTGTGGCCGGGACGGGGACGCGGAAAGGCTTGACGCATTTCCGCGTGCCCGCCCGGTCGATGCGAAACCCGTTCGGGTACGGGCGGATTCGATATCCCGCGCGACCCGCGCAGGTCAGTTGGTGGGGCCGCCCGCGACATAGATGACCTGGCCCGAGACGAAGCCCGCGCCCTCGCTGACCAGGAACGAGGCGGTGTGCGCGATATCCTCGGGCCGCCCGACGCGCTGCACCGGGATCTGGGCGGCGGCGGCCTTCTGGAAGTCCTCGAAGTCCACGCCCACGCGGGCCGCGGTGGCGGCGGTCATATCGGTGGCGATGAAGCCCGGCGCGATGGCGTTCGCGGTGACGCCGAATTTGCCCAGTTCGATGGCAAGGGTTTTGGTGAAGCCCTGCATACCGGCCTTGGCCGCGGAGTAGTTCGCCTGGCCGCGGTTGCCCAGCGCCGAGGTGCTCGACAGGTTCACCACCCGGCCCCATTTGGCCTCGACCATGTACTTCTGCACCGCGCGGGTCATCAGGAACGCGCCGCGCAGATGGACGCCCAGGACCGCGTCCCAGTCGTCGACGGACATCTTGAACAGCAGATTGTCCCGCAGGATACCGGCGTTGTTCACCACGACGGTCGGTGCGCCGAGCGATCCGGCCAGCTCGCCGATGGCCGCGGCCACCGAATCCTCGTTCGATACGTCCGCGCCCAGGGCCACCGCCTTGCCGCCGGCCTCGGTGATCGCCTGGACGGTGTCGGCGCAGTGCGCGGCGTCCAGATCCAGCACGCCGACGGCCAGTCCGTCCGCGGCCAGCCGCTTCGCGACCGCCGCCCCGATCCCCCGGGCGGCTCCGGAAACTACGGCAACTCGTTCGGCCATGACAAATCCTCCGTCTGCATCGTTCGGCGTCGAACACAGGTGGTAACTGCACTTGCAGCATACGAACCGGCAAGTGGTGCCGGCGGACTACTCCACCCAGAGCGTCCAGGCGGCGTTGCGGCCCTGGCCCTCGCAGACCAGCGCGTGGCCGTCGGCGGTCCGCGCGGACTTGTCGCTGGCCGCATTGCATTTCGAGCCGCTGTCGTAGACGGCGGTGGAGACGGTGTACGGCCCGGTCCAGCGATATCCGCTGCTGCTCTTCAGGCACAGCAGGGTGGTGCCGTCCGAGGTCGCGCCGATGAGCGCGGCCTGCGCCTGGGTGCACACCTGGCCCTGCGCGACCGCGGTCCGGTCGGCGGAGCTGGTCGGCGCGGCGGTGCTGACGGTGACCTGCAGGGGCGGGACATTGCCGGCGGTCACCGGTGTGGTCGTGGCCTGACTCACCGGCGTCGAATCGGCCTGGATCCGGAAGGGGTTGTGCGGCAGCGTAACTCCGGACAACGCGAGCACGCCGATCAGCGCGGTCGCCTCCGCGGCTCCGATCAGCATCGCGAACAGCGCCATCATCCGGCCGCGCGGGTGGGTGAAGGAGATCAGCCCGAACACGATCGCCACCGGGAACAGGGCCAACAGCGCGGCCACCAGGGCCACGATCGAATACGGGTTGACGATCGGGGGTACCTCGACCCGTAATCGGCCGGACCGTCGCCGGCTCGGCGCGGGCTCGTAGTAGTCGTCGTCGAGGTCGGCCGCCTGGGCCCGCCGCCGGGTCTGCCCGGTTTCGTAACCGTCGTCCGCCGCGGCCTGGCGGCGGGTCTGCGCCGCCTCCCAGCGCTCACCCTCCGGTGAGGGGGCCAGCCGCCGATTCTGTCCGGTGTCGGCGCGTCCGGGCGCCTGCACCGGATGACGGCCGGTCCCGTTGTCCCACCGCTGCCCGTCCGGCTCGGGCGGCAACCGCCGGTTCTGCGCCGTACCCCAGCGGTCCTCTTCCGGTTCGGCCACCGGCCAGGGCCCAGAGGCATACCCGGCGGACCCCTGCGCGTCGGCGGACTGCTTGCGTCGGGCCATACGGTTCCTCTCCCACACGAGCAGGAACCTCGAACAACGGACCCGCCCCGATAACGAAGAGGATAAGGGCCCTGGCCGCACCCGCAACCCCGGTCGATGAGATCGGCCCGGGTTCTCGCCCGTCCGGGCACCCGATCCGCCGGATGTCATCCCCGAGCACCCGCCGGCTCGGCCACGGCAACTTCTCCGCCGCCGCTGTGCGATCGCATCCGCGCAGGTAGCAGCAAATCGGCCGCTCCCGCCGAGCGAATCCGGCGGTCCGGTACCGAAATGTCCTGTGACGCACTACGGCACAGTTGCGCCTCACCGGGCCGCCCCGATCACCGCGCGGTCGGACCGCCGCGGCGCCCGGACGCGGACCCCACGCCATTCGGGGGCCGATACCCCCGATATGACCGGCGGCCGACCTCGCGACCTGCACCGGACACCCACCCTTTCCGCGGAATGCCGTCGCGCCGATGCGGCCCAGTTGCGCCAGGAAGCCCGGCCGCCCGGCCGTTTCGTATGGCGCAGTTACGCCAGTCGCCCGGCCGGAGTCTCCCGCGACGCGAGGTCAGTAGTCGTCGATGGGGTTTTCGCCGACGAAGGCTATGCGCAGACTCAGCAGGGCTCCGGCGAACCAGAACAGCATGCGGTCGTAGTGGTTGAGACCGTGCGCCGGCCCGCCGCCCGATGTCGCGCGCGGTACGCAGGCGCGATGCCGTCCCAGCTCGCGGCGGCGTTCGGGCCTGGCGGCCAGGTAGGCCGCGGCGGCTTGGCGGCCGGGTGCCAGGGCGTGGCGCGCGGTGGCCGCGGCGTGGCGTGGGGTGGTGCGGCTGGGAGGAGGGAGCAGCCGCACCACCTTCCGGCTGCCCGCCGGTTCCAGCGCGGTCACGGCAGCGCCCGCTGGTCCAGCACGCAGCGGCCCTCTTCGACCAGGACGGCGCGGGCGCGGCGACGCACCCGGCACAGGTCGACCGAGCATTCCAGGTGCAGTTGCATTGCGGCATGGGCTTGTTCGACGGTCATCACGCCAGGATCGTTGGCGCACCGCAGCAAACCGGCGACCGGCATATTGATGTTGGTCAGTTGCATGCTGCCACCTCCCCGTATCGGCGAACCCCTCGCCGGGGTGCGGGATTGTCCTCCCAAGGCTGCTGATTGATGGCCATACCCAGTGCTTCCAACAGGGTGAGGCCCACCTTGGTCGCCAGCCCCTCGACCGAATCCAGCAGTGGCGGCACCGCTTCGGCAACCTGCAGCGCAGCTACCGCTTGCGCACAGGTCAGCGTGCGGCCGGGAAGATAGGAAACGACCCAGCCCTCCTGTCCGACACTGCGAGCCCGGTGGGGCGTGCAATCGCTGGTCATCAACGACGACCCGATGACGTGTACGGCCATGACTCCTCGTTCCTGCGTGCGAATCCTTATGGTGCCCGGAGGTTTCTCAGACGGTTCCGGACTAGATGCTATCCCCGAGCACACTTCCAGCATCCTCCAACAGGCGAGCCAACTGCCCCGGTTTGGATATCCAGAACGAATTCAGGCGAATGTCCAGCAGCGAATCCACTTGGGGGAGGAAGATTCTCCATAGTGGATGAGATCCCCCCTCGCCGATGTGACGTCCGGGTCGGGGTGGTGGTAGTTCGGCGGGGGCCCCACGGTACTTCCGACCCGCACTCGATGCCGGCGGCATCCGATCAGAACGGAGTGTGTGCTGTGTCCGTGAGTTCCGAAAACCAGAGTGCCGAAACCGCCTCCTCGTCGACTCTGCCCCGGCGTCAGCTCGGAAGATACCTGCGCGACTGGCGAACTCAGGGCGGGCTCACCATCGCCGAGGCCGCGCGGCTGATGGAGTGGGGCGCCAGCACATTGCAGCGCCTGGAGAAAGGGCAGGCAGATCGCATACGCACCATAGACATTCAGGAACTTTGCCGGATCTACGGCATTCCGGACGAGATCGCCGACGGCCTCAAGGGGCTGGCCCAGCAGGCCGCGGTGAAGAGCTGGTGGCACGCCTACGGTGATCTGATTCCCGAAAACTTCGATGTCTACGTGGGTTTGGAGGCATCGGCGCTGCGATTGGTGTCCTATCAGTCCGAGTTGGTGCCCGGCCTGCTGCAGACCGCCGACTATGCCCGCGCGCTGAACCGGCTCGGCTATCCCGAGGACACCGAGGCCGAACTGGACCGGCGCGTCCAGCTGCGACTTCAGCGGCAGGCCTTGATAACTCGCAAGGCGCATCCCGCGACCGTGGACGTCGTGCTGGACGAGTCGGTCTTGCGCCGCGTCGTCGGAAGTGCAAGGGTGATGGCGGCGCAGCTGCGGCACTTGGCCGATCTCAGTACTCGGGACAATGTCACGCTGCGCATCCTGCCCTTCGCAGCCGGTGTCCCCCTGGGCCTTTCGACCGGTCCGTTCGTGATCCTCGAGTTCGGAACCGACAGCAAGGGGCAACCGGTCGAACCTCCCGTGGTGTACGTGGAGGGGTTCACCGGAGATCTGTATCTCGAGAGGAAAGCCGACGTGCGGCGCTATCGTGAGGCACATGAGCGTCTCGTACGCTATGCCTTGGACGATGAGACCAGCAGACACCTGCTGCGTTTGGTGGCGAAAGAGTATGCGTCCGAGCGTTGACCTGGCTCAATCTGCGCTTGTTCCGCGATGCTCGGCGATCTCGGCGAGCATACGGCTGACGGACTCGGTGTTGGGCCGATCACCGATGGCGATGAAGAGTCGTTGTGCGCGTTTGGCATCGGCATCGGCTTCATCGAATCGCCGGAGTGCGAGGTAAGCCTTCGAGCGAATCATAAGTGAGCGCCCTTGCCACAGCGGATGGCCGGTTTCCATTGATTGAGCCAGCGCGTCACCAGCACGTTTGGCGGCAATACTCGCAAAGCCCTGTCCTACAGCGACTGCCGCCGACATGACAAGCCCGAAGGCCTGACCTTCGCGGTATTCGATTTTCCGAGTTGCCGACAACAGCTCGTTTGTGTACTTCTCGGCATCGTCGAATTCGTCGTGGTCCAGCAGTACCTCGACCAAGGCGAGTAGGGTGTTGACTTGGCCGCGTGGGTTTCCCAGTCGACGGTAGATCGCCAGGCTCGTACGCGCGGCGGCCTCGGCCGGTTCGCGACGGTGCCGCAACCGCTCCGCCCAGCTCATTACGCGAAGGGCCTCACCGCGCCAATAGTCACTGTTGGCAGAGTCATACAGTTGTTCGGCCTGTGATGCGACAGAGGCTGCCTTGTCGTAGTCACCGGTGCGTATGGCGATCCAGCTCAACTCCAATAGTGCGTTGCCTTCGCCGATCGGTAGAGCTGAACGACGGTAGAGGGTAAGCGCTCTTTCCGCGTTCGCCGTTGCGGTGGCAAGGTCTCCGTGTTGATATTCGATGTCGGAGCCGACGATCAAGGTATCAGCAGTTCCGACCTCGTCACCGATGGCCGCGAATCTTTCAGTGGCGTCGCGCAACGCGGCCCGAGCCTGTGGCCAACGGGCACGAAAGAACTCGAGTCGTCCGGTGAGGTACGACGCACGGGCCAACAGTTCGATTGCCGCCATTCGTTGCAGCCGGGCTGCCTGCCCGGAGACTGACCCGAGGTGATGGGCAGCCGCACCGAAGTCGTGCATGACGATCGCAGCTTCTGTGGCTGAGGCCCACCAGTCCGCCAGCGACATATCGCCGGTCGCGAATCGGTGGTACGCCTCCTCCAGTGTCAGCCCGACATCTTGGAAATACTCCGCCGCCGTTCGGTGCATCCTCAGTAATCGACGCGGTTCGGCAACCTCCAAGTCATCCAGGAGTACCTGCCGAATCATGGCATGGATTTCGAGGACCCCTGCCGTTTCGCGAACGAACGAATGGCTGGCGAACCGCTCGAACCACGCGTTGGGCAGTTCTTCGTCGGAGAGAAGCTCGGCAAGAGCTTCCCGGGTTATCGACCGCAGCACAACCGCAGCCGCCAGTACCCGCTGTTGGGCTGGTGATAAGCGCTCGGTGAACGTCGAAACCAGCCAATTCTGCGTTGGTCGCCCCGCTGCGGAGCGACGGATGAGTCCGCTGGTTAGATGCTCACCTGTCCTTCTCAGTTCGCTATTCCACTCCGCGAGTAGCGCCAGCCAAATCGGCACCCCGTTACAGACTTCGTGGGCCGTCGCGATCAGTTCGTCGTCCGAGATCCCGCACGATTGCAGATATTCGGCAGTATGCTCGGCTTGCCATCCGGTCAGTTCGAAGTATTCGATATCGAGCCCCACGGGGAACCGCAGGCGATCGCGGCCTGCGATGACCATCTTGATGTTCCGGTTGCAGTCGAGCAACTGCGGAAGAACGGTATGGGTGAACCAGTGGCTCAGCGGCATGTGATCCGACTCCGACTCCTGCGCGAAATCGTCCAGCAGCGTCAGCAACTCACTGGAGTCCAGGAGCAGGATTCCTGGTTGGGTTACTTGGCCAGCCAGCTCGACCAGGCCGCTGACCAGTTTGCGTCGGTAGGTGGCGAAGGCTTCTGCGCTAGGTCCCGCCACCACGGTTGTCCGATTGTCCGTGACGGCGCTGTGGTTACGTGCCTGGATCAGTACCTGAACATCACTAGAGCGGAGGAATTCGATTGCCTGCGTTGCCGTCTGCGTGAATTTTTCAACCAGGTGACGCGACTCTTCCCAAGCTGTCAGTGCATCAGCCACCCGCGCCAGCAGTTCGCCGACTGGGCTCTGGGTCGGACCATCGCCTCGTCCGGCGATGACCCGAGCCAGATCCACGGTGCTACAGCGGTACCGGGATTCCGGGGCCGAGATTTCTGCTATCACGCGGGACTTGCCCATCCCGGCCAAACCCCACAGCACCACTAGTTGCTGGTCCGATGCCGTGAATCGCTCGAATGCCGCGAGTACCTCGGAGCGATCCGTGAAGTTCCCCGTCCAACCCACAGTTGTGGTCACCTCCCCTGGTGAAATGCTTGTGCCGCAGCGTATCTTGGTTTCACACGATCCAACGACGAACTGGATACGTCGATGAGGTTCCGGACGACGGCCACCGCAGCAGCAGTACTGAATCTCCTCCTGATCGTCGCAAGCATTGTGGTCAACAAGCTCACCGGTTTCAGCCGGTGGCCCGCCATCCTGATCGGTGCGGCGCTCCTGTGCGTTCTTACCGCAGGCGTCTGCGCTCTCGCGTGGTGGATCGAGCACGACCGCTCACCCCACCGGAACCATACGGTCGTGCGCATCACTGCCGCTGGTCGTTCCCGGATCGCCGGCTCCGAGGTTCGGGCTCGCAACGGTGCCGAGGTTGACCTTCGGGCGGCCTCTTCGTCGCGACTGCGGCGGATTGTGGTTGACGTCGCGGACGCGGACGTCGGTCTCCGCGCGAGTCGGGACAGTCGTATAACGGATCAGAATGTCGAGGCAGATAGCTAGATCGGCCCGGTCGGGACATTCCCTGCAGGTCACCGCGGCTAAGACTACGTCTCACATGGATGTGATTCGTTCTTGGCGCATTGAGATCGGTTGTGT
>CBJNFW010000267.1:0-12108 GCA_966435935.1 uncultured Nocardia sp.
TGTGAACCGCACCCGGCCCGGCTGTGTCAGCGCGGCTGTCAGATCGGTGTCAGTCCGGTATCAGCCGGGCTCGCGACAGTACTCGCATGAACAGCACAGCGATCGCGGCTTCCGGGCTGCGGAAGGCATACGGGGACAGAACGGTTCTCGACGGTATTGACCTGAACATCGATACCGGCACGATCTTTTCTCTGCTCGGTCCGAACGGGGCGGGCAAGACGACGACGGTCAACGTCCTGACCACCCTGTTGAAGGCCGACGGCGGTACAGCGCGGGTCGCCGGGCACGACCTGGCGACCGAGACCAAGGCGGTGCGGGCGGCGATCGGCGTCACGGGGCAGTTCGCGGCCGTGGACGATCTGCTCACCGGCGAGGAGAACCTGCGGTTGATGGCGGACCTGCACCGGCTGCGAGGCGCCGCCGGCAGGCGGGTGGTCACCGAACTGCTGGACCGGTTCGATCTGGCGGAGTCGGCGCGAAAGCGGGCGGCGACCTATTCCGGGGGTATGCGCCGGAAGCTGGATCTGGCGATGACGCTGGTCACCAGGCCGCGGATCGTTTTCCTGGACGAGCCGACGACCGGCCTGGATCCGCGCAGCCGTCGCACGATGTGGGACATCGTGCGGGAGCTGACCTCCGACGGGGTGACGATCTTCCTCACCACCCAGTATCTGGAGGAAGCCGATCAGCTGGCCGACCGGATCGCGGTGCTGGACCAGGGCCGCATCGTCGCCGAGGGCACTCCCGGCGACCTCAAGCGCCGGATCCCGGGCAGTCATATCCGGCTGCGATTCGGCAGCGCCGACGAACTGGAGACCGCGGCACGGATCGTGACCGGTTCCGCCCCGGACGCCGACAGCCTGACTTTGCGAGTTCCGGGCAGCGGCGGGTCGAAACCGCTTCGCGCCCTGCTGGATCGGCTCGCCGAATCCTCGATCGAGGCCGAAGAGGTCTCCGTCCACACCCCTGATCTCGATGACGTTTTCCTCGCCCTGACCGGGCACGCCACCACGGAGGCCGAAGCACGATGAGCACCATTACCGCACCCCTGGCCGATTCGTCGATCATGTTGCGCCGCAACTTCACCCACATCACCCGGAGTCCGGTCACGATCTTCAACGCGGCTCTCATGCCGGTGGTGATGATGCTGATCTTCGTGTACGTGTTCGGCAACGCGTTCGATGTCGGCGGTCACTACATCGATTACGCGACACCGGGTTTGATCCTGCTGGCGGTGAGCTACGGGCTCTCGGGCACCGCGGTGTCGGTGAGTTCCGATATGGCCAAGGGCGTCATCAACCGGTTCAAGGTCATGGACGTCTCCCGCGGGGCCGTACTGACCGGCCATGTCGTGGCCACCATGTTGACCAACGTGATCGCCGTCGCGGCCGTGCTCGGTGTCGCCTTCGCACTCGGGTTCCGCACGCCCGCAACCACATTCGACTGGCTCGGCGTCGTCGGCGTGATCGCCGCGACCTCGTTCGGGGCCTCCTGGATCACCGTCGCGCTGGGCATGGCCGCCAAGACCCCGGAGTCCGCGGGCATGAGTGTGGTGCCGCTGATCATGCTGCCGTTCGTCAGCAGCGCGATCGTGCCGGCCGCCAAGATGGGGCAGGGCGTGCGGCAGTTCGCGGAGTATCAGCCGTTCACCCCGATCATCGAATCACTGCGCGGATTTCTGACCGGACACCCCTCCGGCGGCTACACCGCGGCCGCGCTCGCCTGGTGCGCAGGCTTCGCCGTCGTCGGATACATCTGGTCACGGGCCACGTTCAACAAGCGAGCGTGATCTCGGCGAGTTCGTGCCAGCTCGCCTCTGCACCCTCCGCAGTCGCCTCGGTGAATCCCTTGTCACCGAGGCGATTTCGTGCTTCCCGCTCGATGCGGTCCTCGTCCGGGCAGGACCGGTCGGCCAGTCCGCGCACGGCGGTCGCCGCCGCGAGCAGCCGGACGGCACGGTCGGGGCGATCCGTGCGCAAGCTCAGGTCGGCAATCCCGATGAGCACCTTGGCGATCAGGGGGGCCTGTCCGGTCTCGGCCGCCGCCCGGACGGCGGCGGCGTGATGTTCGCGGGCCTGGTCCGGGTCGTCCGCGAGGTAACCGAGCAGGCCGTGTACGACCGCGCCGATGGTCGGCTCTTGCGCATCACTGCCCAGTGCGGCCGTCGCGATATCGATCTGCCGGTATGCCTGCGCGGAGTCGCCGCTCCACCGGGCCAGTTCCGCCTTCGCCAGCGCCAGTTCGGCGGAGGCGTTCGGCCAAGCGGCCTGATCCGCGTACCGCTGCGCCTCGTCCATCGCCAGCGCGCTCGCCCGCGCATCACCCAGCAGCCGGTACAACTGGGCCTGCCGAGCCCGCATCATGACGGCGTCCTCGATCGCGCCGACCTCGACCACGACCGCGGTCGCTTCGTCGAAAAGTTCACAGGCGGAGGCGAATTCGCCCCGCATCGCGACGCGGTCCGCGAGCTCGCGCAGTGCGAACGAAATCCCCCAGCGTTCGCCGAGGGCCCGGAACTCGGTGAGCGCCTCCTCCAGGTAGGCGTCCGTATCCCGCCCGGCCCGGCCGAGCACGATCCGCATCTTGCCCATCTGCAGCCGGGCCAGGGCGCGCACCCAGGGGTCGTCGTCGGTGAGCAGCGGTTCGAATGCGGTCGGCAACGCCTCGGGTCCCTGCAGCATGCGTTCCAGCGCGGCGACGAAACCCAGCAGCGGGTAGCGGACCCGGCTGTGCCGGCTGAACCGGTACGCCTTGTGCACCCAGTCCTGCACCCGGTACTGGTCGTTCGGCCCGGAGCTGAGGAAGTGCACGACCAGGCCGTACACCATGGCCCGGGTCTGATCGTCCACCTCGCCGCCCGATTCGGCGGCCGCGGTGACCAGTTCCAGGCCCTCGGTCTTGTGTCCGCTGAGCCACCAGTACCAGCCCGCGGCCGCCGCCAGCCGCATCGCCCCGGTGCCATCGCCGGCCGCGAGGGCGCCTCGCATCGCGGAAACGATGTTGTCGTGCTCGGTGTCGAGCGTGGCCAGCCAATCCAGTTGCTCGGCGCGGCGCAACAGCGGTTCCGCGGTCGCGGCCAGCCCGGTGAAGTACGAAAGATGCGCTCGCCGAGTCGAATCCGCTTCTCCCGCTTCCGCCAGCCGGTCCGCGGCGTACTGCTTGATCGTGCCGAGCATCCGATAGCGCGGTCCGTCGTCCCGCGCGATGAGCACCAGCGATTTGTCGGTCAGCGCGGTCAGCAGATCGAAGACCTCCCACTGCTGGACCGCGGCGTTCTCGCGAACCCCGGTGGTCCCCGCGAGATCCGAATCTCCGTGGCCGTCCCCGGCGTCGGAGCAAACCTGTTCGGCCGCTTCGAGACTCGCGCTGTCGGCGAACACCGAGAGTCGGCGCAGGACCGCGCGTTCGGCGTCGGTGAGCAGCTCCCAGCTCCAGTCGACGACCGCGCGCAGCGTGCGATGCTGCGGTATCGCGGTGCGACTGCCGCCGGTCAGCAGGCGGAAGCGATCGTCGAGGCGGTTGGCGAGCTGGTCCAGGGACATGGTGCGCAACCTGGCCGCGGCCAGTTCGATCGCCAGCGGTATCCCGTCCAGCGCCCGGCAGACGCGGGCCATGGCCGCCAGGGCGCGGGCATCGGTCGCGAGGTCCTTGCGCACCGCGGCGGCCCGATCCCGCAGCAACCGCACGGCCGCGGCGGACTCGATCTCGCCGGCGTCCGCGTCCGCCGCCGGTAACGTCAGCGGCTCGACCTGCCACAGCGCCTCACCGGTGATGCCGAGCGGTTCCCGGCTGGTCGCGAGGATCCGCAGCCCCCGGCACTCCCCGAGCATCCGGTGCGCGAACGCCGCCGCTGCCTCGATCACATGCTCGCAGTTGTCCAGGATCAACAGCGTTTCACGCTCGCGGAGCGCGGCGATGAGTCGCTCGATCGGCTCCGCGTTCGGCGCCGCGCCGAGCAGCGCGTCGCGCAGCCGGAACGCCGCGAGTGCCGCCTGCGCAACACCTTTCGCATCCTCCCGGGCGCCGGACTCACTCGCCGCGGCGCCGATCGGCGCCAGCTCCACCAGCCAGGCCCCGTCCGGTAGATCGTCGAGGAGGGTTCGCGCGGTTTCCAGGGCCAACCGGGTCTTCCCCGAACCACCGGGCCCGGTGAGCGTGGTGAGCCGATGGTTCGCGAGCAGTTCGCGCACCACGGCGATGGTGGCCTGCTTGCCGACGAAGCTGGTCAGCTCGGCCCGCAGATTCGTCTTGCGGTCGTTGTCCTGCGCCCCCACTTCGCCGCGCAGCAGCGCGACGTGCAGCGCGGACAGCTCCGGCGAGGGATCCACGCCGAGGGTGTCGGCCAGCGCCTCCCGCGCACGCTGGTACACCATCAGTGCCTCGGGAGCGCGCCCGGCGGCGCCCAATGCCCGCATCAGGGCGGCGACGAGCCGTTCCCGCACCGGGTTCCGGGCCACCACCTCGGTCAGTTCGGTGATCAGCTCCGGCCCGCGGCCCAGCACGATCTCCGACTCGTAGCAGTCCTCCAGGGCAGCCAGGCGCAACCCCTCGAGCCGGGTGGTCACCGCGTCGAAAGCCTCGCTGTCGCGCATACCGACGTCCTGCACCGGCGCGCCGCGCCACAGGTCCAGGGCTTCGCGCAGCACCCGGGCCCGGTGGGCGTCGTCACCGCCGCGCGCCCGGTCCACGAGCCGTTCGAACCGCACGGCGTCGACGGCGGAGGGTTCCACCACCAGCCGATAGCCGCCGGCCTGCGCGTCGAGCGCGCCGTCCGGGAGCACCCTGCGCAGCCGGGATACCAACGCCTGCAAGGCATTCGCCGCGTCAGCGGGTGGCTGCTCACCCCAGATCCAGTCGACCAGAGCCGCTTTCGCGACCGTCCGGCCGGGGTCGAGCGCGAGGGCGATCAACAGCGCCCGCAACCGGGTACCCGGTATCTCGATCGATCCGCCGTCCTCTGTTCGGATCTCGAGCGGTCCAAGTATTCCGATCTGCACCGGCCCATTCTGCCTCGGGGGTGAGCGGCCGGACACCGTGTCAGCGGTCGCATCAGATCGGTGTCAGCCCCGTATCAGCCCGGCTCGCGACAGTAGTCACGTGAACAGCGCAGGAACCGTTCACACCGATCCGATTCACCTGACGAAGGAGCCAGCCATGACCACATTCCAGACCCCGGAACCGATCGCCGTCGCCGTGGAGGTGCTGTCCGGCAGCGTGTCCGTGATCGCCTCGGACCGCACCGACACCGTCGTCGAGATCCGTCCCGCCGATGCCGCCAAGAAGGCCGATGTGCGGGCGGCCGAGCAGACCCGGGTCGAGTTCGCCGCGGGCACCCTGACCGTGCGGACGCCCAAGGACTGGCGCACCTACGCGCCGTTCGGCGGCAATCCGTCGATCGAGGTGACCATCGAGGTGCCCACCGGTTCCCGGCTGAAGGGGTCCGCCGCGGTGGGCCGGCTGCTGGGCTCCGGCGAGTTCGGCGAATGCGATCTGGAGATGTCCGCCGGTGACATCTCGGTCGAGCGCACCCACGGCTCGGTGACGGCGAAGACCTCGAAGGGGGACATCCGCATCGGCGAGGCCTCGCGCGGCGTGCTGCGGCTGGAGACCTCCATGGGCGAGTTGGAGGTGGGCATTCATCCGGGCAGCGCGGCGCGGGTGGAAACCAACGCCCCGCACGGCAGTGTGCGGAACACGATGCGGCCCGTCGACCGGACGGCGGACGGCGAGAACGTCGTGCAGGTGTACGCGCGCAACTCGTACGGCAACATCGTCGTCCGGCACGCCACCGCCGCTTGATCGCGCCGATCCGCCGCCGCGAAGGCGGCAGTCCAGTTCGTTCGCGGCCGCTGCACGCCCGCACACAGGACTCGTGCAGCGGCCGACGACCCGCCCTCGCAGGGCATCTCGTTCGCTCGTCCCGTATCGCGCACGCCCCCTCGGACGCCGGGCGACCGCCACGAAAGGAAAAATCCGATGAGTTCCACGGTTCCCGTCCCGCACGGGCTGCCCATGCAGCGCAACTGCGGCCCGTTCGACCCGCCGCGCGAGATCACCGAACTCCGTGACGTCCGTCCGGTCAGCCCGCTGATCTTCCCCGACGGTCACGAGGGCTGGCTCGTCACCGGCTACGACGCGGTTCGCGCGTTGCTGGCCGACACCCGGTTCAGCTCCCGCCTGGACATCGGCGTACTGCATGTGCCGTACGAGATCCCGGGCATGCCGACGCCGACCGAGCCGTCGCCGCAGATTCCCGGCATGTTCGTCGCCATGGACCCGCCGGACCATACTCGGTTGCGCCGCAAGCTGATCGGAGCATTCACCGTCAAGCGGATGAAGCAGCTCGAAGAGCGCATCATCGAGATCACCGAACGGCAGCTGGACCGGATGACCCGGCTGGCCCCGCCGGTGGATCTGGTGGCCGAGTTCGCGCTGCCGGTGCCCTTGCTGGTGATCTGCGAGCTGCTCGGCGTTCCCTACGCCGACCGGGAGACTTTCCAGGCCGACTTCGCCAAGTTCATGGTCAAGGACCAGCCGCTCGAGGAGAAGATGGGCGCGTACGTCGCGCTGAACACGTACCTGGCCGAACTGGTGACCGGCAAGCGCGCCGAACCGAGCGAGGACATCCTGTCCGACCTCGCGCGCCAGGACGACCTGACCATCGAGGAGCTGACCGGCATCTCGTTCCTGCTGCTGCTCGCGGGCCACGAGACGACCGCGAACATGCTGGGCCTGGGCACCTTCGCGCTCCTGGAAAACCCCACGCAGGCAACCGAATTGCGGGCCGACCCGGACCTGATGCCCGATGCCGTCGAGGAGCTCATGCGCTACCTGTCGGTCGCGGACGTCTTCTATCGCTACGCCACCGAGGACATCGAACTCTGCGGCGAGACCATTCCCGAGGGCTCGACCGTCGTGGTCTCCCTGCTGGCCGCCAACCACGACCCACGGCACTACGAGAACCCCGACACGCTGGACATTCACCGCAAGGCTCGCGGCCACCTGTCCTTCGGTCACGGCGTCCACCTGTGCCTCGGCCAGCAGCTGGCCCGCATCGAGATGCGGGCGGGCTTCGCCGGGCTGCTCCGTCGCTTCCCGACGCTGCGGCTGGCCGTTCCCGCGCAGGAGGTGAAGGTGCGGACCGATATGAATATCTATGGCGTGCACGAACTTCCGGTCACGTGGACGGAAACGGCCGAGTGAGATCGCCGGGAGGTGCGCCTGGGTGAGAACGCGTTCTCGGGGGCGGTCCTCGCGGTGGCGAAGAGTCCGGGGCTCGGATCCGGGCCCCGGCCTCTTTCGCTGTGCGCTGGGTCGATCTATCGGGTGAAACCTCTTGCGCTGCTTGCGGCTTCGTCCCGCTGCCGACTGCGATGCGGTGGCCGCCGCGCAACCCCGGGCAGGTATCCGGTGTGCTGATCGCGATTCGACGATGACGGCGGGTGAGGTTCCGCTGTGGCAGGCCCTGGTTCGTTTATGCTCGAGTCGCTGTGGCGGGCCGGATCGCAGGCAGACGTCACCGCGCCATCGTGAACTGGTTTCAGGAGCGCTATGACCGTCATCAACAACCTGCCGGCGCACGTGCTGTTCGTGCACTTCGTCGTGGTGCTGGCGCCGTTGACCGCGGCGCTCGAGATCGTGTGCGCGGTGTGGCCCGCGGCGCGGCGCGGGCACCTGGTATGGCTGACGCTGATTCTGGCCGCGATCACGATGGTGTTGACTCCGATCACCATCCACGCCGGGGAATGGCTCTACGACCTGCGCGAGAACCCCGACCCGATCCTGCGCGAACACGCCGATCGCGGAGAGACGATGCTGTATTTCGCCATCGCGCTCCTGGTGGTCGCGATCATCCTGGCCGTGCTGCAGGTCGCCGAACGGCGCGGGACGAGACCGCGTGCGATCGTGACGGCGGTGGTGGCAGTGCTCGCGGTGGTGGTCGGTATCGCGTCGATGGTGCAGATCTATCGCATCGGCGACGCCGGGTCGCAGTCGGTATGGGGCAACGAGATCGCGCATCTGAAGAAGGCCAACGGCAGCTGAGAGCAGCCGGGACCAGCGGTTACCCGCCTTCGGCTCAGCGGGCGAACCGCGTCCAGCTGATCGGTGTCCAGTTGCTGTGATTCCTCGGCCGCCGATCGCGCGCCGCTACCCAGCACCGGCAATGTCCGGGTCCGGCGGTCGGGCAGAATATTCGGTGCAGGATCCGTGTCGATCCGAATCTGCTGAGCCGACCGGGGTTTCGCGTTGAACTACGACGAATGGCATGTGACCGGCACCGCGGAATGGACCGAGCTGGCCAACAGCATCGTCCCGATGGATCACCGATATCGAGAGCGGGATCAGTGGCAGGTCGACCTGATCATGCAATGGTCGGCTACCTACAGCCTGCTGCGCTGGGACCAGCCGGGCGACCGTGTCGCCTTCCGCACGCCCGCGCATATTCGCCGGGTACCCGCGGAGCACTTCTACTGGCTGGTCGTCCCGGAGCGCGGCGGGTTCTGCGTCGGGGACGACGCCGAAATCGACAGCATCGCACCGGGTCAGGCGCTGCTGCTGGGATTGGACCGAGCCTGCCGGCTGCGGGTGCCCGGCTCGACGGCCTATGCCATGCAGATCCCGCGCACCGATGTCGACCACGCGATCTCGCCGATCGGAAGGGGGCGGCCGCAGTTCGATCTGAGTTCCGGCCTCGGCCGGATCGTGCACGGCATGATCCGCGACCTGCTTGCCGAACGCTCGCAGCTCACCAGCCGCCAATTCAACGCGGTCTGCGATCGGATCACCGAACTGGTCTGCATGATGGCCGAGGGCGACAACGGCCCGCAGTCGGCACATCTGGCGCAGATCGCCGAGTCCGTGCGCCGGTACGTCCGTGCCAACGTCGGGATCGCGGACCTGCGGATGCCCGCGGTGGCACAGGCGCTCGGCTGGTCGTCACGGCAGTTGCGCATCGCGCTGCGGCAAGCCGGGACCACGTATCGCGAAGTGCGCCAAGACGAATCACTGCGCGTCGCGCGCGATCTGCTCGAAAACCCGGATACGACAACGACTATCGGTGAGATCGCGTTGCGCAGCGGATTCACTGTCACCTGGTTCTCGGCCGCGTTCAAGGCGCGATACGGCGAAAGGCCAGGAGAATTCCGCAAGCGCCGGCTCGCCGAGGCGCTCGGCCGGCCGGCGCCGCCGGTCAGTCCGCCGGATGCAGCCGCACCGGCAGGGCGAGCGGGCCCGCGGTCATGATCTGCGGGCTGATCGCGAGCAGTGCCGACTCTTGTGCCAGGCGCAACCGCGGGAAGCGGCTGAACAAGGCCGACAACGCGATACGCGCCTCCAGCCGGGCCAGTGGGGCGCCCAGGCAGACGTGCGGGCCGCGCCCGAAGGCCAGCTGACCACGGTGGTCGTGATCGATATCGAAGACATCGGCGTCCGGGTAGCGTTCCGGGTCCCGTCCGACGTTGCCGTTCCAGATGACGATGGCGCCCTTCGGCAGGTCCACACCCGCGATGGTGACGTCCTGCTGCGCGTACCGGAGATTGGCGCTGTACACCGGAGACCGGTAGCGCAGCGCCTCCTCCACCACATCCGCCCAGCGGTCCTCGGTCAGCGCCTTGTCCAGCTGTTCGGGATTGTCGCTCAGCGCGGTGATCGCGTTGGCCAGCAGATGCACGGTCGTCTCGTGTCCGGCCATGATCACCAGCCACAACATGTTGACCATATCGTCGGTGGTGAGGTTGTCGGTGTTGGCCGCGAGCATGGCCGACGTCAGGTCGTCGCCCGGTTCGCGCCGTTTGGCCTCGAGGAATTCGCCCAGGAACGCCAGCATCTCGCCCATGGCCGCCTGCATCTGCTCGGCGGTGCTGGTGTGCGACATGAGGATGGCGGCCCAATCCCGCAACCGCGACTGATCCGCGTCCTGCACTCCGTACAGTTCGCAGATCACCCGCACCGGAAATGGAAGCGTGAATCGCGGAATGAGATCCACCTCGCCCCGCTCGTCCGCGAAGCCGTCGATGAGTTCCGATGCGATCCGTCGAATCCGCGACTCGAGCGCGGCGACCCGGGCAGGTGTGAACGCGGCGCTGATGGTCTTGCGTAACCGGCGATGGTCTTCGCCGTCCTTGTTCAACATGTGGTCGATATCGGTGAACGCGCGCATCGGCCAATCGGCGGGAATGGTGCCGTCGTGCAGGGCCGGACACTTCTGAGCGTTCTTGCTGAAAACGGTGCCGTCGCCCGCGAGCACTTCGCTCACGGCTCGATAGCTCATCGCTGTCCACGCCGCGACACCGCCGGTCAGCTCGACGGGAACCAGCGCCCCGCGCCGAGCGATCCGCTCGTAGGTCTCGAGTACCGTTTCTCCCGCGGTGGGCAGCTGGATGACCGAATCCGTCATGGTGTCTCCCCATGGTCTGATCGAACGAGAGCGCCGGACCTCTCCGGCCCGTGCCCGCTCAGTGTCCGATCACCGGCGCAGCCGTGGCGGAGCTAGTCCATTTCTCTGCCCCGCAACGGAATTCGTGGTCCTCGGAACGTAACGCCGAGCGCGGACTCCGCCGGGCGGGCACGCGCCGGGTTACCTGCCCGCCGGGTCGAAAAGTTGGGATCGTCCGGCGGCGCAGGCTCAGCCTCGGATACTCGGGACCGGCCGGTGCCGCCCGATGTCGCATGGGCAGTTGCGCGGCCCTGATGCTCGGCTGTGGGACATTGCCGGGTCGCGGTCGGCGAACGAGTTCGGGCCCGCCCCGGCCTCTCGGCAGCCAGGACATCCACCGACTCCCGTCGGGCGTGGGATTGTTCGAGTGCGGATCGCCCTGGGCGAGGGCTGGACACTCCGGGCGGACAATGGTCGTATGACCGCCGGTGTCGAGCTGCGGGCGTATGCCGAGCTGAACGACTTCTTGCCGCCGAGAGTGCGGTACGCGGCGCAGGTGCGGCCGGTCCGGCCGCACCAGAGCGTGAAGGACGTCGTCGAGGCCGCGGGTATTCCGCACACCGAGGTCGACCTGATACTGGTGAACGGCGAGTCCGTCGGCTTCGGCCGTCATTTGCGGCCGGGCGATCGGGTTGCGGTGTACCCGATGTTCGAGACGCTCGATATCGGGCCGCTGACCCGGGTGCGTCCTGGTCCGCTGCGCGATCCGCGCTTCCTCGTGGACGTCAACCTCGGCGGGCTCGCACGGCTGATGCGGCTGATGGGACTCGACGTGCGCGCCGATTGGGTTGCCGATGACGCGGCGCTGGCGAGGACGGCCGCGGCCGAGCATCGGATCCTGCTCACTCGCGACCACGGACTTCTCAAGCGCCGCAACGTAACCCACGGTGTATTCGTCCGTTCGAACCACCCCCTCGGGCAGATGGTGGAGGTTGTCCGGCGGCTCGACCTGGCGGATCGGCTGGTGCCGTTCAGCCGCTGTCTGCGCTGTGGTGGAGTTGTCGCCGAGGTGGCCAAGGATGCCATCGCCGATCGGCTCGAACCGCTCACCCGCCGCTACTACGACACTTTCCGGCAGTGCTCGGATTGCGGTCAAATCTATTGGGAGGGTTCGCATCAGCGACGTCTCGACGCTCTGGTAGCCCGGATCCGCGCGGCCGTCTCGTCCTGATACACATCCGGTCCGGCCAGGCCGTCGCAGGGTTTCTGCCGGGCCTCGGGGCGACTCGGCAATCATTGCGATTTCAATGGGAAAACCGCATCCGTTCGGTCACGCCGCATCACACTCCGCCACGATCCGGGAAAAATGCGCAAAATAGACGCAACGGCGTGCTCGAACCGCCGATGCCGACCCGCTGCCGAACTCGCGGATCCTACCGGGACACAACCGGGCGAAGCTTCGTTGTGCCGGAATGCGGGTACGAGAGTGGGATTTCGGGGATGTGCATCGATTTCGCCACATGCCTGCTGACCTGTGACCACAGACCCTTGATAAAGTCGCTCAGCACAGCTTCGTGACAGCACCCCCAGTCAGTTTTCGTCCGAACAAAGGATGTGGGCTTGTGAGAGGGTTTCTGGCAGTTATGGCAGCCATTGTCGTCAGTTGCGCGTTCGTGGTCGAACAGCCTGCTCGGGCGGATGTGGGCCCGAATGTGGCGTCACCGTCATCGTTG
>CBJNFW010000268.1:0-12090 GCA_966435935.1 uncultured Nocardia sp.
TGGATTCGGTGCCGCGGCGCGACCCGTCGCGGCCGGGGCCCATTCCGGACCCCACGGACGCGAAGGAGTTAGACCGTGCGCTTCGGCATCTTCATCCCTCAGGGCTGGCGGCTCGACCTGGTCGGCATCGACCCCGCGGCACAGTGGACGGTGATGCGAGATCTGGCCCGCCGGGCCGACGCCAGCCCGGACTGGGAGTCGCTGTGGGTATTCGACCACTTCCACACCGTGCCGGTCCCGACCACCGAGGCGACCCACGAGGCGTGGACGCTGATGTCCGCGTTCGCGGCGAGCACCGAACGGATCCGGCTCGGCCAGATGTGTACCGCGATGAGCTACCGCAACCCGGCCTACCTGGCCAAGGTCGCGGCCACGGTGGACATCATCTCCGGCGGCCGGGTCGAGATGGGCATCGGCGCGGGATGGTACGAACACGAATGGCGCGCATACGGATACGGCTTCCCCACCGCCGGTGAGCGCCTGGCCCGGCTGGACGAGGGCGTGCAGATCTTCCGGCAGGCGTGGACCACCGGCGAGGCCACGCTCGACGGTAAGCACTATCAGGTCGACGGTGCGATCGTGCGGCCGCTTCCGTTGCAGGAGGGCGGAATTCCGCTCTGGATCGCCGGCGGCGGGGAGAAGGTGACCCTGCGGATCGCCGCGAAGTACGCGCAGTACACCAATTTCAGCGGCGAGGACTTCGCGCGCAAATCCGAACTGCTGCGCGGGCATTGCGCCGAGGTCGGCACCGATTTCGACGCGATCGTGCGCAGCGCCAACACCACCGTGGTCACCGGCGCGAACGAGACCGAGATCCAGGACAGGCTCAGCGCACTGCACACGCGCCTGGCTCCGGTTCTCGGGCAGGAGGCGGCCACCACCTGGATCGACAAGGCCATCACCCACGGCACGCCGGATCAGATCACCGAAAAGCTCAGCGCCCTGCGGGATCTGGGCCTGGGCTACGCGATCCTCAACTTCCCCGAGGCCGCCTACGACACCTCCGGCATCGAACTGTTCGAACGCGAAGTCATCCCGGCCCTGCGCTGATCGGCGCGAAAACACCTGCGCGGGAAGGTGATTGGCGGCATTCGCCACAGACGATCACCTTCCCGCCGCTCGCCGCCGATCCGCGGCAACAGCGATCTCAACCGGCCCCGGCCGCGGCGCGGTTCAGCGGTTGTAGACCAAACCCTGTGCCGTCGTGAGCAATTCGGCCAGCTCCGCACCCTGGCCGTCGTCCAAGACCGCGAACGCCGGGGCGATCAACTCGTCGGTCAGCGCCTCGGCACTGTCCCACCGCTGCCGCAACTCGGGGGTGATCTCCTGGTACGGCTCGGGCCAGCCGAACTCGCGCGCCTGATCGACGCCGCTGTTGCGCGGCGAGCCGCCGATGAGTACCGCCTGCTGCGGGGTCAGCCCGACGGCCCGCACGGCCAGTAGATGCAGCCCGCCGCGCAGCTCGCGCAGCACCTGGATCAACTGCATCGCCCGGGCCGGGTCATCACCCGCGAGCGGCAGCGCGCGCCAGCCCGCGAACAGGGCCGCCCCTGCCGGATCCGCCGCCGCGGCCACGGGGGCCAGCAGTTCGGCCAGTCGCCCGGCGCGCTCGAATCCGCCCAGTTTGCGCCGCCCGAAATCCTGGCACACCCCCAGATAGCCGGCCGCCGCCTTCTCCGCGGGGATGTCCAGCGACTCCCATGCCGTGCGAATGGTCTCGGCCGGGAAGAAGCCGAATGCGGAAGTCACCACATCGGCGTCGACGTCGCCGAGGACGCCGCCGCGCCCGCGGGTATACGGTCCGAGGAACCCGGTGGCTCCGGCCGCGGCGCCGAACGCCTTGGCCTCGCGGGAGAACATGAATCCCGCTCCGATCGTCTGAATCTGCACCTTGACCGCCGAGGCTGTGGACACAGCGGGGCCCCTTCCGTTGTCGAACGTCTTGTCCCGGAGCGTATCTCACTATCGTCAGCTAATGCCAGATACGCGGGACGGAAATCCCGGCGCGAGTAACGGTGTCTTCCAACCACCGATAAGTGGCGCGAGGGATCGAATATCCTCGGGGCCGGGCCCGGGACCAACACCATTCGAAGCGAGCGACGTTGGAACATCACCTCGGCGCGACCGCACCCGACCCCGGTGCCGATCGCGCAACGGCGACGCAGACAGCGTTGACCACCCTCGTCGCGCGGTTCTCGGCCCAGTGGCGCGGCGCGGATTCCCCGCCCGACCTGTCCGCCCACCTGCCCGCGGACCCCGGACTGCGCCGCTCGGCACTGATCGAACTGATCAAGGTCGACCTGCACGAGCGCTGGCGGCGCACCGACGACGCCCTGCGCCTGGCCGACTATCGCGACCGCTTCCCCGAACTGGCCGGCGCGCCGCTGCCCCCGGACCTGATCTACGAGGAGATCACCGCGCGCAGCCGCCGGCACGAGGTCGACCTGGCCGAGTACCGACACCAGTACCCCACCCAGATGGCCCGCATCACAGCCGATTCCGGGGCGAGCACGCTGACACCGGCCACGGCGCAGGGCCGCAATCCGCGCAGCACGGTACTGGCCGACCCCACCGCCCTGGACGCACTGGACACCATCGATCCGGGGGCCACCGTCGATGATTTCGACCTGCTGCTGCCCCTGGGCAAGGGTGCGTTCGCCCGTGTCTTCCTCGCGCGCCAGCGCTCTCTGGGCCGCATGGTCGCGGTGAAGATCTCGCACGACCGCGGCGCCGAACCGCAGACCCTCGCCCAGCTCGACCACGATCACATCGTGCGGGTCTTCGATCAGCGCCAGATCACCGACCAGCGTCTCAAGCTGATGTATATGCAGTACGTGCCCGGCGGCACGCTGCTGGGTGTGCTGCGCATACTGCGCCGCACACCGGCCGATCGACGGGACGGCACTGTGCTGCTGGAGGCGGTCGACGCCGCGACCACCACCGGCGGCATACTCGAACCGCAACGCTCCCCCGCCCGTGCCGAACTCGAACAGCTCAGCTGGCCCGAGACCGTCGCCTGGATCGGCTCGCGCCTGGCCACTGCCCTCGAGTACGCCAACCGGCGCGGGGTCCTGCACCGCGACCTCAAACCCGCCAATGTCCTGCTCGCCGCGGACGGCCAGCCCAAACTCGCGGATTTCAACATCAGTTTCAGCCGCCACCTACCGGGCGCGAGTCCGGTCGCCTACTTCGGCGGCTCGCTGCCCTACATGTCCCCCGAACAGCTCGCCGCGATCCACCCGGGCCTGGCCGCCTCGGCCGCGGATCTGGACACCCGCAGCGATCTCTACGCCCTCGGCGTGGTCCTATGGGAATTGCTCACCGGCGCAATCCCTTTCGACGACGAGCCCGATTGCGGCGAATCCGCGGAGTCGCTGCGGGCGATGATCGACCGGCGCACGGCCGGAATCCATCCGCGATACCAGGATCAGCTGCCGCCGGACACCCCCGCGGTACTGCGGCACGCGCTGTTGGCCTGCCTCGCACCGGATCCCGGCGACCGCCACGCCACCGGCGCGGAGTTGGCCCATCAGCTCGAACTCAGCCAGGACCGCACCGCGCGCGACCTGATCGACCCGCCCACGAACAGCCTGCGCGCCCGGCTGCGTATGCGACCGATGCCCGTGGTCACCGTCTCCAGCATCTTCGGCCAGTTGCTGGCCGGGATGTACATGGGCGCGCACAACATCCGGCTGGTCGACGGGCAACTCGGTGCCGCGGCGGCGGACACCATGACCCGCTTGGGGGTGATCGTCGCCGTCATCGCCTATCCGCTGGGTATCGCCGGACTGCTCTACTGGTGTCGTCAGGTGTTCCTGGTACCCGACGCGCTGCGCCGCGGCCGCCGGTTCGACGAGGCCACCCTCGCCAAGGCCCGCGCGGATACGCTCGCCTGCGGTGATCGGATCGCGGTGGTGGCCGTCGTCGGGTGGCTCGCGGCCGGAGTGGTGCTGCTGATCGGGCTGCACGGCCTGGGGCCGATACCGCCGGGCCTGCTCACCGACCTGGTCGCCTCGCACGTCGTCGCGGCCGCGGTCGCGGTGGTGTACACGTATTTTCCGGTCACCTTCTTCGTATTGCGCTGGTACTACCCGGGACTCGTGTCCGCCGGACGCCCCTCCGCCGCGGAGGCCGCCCGCCTGCACCGCCTGGTGCGGCGCAGTCGCGTCCATCTCGGCGTGGCGGCCTCGGTGCCGCTGGCCGGCGTACCCGCCGGACTGGTTTTCCTGACTCCCGAGCAGCAGCAGTCCGTCATCGGGCCGATCGTAGGACTTTGTGTCGGTGGGCTTTTCGCGTTCGCCATCACCCTGCGCACGTTCTACGCGCTCGACGCCGACCTCAACGCGCTGAACCGGATCGTGGATCCGCACCCCTATCAGCGCGCCTGACCATCCCTGCGCCACTGCCGATTCCGTGGAACACATCCGTTGAAACCCGCTCGCCCACGGTCGTTCGTCACCCGCCGATCAAGATCGGCTAACCTCGAGACGGTGCTAGGACATTCACATGCGACCAGCGGCGCCCTCGCGTGGGCCGGAGCCGCTGCCGCGCTGCCGCTTTCGATTCTGACATTTCCGGCGATCCAGGCCGGACACATCGGCACCGTCGACCTGGTGATGGGCACCTTCCTCACCGCGGGGGCGGCACTGCTGCCCGACGCCGATCATCCCAGCGGCACCATTTCCCATGTGCTCGGCCCGGTTTCGCATGTGGCCTGCAAGGTGATCTCCGAGGTCTCCGGCGGACACCGGCACGCCACCCACTCGTTCGCCTTCGTCATCGCCGTCACCGCCGGCACCTGGGCCGGCGAGCACTGGCTGCACCGCTGGTTCACCCTCGGCCTGGTGTTCTTCCTGCTGGCCCTCGCGGTCCGGGCGCTGAATCTGTGCCCGTCCGGCCACGGGTTCCGGTCCTACGGCACGATCATCATCCTGGCCGCGGCCGGCACCTTCGCGATGGACCAGTGGATCGCCGACAAACCGTCCTGGCTTCCGTTCGCCGTCGGCCTGGGGTCGCTGGCCCACCTCGCCGGGGACTGCCTGACCGACCGGGGCTGCCGCCTGTTCTGGCCCTTCACCCTGCGCACCTGCGTGCCGATCATCGAACGCACCGGCAACAAGGTCGAAACGTGGATCGTGTCACCACTTTTCGTCGCCGGCACCTGCGCGCTGCTGTGGTACACCATCGTCCACCATCCCTAGCAGCGTCATCGCATCGTGGTCCGGGCTGCCCGGCGCGGCCTGGAACACCACGAAGCGCTGCCCGTCGGGTGCGGTAAGGATCTCGGAGGTCAGAGCGAACCGCCCCACCCCGCGATGCCGGAACACCCGCGTCGCACCGCGTTTGGTGCGCACGTCGTAGTGCGCCCACAGATCCGCGAATTCGGCGCTCTCGGCACACAATCCGCGCACCACGGCGTGCAGCGCCAGTGAATCCGGTTCGCGCCCTTGGACCGTGCGCAGATGCGCCACACAATCGCGGGTCATCGCATCCCGGTCCTCGAAGACCCACCGCGCGGCCGGATGGGTGAACACGTACCGCACCAGATTGCGTTCCGCCGCAGCGAAATCCGACAAACCCTCCAGCAATCGCAACGCCTCCGGATTCGCCGCGAGCACGTTACTCGGCTGATCCAGGATCAGCCCCGGCGTCGGCCGCACCGATTCCAGCAGCAACATCATCCCCGGCCGCGGCGCCTGCCGCGGCACCTCCGGAGCCACCCGCCGCACCGCCACCGCCCGAGCCAGGTCGTACAGGTGCGTCCGCTCGTCCTCGTCGAGCCGCAACCCCCTCGCGAGCGCATCCAGCACCGCCGGACTCGGATTCGTATCCCGCCCCTGCTCCAACCTGGTGTAGTAATCCACGCTCAACCCGGCAAGCGTCGCAACTTCCTCCCGCCGCAACCCCGGCGTCTGCCGCCGCCCCACCCCTGCCGACAACCCCACCTGCTCAGGCCGCAACCGCCCCCGCCGCACCCGCAGAAAATCCCCCAATACCCGCCGTTCACTCACCCGACCAGTCTGCCCCTCATACGAGCCTGCGGGGTGGCCCCAGCAGGGCCAGGCCCCGCGCGATCTCCCATGCCGCCGCGATTTCAGTTTCAACACGCCATTCGGCCCGGCAAGCAACGAGTCCCCGAATTGAAAAGTTCCAGGCGCCCGCGGCACCACCCTCCGGGTGGCCCCAGCAGGGCTGGGCCTCGCACGGTCTCCCCGCGGCGACGGCGCGAATCGCAGAGTCGTTGTCATGACCGATATTTCGCACACGCTCGTCATCGGCGGCAGCTCCGGAATGGGGCTGGCGTTGACTCGCAGGCTGCTCGCCGAGGGGCAGGCTGTCACCATCGCCGGCCGGTCCGGGCAGCGCCTGGACGCTGTGTCCGCCGAACTCGCGACCGACCGGCTGCGCACCGTCCAGGCGGACGTCACTCGTGCAGATTCGGTCCGAAAGCTGTTCGGCCCGTTACTGATCGAGCACGTCGGGCGGCTGGACCATGTCGTCGTGACTGCCGCCGATATGTCCGCCGGGTACGGACCGCTGGCTCGACTGCCGCTCTCCGATGCGCGGGCCGTCGTCGAGGCCAAGGTGCTCGGACCGTGGCTCGTCGCCAAGTACGCCGCGCCGCTGCTCACCGAATCTCTCACTGTCACTTCGGGCATCGCCGCCTACCGCCCGGCCGTCGGCGGCACCGTCGTGGCGACCGTGAACGCCGCGCTGGAGGGACTCGTCCGCGCTCTGGCCCTGGAACTCGCGCCGATCCGCGTCAACGCCGTCTCCCCCGGCTGGGTCGACACCCCGATCTGGAACCTTTTCGCCGCCGACACCAAGGACGAACGCCTCTCCGCCATGGCCGCCCGGCTACCCGTCGGCCGGATCGGCCTCCCCGACGACATCGCCGACGCGTTCCGAGCCGTCATGACCAACCGATTCATGACCGGAACCGTCCTGCACGTCGAGGGCGGCCACCGCTTGATCTGACGAGCTGCCAGCTGCCGTCGAAATCGATTGGCGCACAATGGGTGAAGCGTTCACCCGAGCAGAAGCGAACAGCGAACTCGACAGCTGAACCGCGTTCCGACCGAGAAACCGGCGAGCGCGCTGACGTCCATGCGACGTCTGCGGGGCTCGTCCTGTCCACATTCAGCGCACATACCGGCCGGGCGACCGCCCGGTTGGGCTAGTCTCGGCTGGTGAGCGATCGCGAGGAACTCGATTGGCAACTGTTCGGCACCGCGAGCCGAGAGCTGGCCGAGATGGTTGCCCGGGACGGTTTCGAGCCCGATCTGATTCTGTCCATCGCGCGCGGTGGGCCGTTCGTGGCGGGGGCGCTGGGGTATGCGCTGGACGTGAAGAATCTGCACGTCATGAACGTGGAGTTCTATACGGGCGTGGATCAGCGGCTGGATATGCCGGTGATGTTGCCGCCGGTGCCCTCGGCGGTGGATCTGGCGGGGGCGCGGGTGCTGGTGGCCGATGACGTCGCCGATACCGGGGCAACCCTGCGGCTGGTGCGCGATTTCTGCGCCGACAAGGTGGCCGAGGTGCGCTGTGCGGTCATCTACCAGAAGCCGCGCTCGGAGGTGTCGTGCGAGTACGTGTGGCGGCACACCGACCGCTGGATCAACTTCCCGTGGTCGGTCCTGCCGCCGGTGGTGGCCCGCGAACCGCGTGTCGTCGACGCGTGAGAAATCCTGGGACCGCCCGGAGCGGCCCCAGGATTCGTTCCGCGAAGCTAGACCACCTGAGCGGAGACGATGGTGATCGGCTCGACCGGGACGTCCCGATGCCCGGCCTTGGACGTGGTCGTCACGCCCTCGATCGCGTCGACCACCTCCGACCCCTTGCTCACCTTGCCGAATACCGCGTAGCCGAAGCCGTCCTGGCCCGGGTAGTTCAGGAAGTCGTTGCCCGCGGTGTTGATGAAGAACTGCGCGCTGGCCGAATGCGGGTCGGAGGTGCGCGCCATCGCGACGGTGTACTTGTCGTTGCGCAGTCCGTTGTTCGCTTCGTTCTCCACCTTGTTCGGCGCGGGCTTCTGACTCATATCGGCGGTCAGTCCGCCGCCCTGAACCATGAACCCGGGGATCACCCGGTGGAAGATCGTGCCGTTGTAGTGGCCCGATTCGACATAGTCCACAAAGTTCGCGACCGTCTTGGGAGCCTTGGTCTCATCGAGCTCCAGGGCGATGTCTCCGGCTGAGGTTTTCAACAACACTGTGGTCATCGGAACATCGTGCAACGCCTGTCGCCGAAACTCGCTCCGCCACGCTCACTCCTGGTACAGCTCGAGCGGCAGACCGTCGGGATCGGCGAAGAATGCGAAGGGCTTGCCGGTGTACTCGTCCACCCGGACCTCCTCGGTGCGCACTCCGCTGTCCCGCAGCTCGCGCACCGCGGCCGCCACATCGGGAACCGCGAAGGCCAGGTGCCGCAACCCGCGCGCCTCCGGATGCGAGAGCCGGGCGGGCGGGTCGGGGAAGGTGAACAGCTCGATCTGCGATCCGTCCGGCAGTGCCAGGTCCAGCTTGTGTGAATGCCGTTCGGCCCGATAGTTCTCCGCCACTATCCGCAAACCCAGCACCTGCGTGTAGAACGCCTTGGACACGCCGTAGTCCGAGGCGATGATCGCGGCGTGGTGGATTCGTCGCAGTTCCATGCCGCCGACGCTAACCGAGTCCTCCCACCGATGACGTCGCACCGCCCCCGCGTTCGGAGATCGGCACGTACGATCTGGCTCATGACCAGTGCCCCGACCGAGGAACAGCGGCTGCAGGACCTGGCCCGGCTCCGGCGGGTGCGCGACCGGATCGATCGGGAGTACGCACAACCGCTCGACGTCGAGGCGCTCGCCCGCGACGCGCACATGTCGGCCGGGCATCTGAGCCGCCAATTCCGGCTCGCCTACGGGGAGTCGCCGTACTCCTACCTGATGACCAGGCGCATCGAGCGCGCGATGGCGCTGCTGCGCCGGGGCGATCTGAGCGTCACCGAGGTCTGCTTCGCGGTCGGCTGCTCGTCACTGGGCACGTTCAGCACCCGGTTCAGCGAGCTGGTCGGCGTGTCCCCCAGCGTCTACCGCCGCGAACAGGCCGACGCCACCGCAGGCATGCCCTCGTGTGTGGCGAAGCAGGTGACCAGACCGATCAGGAATCGAGAAGCCTCGGTAACCGACCCGCAATTAGCCTGATCGTCATGGACATCACCATTCACTCGAGTTTCCTGCCGCAGAACGATCCCGATGCCGCCCTGGCCTTCTACCGTGACGCGCTCGGCTTCGAACTTCGCAACGACGTGGGTTACAACGGGATGCGCTGGCTGACCGTCGGTCCCGCCGACCAGCCGGCCGTCAACGTCGTGCTCTACCCGCCGCAGGCCAGTCCGGGGATCACCGACGACGAACGGCGCACCATCACCGAGATGATGTCGAAGGGCACCTACTGCAGCATTCTGATGGCAACCAAGGATCTGGACGGCAGTTTCGAACGTGTCCGGGCCACCGGCGCGGAGGTCGTCCAGGAGCCGACCGAACAACCGTACGGCGTGCGCGACTGCGCCTTCCGCGATCCCGCGGGCAATATGGTCCGAATCCAGGAACTGCGCTGACCCGCCGCGCACCAGCCCATATCGATTCCGGGCCGCGAGTACGGCCGTGCAGACAGATGGAGAGATGATGACCGAGGCCGCGAGAACGCCTGCGCGACCGGAGCAACCGCCCGCACCACACGCCGCCGACAGCCACGAGGTGATCCGCGTGCTCGGCGCCCGCGTCAACAATCTGCGAGACGTCAGCGTCGAGTTGCCCAAGCGCAGGCTGACGGTCTTCACCGGCGTCTCCGGCTCGGGAAAGAGTTCGCTGGTCTTCGGCACGATCGCGGCGGAATCGCAGCGCCTGATCAACGAGACCTACAGCGCGTTCGTGCAGGGCTTCATGCCGACGCTGGCACGGCCCGAGGTCGACGTCCTGGAGGGGCTGACGACCGCGATCAGCGTCGACCAGCAGCGCATGGGTGCGAATCCGCGCTCGACGGTCGGCACGGCGACCGACGTCGACGCCATGTTGCGAATCCTGTTCAGCCGCTTGGGCACACCGCATATCGGTTCGCCCCAGGCCTTTTCGTTCAATGTCGCCTCGATCAGCGGTGCGGGCGCGGTCACCGTCGAACGCTCCGGCCGCACGACCAGGGAGCGGCGCAGTTTCAGCATCACCGGCGGCATGTGCCCGCGATGCGAGGGCCGCGGCTCGGTCAACGACATCGATCTCACCCAGCTCTACGCCGCGAACAAATCCCTGCGCGAGGGCCCGTTCACCATCCCGGGCTACAGCATGGACGGCTGGTTCGGGCGAATCTTCATCGGCTCGGGCTTCTTCGATCCGGACAAGCCGATCCGGAAATACACCAAACGCGAGCTGAACGATCTGCTCTACAAGGAGCCGACCAAGATCAAGGTCGAGGGCATCAACCTCACCTACGAGGGCCTGATCCCGAAAATACAGAAGTCGATGTTGTCCAAGGATGTCGACGCGCTGCAACCGCATGTGCGCGCCTTCGTCGATCGGGCGGTAACCTTCACCGTCTGCCCCGAATGCGACGGCACCCGGCTCAGCGAGGCGGCCCGCTCATCGAAGATCAAGGGACTCAGCATCGCCGACGTGTGCGCGATGCAGATCAGCGACCTCGCCGAGTGGGTGCGCGAGCTGGACGAGCCCTCGGTAGCCCCGCTGCTGCAATCGCTGCGCGAGACCCTGGACTCCTTCGTGGAGATCGGCCTGGGATATCTGAGCCCGAACCGGCCCTCGGGCACGCTGTCCGGCGGAGAAGCCCAGCGTACCAAGATGATTCGTCATCTGGGCTCCTCGCTCACCGATATCACCTACGTCTTCGACGAGCCCACCATCGGCCTGCACCCGCACGATATCGAGCGGATGAATTCGCTGCTGCTGCGCCTGCGGGACAAGGGCAACACCGTGCTCGTGGTCGAGCACAAACCCGAGGCCATCGCGATCGCCGATCACATCGTGGACCTCGGACCGGGGGCGGGCTCCGAGGGCGGAACGATCTGCTTCCAGGGCACCCTCGACGAACTGCGGGCCAGCGACACCATCACCGGCCGCCACCTGGACGACCGCGCCGGGGTCAAACCGTCCGTGCGCACCCCCACCGGGGTATTGGAGATTCGCGGTGCCACAGCGAACAACCTGCGCAAAGTGGATGTGGACATTCCGCTCGGCGTGCTCGTCGTGGTGACCGGTGTCGCCGGATCGGGTAAGAGTTCGCTGGTGCACGGGTCGATCCCGGCGGACGCGGGCGTGGTCTCGGTCGACCAGGGCGCGATCCGCGGTTCGCGGCGCAGCAACCCGGCCACCTACACCGGACTGCTCGAACCGATCCGCAAGGCGTTCGCGAAGGCCAACGGCGTGAAACCCGCACTGTTCAGCGCGAATTCGGAGGGCGCGTGCCCCGCCTGCAACGGCGCGGGCGTCATCTACACCGACCTGGCGATGATGGCCGGAGTCGCGACCACCTGCGAGGAATGCGAGGGCAAGCGGTATCAGGCCGCGGTGCTGGACTATCACCTCGGCGGTCGCGATATCAGCGAGGTGCTCGCGATGTCGGTGGCGCAGGCCGAGGAATTCTTCGGCGAGGGCGAGGCGCGCCTTCCCGCGGCCCAGAAGATCCTGCGGCACCTGGCCGACGTCGGGCTCGGCTACCTGCGCCTGGGACAGCCGTTGACCACGCTGTCCGGCGGTGAACGTCAGCGGCTCAAACTGGCCACCCACATGGGCGACAAGGGCGGCATCTACGTCCTGGACGAACCGACCACCGGGTTGCACCTGGCCGATGTGGAACAGTTGCTCGCCCTGCTGGACCGGCTGGTCGACGCCGGGAAATCGGTCATCGTGGTCGAACACCACCAGGCGGTCATGGCGCATGCGGACTGGATCGTGGACCTGGGGCCGGGCGCGGGCCACGACGGCGGCACCATCGTCTTCGAGGGCACGCCCGCCGACCTCGTGGCCGCCCGATCCACCCTCACCGGCGAAAATCTGGCCGCATACGTCGGGAACTGAGAGCACGGCCGCAGCAGGAA
>CBJNFW010000269.1:0-11967 GCA_966435935.1 uncultured Nocardia sp.
GGCCTGCGGCGGCGGCGACGGCGACGGGCCGGTTTATCGGCCTGATCGTCCGATTCGGATTCGGCGGCCGGTTCGCCGGACGCGTCCGCCGACTCCGACGACGTGTTCTGCGCCTCGTTCTCGCCGCTGTCGCCCGAACCGGAGGACCGGCGACGGCGACGGCGCCGCGCGGGCTTGGCGGCATCGTCCGGCTCGGTCGGATCCTGTACTTCCGCAGACGAATTCGCGGACTCGTCACCGGCTTCGGTTGCCACCTCGGCACTTTCGATGCCATCGATCGGCTGACCGCCCCGGGTGCGGCGACGGTTGCGCTTGCGCGGGCTGCGCGCGGTGCGCTCGACCACGACCGCGTCCTCGTCGCGTTCCACCTTGCGGCGCAACGTGCCCGTCACGCCCTCGGGAATGTCCAGGTCCGAAAACAGGTGCGGGGAGCGGGAATACGTCTCCACCGGCTCCGGAATCCCCAGTCCCAGTGCGGAATCGATGGCGGACCAGCGGTTCAGTTCGTCCCAGTCCACCAGGGTGACCGCGACGCCGGTGCGGCCCGCCCGACCGGTGCGGCCGATCCGGTGCACGTAGGTCTTCTCGTCCTCGGGGCACTGGTAGTTGATGACGTGGGTGACGTCGTCGATATCGATGCCGCGGGCGGCGACGTCGGTGGCGACCAGTACATCGATCCTGCCCTTGCGGAACTTGTCCAGCGCCTTCTCGCGCTGCACCTGGCCCAGATCGCCGTGTACCGCGCCGACGGCGAATCCGCGCTCGGCCAGGTCGTCGGAGACCTTCTGGGCGGTCCGCTTGGTGCGGGTGAAGATCATGGTCGCGCCGCGTCCGGACGCCTGCAGCACGCGGGCCACCAGCTCGCTCTTGTCCAGCGCGTGCGCCCGGTAGACGAACTGCGCCGTGCGGTCGTGCACCGCCGAATCGTGCGGCTCCTCGGCCCGGATATGGGTCGGCTTGTGCAGGAACGTGCGCGCCAGGGTGATGATCGGGCCCGGCATGGTCGCCGAGAACAGCATCGTCTGCCGTTTGTCCGGCACCATGTTCAGGATGCGCTCGATATCGGGCAGGAAGCCGAGATCGAGCATCTCGTCGGCCTCGTCGAGCACCAGCACGCCGACCTTGCCCAGGATCAGATGCTGCTGTTCGGCCAGATCCAGCAGGCGGCCGGGCGTGCCGACGACCACGTCGACACCCGCGCGCAGCGCTTCGATCTGGGTTTCGTACGGGCGGCCGCCGTAGATCGAGGTGACCTTCAACGGGCCTTGGTGATTGGTCAGATATTTGCTCGCATTCTCCAGATCCTGGGTGACCTGGATGCACAATTCCCGGGTCGGCACGATGACCAGTGCGCGCGGTGTGCCGTCCAGGGCGGTGGTGCCCGAATCGCCGCTGGAAATGCGGTGCAGCAGTGGTACGCCGAATCCGAAGGTCTTACCCATACCGGTGCGCGCCTGGCCGATCAGGTCTTCACCGGCCAGTGCGAGCGGCAGGGTGAGTTCCTGGATTGCGAAAGTACGTTCGATTCCGATCTCGGCGAGTGCGCGGACGATTTCCTCGCGAACTCCCAATTCGGTGAATGTGGGGGCGGTGTGTGTGGGGTCGAGCTCCGCTGTCAGCAGCGTATCGCTCAACCCGGGTTCCTGTTCCACGGTGATCTTGCTCAGGTTCTTGCCTTCCTCGCGGTATCGCATCTCGCGCGCACGAGGTGTGGGGCGGACCCGGTGGTCCGCTCTCGGCCACTTATCCGGCGGTGTGTCCCACCTCGGCCGCTGCGGGATGCCGGTGACGGCATCAACCTGGCGCGGCGCATCGGTGTTGCGGATCTGTGCGCGCACATTTTCCATTGGGCTGCGGTACTTCTGCTCGGTCGTGCGCGAGTCGAAATTTCCGTTGCCCACGCCGATTGTAGCGTTATATCTTCCGCCGCCCGAGATGCGCCGTGGTAAATGCGTGTTCGGGTCGCCGCGAAGTTCGCCGGAAATATTGTCCGATCACGTGGCGTGCGGTGTGGCACAGGATAATTCACGAATCGCGCGAAATTCGCGTGGCGCCGCGCCGAACGGGCGCCGGTCCGGGAGAGTGGCCTATCCCACATACGTGTGACGCGGTGTCACACGATATCTTGAAGCCTGTGAGTTTGGCAGACACCGTGACCCTCGCCGCGCGCAACGCCTGGGCGCTGACCCTCGGCGACGGGATCGAGCAGCCCGCGCCGACGCCGTACACGGTGCTGTGGGACCAACCGCATCGACGGCTGCAGCGTTTCGAGCGCACCGGTGGAACGGGCGCGCCCGATACGGGTTCCGCGGTGCTGCTCGTCCCGCCGCTGGCCGCCCCGGCCAGCTGTTTCGATCTGCGGCCCGATCAGAGTCTGGCGCGCTTCCTGCTCGAGGGCGGGCATCGCCCGTACCTGGTCGACTACGGCGAGATCACCTTCGCGGACCGGCGGATGGGCTTCGAGGACTGGATCGACGACATCCTGCCCGAGGCGATCCGGCGCGTGTCCGCCGATCGTGACGGTGCGCCGGTGGATCTGGTGGGCTGGTCGCTGGGCGGTGTGCTCGCGCTGCTCACCGCGGCCGCCGACGTGGCCCTGCCGGTTCGCTCGATCACCGCGATCGGCGCGCCGCTGGACTACGACCGGGTGCCGTTCGTGCCGCAGGTGCGTGCGCTTGCCCGGTTGACCGGCGGGATCGGCGCCTCCACGCTCGTGCGGCTGGCGGGCGGCGTCCCCGCGCCGCTGACCCGGCTGGCCTACCGTGCGACGTCCTGGGAACGCGAGTTGCGGCGTCCGCTGTTCGTCGCCACGCACCTGGCCGACGCCGCCACGCTCGGGCGGATGCAGACCATCGATCGCTTCCAGGCCGGTATGCCCGGATATCCGGGACGGCTCTACAACCAGCTGTGGGGTCGCTGCATGCTGGCCAACGACCTCGGCCGGGGCGAATTCCGGCTCGGCGAGCGGCGGATCGCGCTGTCCGAGGTGGCCGCGCCGGTGCTGCTGGTGGGCGGTCCCGACGACGTGATCACCCCGGCCGCCGCCGTCGAACACGGCACTCGCACCCTCACCGGCGCCGCCGCGGTCCGCTTCGAGACCGCGCCGGGCAGCCATCTCGGGATCCTCGCCGGTCCGGCCGCGCGCACATCGACCTGGATATACCTGGAGAAGTTCCTCGTGGACGCCGGATCGTGAGCGGTGGGGCACGACACCGTGAAATCGCGGTGACCTGCCCACGATTGCGGCGATCGCGATACTAGGGTGTAGGTATGGGAGCAAACCCGCCTGCCGCGCTGGATGATTCGACCGAATCCACTGTTCGCATTCCCGCCGATCACCCCGGCGTCACCGACCTGTTCGCCGTACTCGCCTACGGCGAGATCTCGGCGTTCTATCGGCTGGCCGAGGAGGCGAAGCTGTCGCCCTCGCTGCGGGGCAAGGTGGCCGTCGCCACGATGGCCGCCGCCGAGATGGATCACTTCGAGACGTTGAACCGGGCTCTGGCCGATCGCGGGGTCGAGGTGTTCGACGCGATGGCGCCGTTCGTGCGCGCGCTGGACGCCTATCACAATTCGACCGACCCTTCGACGTGGCTCGAGTCGATGGTGAAGTTCTACGTCGGCGACGGTATCGCCGCGGACTTCTACACCGTGCTGGCCAGCGCGCTGGCCCCGGAGGTCGCCGCGGTCGTGCGCGATGTGCTGGCCGAGACGGACCATTCGCAGTTCGTCGTGGAGGAGGTCCGCCGCGCGGTCGAGGAGAGCCGTTCCGAGCGCGACCGGCTGATGCTGTGGGGTCGCAGGCTGCTCGGCGAGGCGATCACCCAGGCGCAGTGGGTGATGGCCCAGCGCGACGAGCTGACCGAACTGGTTCTCGCGGCCACCGGCGATCTGAACGGCGTGGCCGCGCTGTTCGAGCACATGCAGAACTCCCACGCCGAACGCATGCGGGTGCTTGGTCTAGGATGAAATCCCAGCGTAACAACTGATTTCGCACGTACATCGGTAACTCGCCGGGTACGTCCACAAGGTAACCTGGCACCCGACCGTCGGCCCGAAGCGGGCGCTTCACGCGCTCAACGGCACGCTGAAGGCTCGGAAGAGGCGGGGGAGCCAAGCATTCAAGGAGGTTGGCCGTGGAGGTCAAGATCGGTATCTCGGATAGCCCGCGTGAACTCGTGATCAGCAGTTCGCAGACCCCGGAAGAGGTCGAGGCGCTGGTTTCCGGTGCGCTGACCGGCAAGGACGGCGTGGTATCGCTGACCGACGACAAGGGCCGCAAGTACCTGATCCAGGCGGCCAAGGTGGCCTACGTGGAGATCGGCACCGCCGCCACTGGTCGCGTGGGCTTCGCCGCGGTCTAGAATTTACGAATTCGGGCCCCGGGCGATCTATCGCCCGGGGCCCGAACTCGTATGTCCTGTGCCGCTAGGCGGTGGGCCGGGTCGGCACGTGCTTCAGGCCACCCCAGCACAGCGAGACGGTGGTGTCGACGGCCTCTTCCTTCGGGATGGGGCGGTCGGCCTCGAGCCAGTAGCGGGCGGTGATCTGACTGGCGCCGACCAGGCCGACGGCCAGGATGCGGGCGCGGTACGGGTCCAGGCCGGAGTCGTGGGCGACCAGGTCGAACACCGCGTCCACGCATGCCTCGGTGGCCTGCTCGACCCGGCGCTGCACCTGCGGCTCACTGGTCAGATCGGATTCGAAGACCAGGCGGAAGCCCTGGGTGTCGTGGTCGACGAAGTCGAAGTACGCCGCGACCGCGGCGCGCACGCGCTGCTTGTTGTCGGTGGTGGAGCGCAGCGCCTGGCGCACACTCGACACCAGCGCGTCGATGTAGTTCTGCAACACCGCCAGATACAGTTCCAGCTTACTCGAGAAGTGCTGGTAGAGAACGGGTTTGGAGACACCCGCGCACTGGGAGATCTCGTCCATGCCGGCCGCGTGATATCCGCGTAGCACGAAGACCTCGCTCGCCGCCGCGAGTAGTTGCGCCCGGCGGGCGTCGCGGGGCAGGCGCGTTCCACGCTTGTTCGGCACCATGGTCTCGGACGACAGTCGAGACGACGTCATCCGGTCCACGAGGTCTGTCATTTCGGCATCTCCCAATCGATTCCCGGCGGAAAAGGTGAGCACGGGTATCCCCCGAACGATACTCGCTCCAATTGTCCCGCGCTGGGCTCGGGCCAACTCGGAGCTCGGTACGCGCAGCCGATCCCGGTAGCTATTGGCAACTTGTCAGTAAATGGTCTTCGTAAGCAATCTCGCACAGTGGTGAGATATCTCGCAACCGATCCGCTCTTCCCGGTCCTGCACAGCGCGCGTCGCGGTTGTGAGAGTCTGATGTCGTGACCGACCACCAGGACGGATCATTCGACGGCAGTGCCGAGCGGGGCCGTGTCGGCACGGTAGGGGCCGATCCGGATGTCGCGGACGATGCGGATCTTTACGGCGCGGATCGTGATCGGCAACCATTGCGAGCGCAGTGGGATCCGACGAATTCTCCGGAGCGCAATTCCCGGCAATGGGAGGCCGGCGGGATATCGGCCGATGCGTCCCGGTCCGCGCGCGCGAACGGCAAACGCGCCGCCGCGCGCCGCTTCGTCTGCACGTACGGCTGGCGTGCCTACGCGCTGCCGGTGTTGGTCGTGGTGACGGTGCTGGTCGTGGTGAACGCGCTGCGGGACAGCGGGAACTCCGGTGGGTCCGGACAACCCGGAGTCGGCCGGCTGAGTCCGCGGTCGGATCGGGGCGGCATCATCGGCGTACCGCCCAAGGGCGACGGGAAGTTCGCGGCCGATCTGCCGACCGGCGCGCTGCCCGCCGGAGGGCCGTTCACCGAGGCGGGGTCGGGCGCCTGGCATATCGTGTCCGGTACATCGGCGAAGGTGGGCGCGGCGCAGGAGCATCTGTTCACCTACACCGTCGAGATCGAGGACGGGGTGGACACCGCCGGCTACGGCGGCGACGAATCGGTGGCGCACATGGTCGACGCGACGCTGGGCAATCCGAAGAGCTGGATTCACGACACCCGGTTCGGATTCCGCCGGATCGATTCGGGCGAACCGGATTTCCGCATCTCCGTGACCTCGCGCAAGACCACCGAGGCCGACTGCGGATTCGACATCCCGATAGATTCCTCCTGCTTCAACAGCAATCTGGGCCGGGTCATCCTCTCCGAGGTGCGCTGGGTGCGCGGCGCACCGGCCTTCGACGGCGATGTCGGCTCGTACCGGCAGTACCAGATCAATCACGAGGTCGGCCACGCCATCGGCTATCACGAACATCAGCCCTGCGCCGTCGACGGCGGCCTGGCCCCGGTGATGATGCAGCAGACCTTCGGCACCCGCAACGACGACATCGCCGCTCTCGACCCGCAGGGAGTGGTCCCCAAGGACGGCAAGACGTGCCGCTTCAATCCCTGGCCGTACCCCCGCGGGTGAGCCTGTACGGTGATCGCGGGGAAGAACGACCCGATTCGAGGTGTTGCACCATTGGACACTGCGAATTCGATGCGAGGAGTCCAGGACGTGTCATCACCGAAGCCCCTGCCGCCACTGGTCGAGCCGACCGGTGAGCTGAGCCGGGAGGAGGTTGCCCGCTACAGCCGCCACCTGATCATTCCGGATCTGGGTGTGGACGGGCAGAAACGGCTGCGCAACGCCAAGGTGCTGGTGATCGGCGCGGGCGGGCTGGGTTCTCCGGCGCTGCTCTACCTGGCCGCCGCCGGGGTCGGCACATTGGGCATCGTGGAATTCGACGAGGTCGATTCGTCGAATCTGCAGCGGCAGATCATTCACGGTGAATCCGATATCGGCCGCAGCAAGGCCGACAGCGCGCGCGATTCGATTCTGGAGATCAATTCCGGAATCAATGTGGTGCTGCACAAGTTCCGGCTCGACAACGACAACGCGGTCGAGCTGTTCTCCCAATACGACCTGATCGTGGACGGCACCGACAATTTCGCCACTCGCTACCTGGTCAACGACGCCGCGGTACTGGCCCACAAGCCGTATGTCTGGGGTTCGATCTACCGGTTCGAGGGCCAGGTGTCGGTGTTCTGGGAGGACGCTCCCGACGGCCGCGGCATCAACTACCGCGACCTGTACCCCGAGGCTCCGCCGCCGGGGATGGTCCCCTCCTGCGCCGAGGGCGGCGTGCTGGGCGTGCTGTGCGCGTCGATCGGCTCGATCATGGTCACCGAGGCGATCAAGCTGATCACCGGCATCGGCGATCCGCTGCTGGGCCGCCTGATGGTGTACGACGCACTCGATATGAACTACCGCACCATCAAGCTGCGGCGCGATCCCGAACGTCAGCCGATCACCGAACTGATCGACTACGACGCGTTCTGCGGGGTGGTGTCCGAGGAGGGCCAGGCCGCGGCCGCGGGCTCCACGATCACCGCGCGTGAGCTCAAGGACATGCTCGACGCCGGCAAGGACGTCGCCATCGTGGACGTGCGCGAGCCCGTCGAGTGGGACATCGTCCGGATCGACGGCGCCAAGCTGATTCCCAAGGACCGCATCCTGTCCGGCGAGGCACTGTCCGAACTGCCGCAGAACCGCCCGATCGTGCTGCACTGCAAGACCGGCATCCGATCGGCCGAGGCACTGGCGGCCCTGAAGCAGGCCGGATTCGCCGACGCCACCCACTTGCAGGGCGGAATCATCGCCTGGGCCAAGCAGATCGACCCGTCGCTGCCGGTCTACTAGGTCCACTCCCTTCCGCGTTTTCCGAGGAAGAGTGGTTCCAGTGACGGCGTCTGGGGTTCCAGTGTCGGCGTCTGGCAGACGGGCGAGCCGGCCGGAAGGGTTGCGTGCGGGGCGCTTGTGCTCACGAGCCTCGCCGTGAATTCGGCGAGCTGCGAGGATCCGGCCTATTCGCCGCGGACCGGCGGTTGTGGTCCCGGCCGCCGACTCCGGATGTCCTTGTGCGATCGGTTGTCTCGTCGGTGGGAAGGTCTGTTTCGGTCAGCGCGGGCCGGCGACTCGCTGCGGTCCGATCTGTGGCTCTGACTGGGTGATCTCGACGCGGAAACTGCTCGGCGCGGCGTGCGAGGTGGTTCACTCGGCCGGAGTACGGTACGGCCGTGACTTCTGTGGAACCTCCCGAGCACGTGCGGGCCACATTCGGTCTTCGCGAGGTGACGCCGATCGCGTTGGGGGACTGGGACGGCGGCTGGCGGTGCGGGGATGTGGTGCTGTCACCGATCGCCGATCACGCCCGCGCGGCGTGGTCGGCGAACGTGCGCGAGACGTTGTCGGTGGACGGGCTGCGCCTGGCCCATCCGGTGCGCGCGACCGATGGACGGTACGTCGTATCCGGTTGGCGCGCCGACACATTCTTGGAGGGCACTCCCGAGCCCCGGCACGACGAGGTGGTGTCGGTATCGCTGCGGCTGCACCGCGCCACCGCCAAGCTCGAGCGGCCGCGCTTCCTGGCCCAGCAGCCCATCGCGCCGTGGATGGACGTGGACGTCTTCGTCGCCGCCGACCGCGCGGCCTGGGAGCCGGTGCCGCTGCGCAGCCTGAAGGCCGGCGGTATGGCGCCGGTGACCTCACCGGACGGGCAGCGCAGCCTGGAAATCCTGACCCAGCTGTCCACCCTGCGCAAACCGGTGCGATCGGAGCCCCAGCTGGTGCACGGCGATCTGTTCGGCACGGTGTTGTTCTCCGGCACCGCCACGCCGGGCCTGACCGATATCACCCCCTACTGGCGGCCCGCGTCGTGGGCCGCGGGGGTGATCGTGGTCGACGCGTTGTCCTGGGGCGGCGCGGACGAGGGCCTGCTGCATCGGTGGGCGGATCTGCCGGAGTGGCCGCAGATGATGTTGCGCGCGGTCATGTTCCGGCTCGCCGTGCACGCCCTGCACCCGCGCTCGACGCCCGAGGCGTTCCCGGGACTGGCTCATACCGCGGATATGGTCCGGCTGCTGCTCTGATTCCCGCACCCGGCTTCCCTGTAATCAATGAAGCCGTTGCGGCACAACGCGAATGCCGGTACCGGCCGATGCCGCGCCGCGGGCCGTCAGCGACCCGGATATTCGGCGATGAGCGAGCCGAGGAAGCAGTTGGCCGCTCGCGCAGCGCGTTCGGAGTCGCCCGCGATCACCGCGTTCACCAGCTCGGCGTGTTCGGTGTGGTAGGAACCGCCGGATTTGGATGTGCGCCAACGGATTCCCTGTTCCATCACCGGCAGCAGCGAATCGTAGAACTCGAGATAGACCGCGTTGTGGCTGGCGACCACGATGCCGCGATGCAGTTGCACGTCGGCGTGGATGGCGCCGGGATCGTCGTCGTCCCAGGCCTTTCGGCGTTCGTCCAGCAGATGTCGCAGGGTGGCGATGTCGTTGTCGTCGCGGCGTTGCGCGGCCAGGCGCGCGGCCTGGGTGTCCAGGGCCTGACGCAGTTCGAGGATGTCGCGTTCCACCGCGTCGGCGAAGTACTTCGCCAGGGTGCCGCCGAGATCGGAGGTCGCGATCACGTAGGTGCCCGACCCCTGCCGACGTTCCAGCATTCCGGCGTGCACCAGCGCCTGCACCGCCTCGCGCACGGTGTTGCGACCGGTGCCGGTGAGTTCGGTCAGCTCCGGTTCGGTGGGTATGCGGGAACCGACGGGCCACCGGCCGGAACGAATCTCGGCACGAAGCTGGTCGGTCACCTGAGCGATGAGGCTGGTGCGCCGCACTTGTTGCACGCACAACAGAGTACCCCCGGGATATTCCATTGCCTCCCATCATCCGGTCATCCTATGATTTAGCCCGTGTCTCCGACTGCCCGCCTCGACAGCCCGTCCATCGCATTACCGGATGCGGATGTCCGCGTCACCGCCGAACGCCGGCGTTCCCCGCTGGAAGGGCGGCTGCTGGTCTTCGCGGCGATCATCGTCTCCGCGTTCACCCTGCGCCTGGCGGTAACTGCGTTCACCCCGCTCGCCGAGCGGATCGGCGCGGATATCGGCTATTCGACGACGGTCGTCGGCGTCTTCGGCATGATTCCGACCGTGATGTTCGCCGCCGGCGGTGTGCTCACTCCGCTTCTGGTGCGGCGGCTCGGGCTTGAGCGCACCGCGCTGGCGGCCATGCTGGCGGCCGCGGCCGGGCAGGCCGTGCGCGCGCTGGTTCCGGCGACCTGGGAGCTGCTGGTGTTCTCGGCGCTCGCGCTGGCCGGGATGGGTATCGGCAACGTCGTCGTACCGCCGCTGGTGAAGCGGTATTTCTCCGATCGGCTCGCAACGCTCAGCGCGCTGTATATCACCATGGTGCAGTTGGGTACCGTGCTGCCCGCCCTGATCGCGGTGCCGCTCGCCGACGCCGACGGCTGGCGGGTCTCGCTGGGCGTGTGGGCGTTGTTACCACTGGTCGCGGCGTTGCCGTGGCTGTGGGTGCTGCTGGATCGCCGTGGTCGCGACGTCGCGGTGCGCCCGGCGGGCCCGGAGGCGGCAGCGGAGCGTCACCACGCAGGGCCCTCGGAAGCACCGGAGTTCAACGTTGTCCGGACCGCGCTGCCCGAACCGGCTGCGACCGGTAAGGCGTGGAAGTCGCCGGTGGCGTGGGGGATGGCCGGAATGTTCGGCATGACCTCGCTGACCACCTACGCCATGTTCACCTGGCTGCCCAAGATCTTCACCGACACCGGGGCGAGTCCGGCCTTCGGCGGCACCATGGTCGCGGTGTTCTCGTTCATCGGACTGGCTGCGGCGTTGGCCGCGCCGAGTGTGACCGCCCGGGTGCGCAATCCGTTTCCGATCGTGATCGGTTGTGCGGTCTGCTATTTCGTGGCGTTCGCCGGATTGCTGTGGGCGCCGATGGGTGCGCCGGTGCTGTGGGTGCTGCTGCTGGGCCTGGGCCCCAGCACGTTCCCGATGTCGCTGACGCTGATCAATCTGCGCAGTCGCACCCAGGCCGGTTCGGCGGCGTTGTCCGGATTCAGCCAGGGCGTCGGATACACCGCCGCCTGCGTGGGGCCCCTGCTGTTCGGCGTGCTGCACACCATCACCGGCGGCTGGACCGCGCCGTTCGCGATGCTGTGCGTGGCCGTGCTGGTGATGCTGACCGGCGCCTGGCAGGCGTGCAAACCGCGGATGCTCGAGGACACCTGGGGCTGATTCGCCGGCTTGTGCAGGCGGGGTAGCCGCGTTTCGATGGCGCTGTGGCCGGGAACACCCCGGCCCGAACGCATTCGCGGCGGCCCGCCCGGTAGCAGGGCCGCGGACCCGTATCTCACGGGAAGATCGCCGCGCACGTGAGCAACCGTTGATTTGACGGTCATTTCGCGCAGCATCGCCGCAATACCCGTTTCCTACCGTGGGGTCATCCGGAATTCAGGAGGTTCCCCCGTGAGCATGCCGCGCATCCCTGCCCAGCGCACCGTTGTGGTCGTCGGCCATGGCATGGTCGGCCACCGCTTCGTCGAGGCGCTGCGGTCGCGTGATACCGAGAACCTGTGGCAGATCGTGGTGCTGGGCGAGGAATCGCGTGCCGCGTACGATCGCGTCGCCCTGTCCTCCTACGTGGGCGTATGGGACCCGGCGGCGCTGGCGCTGCCCGGTAACGAGTACGCCGGTGACGAACTGGTGGATCTGCGGCTGGGCGTGCGCGCCGAATCGATCGATCGCGCCGCGGGCAAGGTCTTCACCTCCGACGGCGATGCCATCGCCTACGACGCGGTGGTGCTGGCGACCGGCTCGTATCCGTTCGTGCCGCCGGTGCCGGGCCACGACCGGCCGGAATGTTTCGTCTACCGCACCATCGAGGATCTCGACGGCATCCGCGCCGCGGCGCAGGGCGCCGGGCCGGGTGCCGTGGGTGTCGTCGTCGGCGGTGGTCTGCTGGGACTCGAGGCGGCCAACGCGCTGCGCCTGATGGGAGTGACGCCGCATGTGGTCGAGTTCGCACCCCGGCTGATGCCCGCGCAGGTCGATGAGGGTGGTGGCGCGATTCTGGAGAAGCTGGTTGTGGGTTTG
>CBJNFW010000270.1:0-11892 GCA_966435935.1 uncultured Nocardia sp.
CAGGATCCGGCCGGCACCGTCGCGTTGCAGGCGATGCTGCGTCTGCGATTGCCCGGTTCGGCGTCGGTGGATCATGCCGCCGCTGCGGTAGAGGCGGGCGCGCGGCGGCTGAGCGAGCTGACCACCGGCGATACCGAGGCGGAATTGCGTGTGCTGGATCTGCTCGACCGCGCCCGCGCAAATGTGGCGGCCTCGGGCGCGTGCGCCTGCCCGGTGTGCGGCTCGGGCGCGCTCGATGCGCAGTGGTTGCGCGAGACCGATGCCCAGATCACCCGGTTGAGCGAGCGGGCCGCGGCGGTCACCGCGGCCCGGGACGCTCTCCTCGCGGCGGCCGAACGTGCTCGCGCGCTGGTGCAGCCGGTGCCCGCCGAACTGGATCCGACGCCGGCGCAGGCACCCAACGTGGACACCGGTCCGGCACGCCAGGCCTGGGCCGCATGGGCGAGATCGGCGCAGACGGAACCGGATGCGGATTTCCCGGACCGGTTGCGGACCGCCCACGCGGATCTGGTCCGGCTGCTGGCGGCGTTGCGCGGCTCGGCCCGAAAGGAATTGGATCGTCTCGACGCGGTCTGGATGCCGCTGGTTCCGCGCATCGCGGCGTGGTTGCAGGGCGCGCGTGCGGTCGCTGCCGCCGAGTCCGAACTGCACACCCTCCGGCGGGCCGAGGACTGGCTCAAATCCGCCGCCGCAGGACTCCGCGATGAGCGGATGGCGCCGCTGGCCGAGCATGCCCGCGGCATCTGGCGCGGACTTCGTCAGCAGAGCAATGTGGATCTCGGCGTGATCCGGTTGCAGGGCAACGCCGGAGCCAGCCGCAAGGTGCTGCTGGACGTCACCGTCGACGAGGCCGGCAGCAATGCGCTCGGCGTGATGAGCCAGGGCGAGTTGCACGCCCTCGGCCTGGCCTTGTTCCTGCCGCGTGCGACGGTGCCGGAGAGTCCGTTCGGGTTCGTCGTGATCGACGATCCGGTGCAGGCGATGGATCCGGCCAAGGTGGACGGGCTCGCGCGGGTGCTCGCCGCGGCCGCACGCAGCGGGCGTCAGGTCGTGGTGTTCACCCACGACGAGCGGCTTGCGGAGGCGGTGCGCCGGTTGCGGCTGGACGCGACGGTGCTGGACGTGCAGCGGCGGGAGCGCTCGGCGGTTGAGGTGCGCGTCGCGGAGGATCCGGTGCGCCGCTATCTCAGCGATGCCAACGCCTTGCTGCGCACCAAACAGCTGCCCCGCGCCATCGCCGCCGAACTGGTGGTGACCTGTTGCCGCTCGGCCATCGAGGCCGCTGCCTTGGCCCGGTCCCGGCGCACGCTGCTGGCGGAGGGAGTCGATCACCGCGAGGTGCAGCGGCGGGTGGATGCCGCGCGCACCACCTGGGAGAAGGTGTCGCTGGCCGTCTTCGGTGACCCGGATCGAGTGGACGATCTGAACGATCTGCTCGATCGCGATGCCGCGTGGGCGCGGGCGGTCCTGCGGGACGCGGCCGCCGGGGCGCATATCCGCATCGATCGGGGCACCCGCGAATTGATCAGCGGTACCAGGAAATTGGTCAAATGGCTGAATCCGTAACGCGGGAGTCGCAGCCGCCGACGGTCGCGCAGCGTCTGGCCGCGGCGGACGAGCTGCTGCGCGGCACCGTGACCGATGCGGGCGGATTGTGGTCGCGGGCCACGGTGTGGATTCTGCGGTTGGCGCTCGAGCAGTCCATCGACCAGCTGTGGCTGGTGGTCGCGCCGCCGCTTGCGCGATGCAGTATGCGGGCTCAGCTGCTGGCGCTGGATTCCTATGCCGGCCAGGAGACCTCGGCCCGGATTTCCGCGCTGTGGGCGACGTTGTCCCGGGTGGGACATCACCAGGATTACGAACTGGCCCCGACGGTGGTCGAGCTGCGGCGCTGGTTCGACGAAACCGCCCGGCTCGCGGACGAATTGGGGACATTGACCGAATCCGAGAACGTGGTTACGGCCAAGCAACCGCATACCGGCCGGTCGTAATCGCCCGTATTGTCCGGCAATTCGATGACGGAAGCCCCAAATTCGCTATCAACATGGGGATTTCATTGATGTGGTCGGCCTATGAACAGTACTGTGTGCTTGCTGCTCGGTTTGCGGCGTGAATGCGGTTGTACACAGTCGGGTTTCATCTGTCTCGATGAAAGAGAGCTGCATCATGGATACGGGGACGCTCAATCTGCTCAACGCCGGTTCCTCGCTGGTGGCCAACGCCAGCGCGGCGTTGGCCAGCGTCATCAATCTGCTCAGCATGCTGTGAACCCGGCGGGTGCGGAGCCGACGATCCGGCGACGTATCCCGTTCGGTGACCGGGCGGCCCGGATCCGGGCCGCCCGGATCCGATAATCGAACGATGCACAGTGAATCTCCGGCCGGCTCCGATCGGTGTCCCTGCCGCAGTGGTGAATCGTTCGAGCAGTGCTGCGGGCCGCGCTTGGACGGCACCCGGCCCGCACCCACTGCCGAGACGCTCATGCGGTCGCGGTACACCGCGTTCGCCGTGCGTGACACCGCATACCTGCTCGAGTCCTGGCACCCCCGGACCCGGCCGCACCGGATCGAACTGGATCCGGAACAGCGCTGGATGTTTCTGGAGATTCTGCGCACGGAAGCGGGCGGGCCATTCGACGACACCGGCGTCGTGGAATTCCGTGCGCACTACCGGAGTTCGGGCGGACGAGGTGTGCTGCACGAGTGCAGCAGATTTGCCAGGTTCGACGGCGCGTGGCGCTACCTGGATGGAGACATCGAGAGGTAACGATTCGGGTGCGGCTTTCCCGAGTTGTTGCCCGTTATCGGGGACACTCCTACCGTTCCCACTACAAACGCACGGAGGAAGCGGAGGAGTTGCTGCAAGTTTTTCCAAGGGCAGATTCCGCCGCCGACGTAGGGTGCGGATATGCCACGAGTCGCGATCGAGTACTGCACCCAATGCCGCTGGCTGCTGCGAGCGGGTTGGATGGCTCAGGAGCTGTTGAGTACCTTCACCACCGAACTGTCGGAGGTGGCGCTGATCCCGGGGGACGGGGGTGTCTTCCGCATCACGCTCGACGGAGATCAGATCTGGGAACGCCGCTCGGACGGCGGATTTCCCGACATCGCCCTGCTCAAACAGCGTGTTCGCGACCGGATTGATCCCGGTCGCGACCTCGGTCATATCGATCGCGGCTGACGTGCGAGGACTCGGGCTTCGCCGTCGGACATGATCTCGGACGTACTCTCATTACAGAGAGTTGAGGAGGTGCCGTCATGGGCGAGCGAGTATCAGGCGCGGTCACAGCGGTGGTCGGGCCGGAGGCGAGCCGGAGCGAGGCACGGGGATGAGTACTCAATTCTTCCAGGAGGCTCAGGGTGTGGACACCCGTGGCGCCGAACCCGTAGCCCGCACCGCCGCGGGCGCGGTCCGTGGATTCCACGACGGCTCGGTGCACGTCTGGCGCAGTATTCCGTATGCGGCGCCCCCATCCGGCCCCGACCGGTTCAACCGCCCGCAACCGCCCGTGCCCTGGGACGGAGAACGTGACTGCACCGAGTTCGGCGAGATCGCGCCGCAGACGATGGGCACCATGGTGCCGGTCGATTCCGGTCTGCGGATGGGCGAGGACTGTCTGTGGGTGAACGTTTGGGCTCCCGCCGCGGCGCACTCGGAGCCGCGTCCGGTGATGGTGTGGCTGCACGGCGGTGCCTACTGCCTCGGTACCGCGGCCCAAAGCATCTACGACGGACGCAAACTCGCCGAGACGGGCGGCGTCGTCGTGGTCGGGGTCAACTACCGGCTGGGTGCGCTCGGTTTTCTCGACCTGTCCTCGCTCGGCGACGAGTTCGTGCCGAATCTGGGCCTGCACGATCAGATCGCCGCACTGGAATGGGTGCGTGACAATATCGCGGCGTTCGGCGGCGATCCGGGCAATGTGACGCTGTTCGGTGAATCCTCGGGTGCGGGATGTGTGACCGCGCTGCTCACCTCGCCTCCCGCGGCCGGGCTGTTTCATCGGGCCATCGCTCAGAGTCCGCCCGCCACATCGGTTTTCGGTCCCGAGCGGGCCGCGCTGGTGGCCGGCCGATTCCTGGAACTGGTGGATCTGCCGCGGCAGCGGGCGACGGAACTGCTCGAATGCCCGATCGGCCGGATCGTGGAGGCGGCCGGGATCCTGCTGGACGAGGTGCCGCTGCAATCCCCGGGCCGGTTGGCCGCGGCACCGGTGGTGGACGGCGATCTGCTGCCCACCTATCCCACCGACCGATTCCAGCAGGGCCGATCGCATCGGGTGCCCCTGATTATCGGCACCAACCGGGACGAGGCCTCGCTCTTCCGGTTGTTCCGCTCACCGATCATGCCGGTCACCCCGGATGCGGTGAATGCGATGCTCAAGGGCGTCGCCGCCGATCACCCGGAGATGTCGCCCGAGCGGATCGCAGAGATCACCTCGGCCTATCCGGATCTGGGCAAAGCCCGTGGCGCCCTGGCGATGTCGACCGACGCCGCGTTCCGGATGCCCGCGCACTGGGTCGCCGATGCGCACTCCCGGCACACCCGAACCTGGATGTACCGGTTCGATCAGGCCACCCCGATGCTCAAGGCCGCGCGGGTCGGCGCCGGGCATGCCACCGAATTGCCTTATGTCTTCGGCAATTTCGGCACTCTCAACCACGATCCGACGTTCTGGCTCGGCGGTCGCAAAGCGGCCATGGAGGTCTCGGGCCGGATGATGCGGCGCTGGCTGGCCTTCGCCGAGCACGGTGTGCCCGCCGCCCTGGACGGATCCAAGCACTGGCCGCCCTACCGCGAATCCTCGCGCAACACCCTGCTCATCGACGTCACGGACCGCATCGTCGACGATCCAGACCACAACCTCTTCACCGCGTGGGGTGACCAGGTCGTCGGGTTCAGCTGACCCGCGGCGGCGCCTCAGACCGACGTGGCGTGGTCGGCGTGACGCCTGCCCAGGTTCGCTCGCATATGGCTGTAGCCGTGCAGGGTGAACAGCGGGCGGCGCTGGGGTGGGCCGTCGAGTCGCAGATCGGGAAAGCGGTCGAACAGAGCGCGCAACGCGTGTACCGCCTCCATGCGGGCCAGGCTGGCGCCGAGGCAGGCATGGATACCGGAGGAGAACGTCAGGTGTTCCCTGGCGTTGGAGCGGCCGATATCGAAACGGTCGGGAGCTTCGAAGACATTCGGGTCGCGATTGGCGCCGGCCAGTGACAGCACGATGGTCGTGCCCTCGCGCATCGGAATGCCCTCGTACTCCGTCTCCTGGAGTGCGACGCGTCCGGTGTTCTGCACGGGTGCGTCGAAACGCAGTACCTCCTCGACGGCGTTGGGCCACAGCTCGGGCTCCTCGCGCAGTCTGGCGAGCTGGTCGGGGTGGGCGAGCAGTTGCACGATGCCGTTGCTGATGAGGTTGACCGTCGTCTCGAATCCCGCGCCCATCAGCAGGCTCGCGGTGGCCTTCAGATCCCGCTCGTCGAGTTCGCCCGCGGTGACCAGGCTGGACAGGATGTCCTCGCCGGGGGAGCGGCGCAGCTGCTCGAGGTGCTGACCGGCGTACTCGTCCATCTGCCTGATGGCGACCACGGCATCGCGGTAGAAGCGCCACGGGATGCCTATGTCCAGCAGCGGGCTGATCGCATCGCCCCAGCCGAGGAAGCGGTCCTTCGCGCTGCGCGGAAAGCCGAGCATCTCGGAGATGATCGCGATCGGTACCTGTGCGGCGAAATCGGCGACCAGGTCGGCGGAACCGTTCTCGGGTAGAGCATCCAGCAGCTCCTCGGTGACCGATTCGACGCGCTCATTGAGCCGGCCGACCGCCCGCGGCGTGAACGCCGCCGAGACCGATCGCCGGAGCCGGGTGTGCTCGGGTGGGTCGATGACCAGCATGGAGGGCGACTCCATCGGATTCGGCGGGAGCGGGGCCAGGGCGGTCAGCTTGCGCAGCGGCTTCGGGATGTCGAAGGCATCCGCGCTGACCGCACCCATCGCGTTGTCCCGCAGGATGTTCCGGCACAAATCGTGTTCGACGGTGACCCAGGCGAACGGGGTGCGCACCATGCGCCCGCGCGCCCGGATCGACTCCAGCAGCGGGTACGGGTCGTGGGTGACCGCGGGATCGCCGAACAGCTGCGCCAGCGGATCTCCGCGCAGCGCGTAAGCCTTCAGCGCCAGCCGCGGCAGGCCCTGCACCGACATCCAGCGCATCCAGTACAGCGGTCCCATAACTACCCCCAACTCGTCGTCACGTCCAGGTCGACATCCACGGTACGTACCCGTACTACTGGCGGAAACGTCCTGCGGTCGGACTCGGACCCCTACCGCGGTAGGACTGCCGCATTCGATGCTACGAGCGCGGTATCGGCGCGTACACACTCGTTTCCCAGCCGCACCCGCTACCCGCAACCGCACCCGTAGCAGGCGCGGGACGGTGTGCGGATCGAGGAACGGAGTGTGTCGTCGAACCGGCCGCGCCGCGGCATCGCATCGATCGCAATCGCTGGGATCGACCGCGGCGCGCATGGGAACGCATTGGCCGGGACCGAGATCGGACCAGCTGGGATCACGACGCCGAACTGCCCGGCCGATCGATCAGGACCGGAACGCGGTGACGTGTTCGGTACCGACGCGGTGCTCGCGTTTCGCGGGATCGGCATTGTCGACCTGCACCAGCGACGCACCCGCCGCGTACACCGCCAGCAACCCGTCGATCACCTCGGCGGAGGTATCCCACGAACTCTCGGAAAGCACCCGGTCCTTCTCCGAGAAGCCTTGCCGGACAGCGGATTCGCGAGACGCCTCGACAACCTCGGCCACGGACGCCCCGGCGAGCGCGAGATCCGCGCCGCGCGGGTGGAACTGATCGCCGTGCGCCCGCACGGACGTCGCGAAATCGGTGACGCCGAGCGGCAGATCGCGCACCGGCCCGCCCATCGCGTCCAGCGACAGCGCCACCACCTCGGCGATGTGATCGACCTCGTCCAGCCGCGCCGCGGTGGTCAGCGCGAGTTCGGCGTCGTCGTCGGGCCCCAGCAGCACCTCCGCACCGGCCCACCAGCAGCCCAGCAGCACCGCGGCGGTCTGCCAGTGGGCCGGCAGCAGCACCGCGACCCGCGCACCGGGTGCGAGGCCGAATTCGTCGCGGAGCAGATTGGCGGTCTTGGCCGCCCAGTTGGCCAGGGTGAGCCCGGACAGTTCGATGCGTGCGCCGGTGGCGTCGTCGTAATAGGTGATCCGCGGCCCGGCCGGATCCCGGTCGAGGATCGGCTCCAGGAGCGCATCGGTGAGAGTCCGGTTCAGTTCACGCATTTCGGTCCGTTCTGGCCTGCGTCGATGGGAGGGGCGGGCGGGACCGGGGTCGCGGTGCTCGAACTCCCCGATGTATTGAACAATTCGCCCGCCGTCGAGCCCGGACCAGAGTAGTCACCCGCCAGCACCACCCGCACGGCCCCCTCCGGCGTACCCGGAGCCGCCCGCACCGGCAGTCCGCCCAGCGCGTCGGCCACCGCCGCGGCTCTGGGATCGGAGGTGCTGGCGGCCAGCACCCGGCTCGTCGACACCGGAGCGCCCGACCAGTTTTCCACGGTTCCGGTGTGGAATCCCTTGCCCGCCAGCGCTTGTGCCACCTGCCCGGCCAATCCCGAGGTGTCGCTGGCGTTGTACACGTCGGCGGTCACCTGCGCGGGTGAGATCCCGCCGCCCGAGCCGGATCGGCCCACCAGCGACGCGACGTAGGTCCGCACCGCGGACGGATCCACCCGCACCACCGACTCGCCCTCGGCGGTGCTGCCGTTGAGGTCGGCCACCGGGATCGTCTCGAAGCGCACCTGCCCGCCCGAGAGGTCCTGCAACTGCTTCAGGAAATCCAGTGCGTCCCACTTGTCGTCCAGCACGATCGTGCGGCCGAGCGCTTTGCCGAGCGAGTCCAGCTTCGACGGGTTGGCCAGGATTTTGGCGCTGATCGCCTGATGTACCAGCGAGGCCATGTACACCTGCTGGCGCACGATCCGGTCCAGATCCCCGCGCGGCAGATCGTGCCGCTGGCGGACGAAGCTCAGCGCCTGCGCGCCGTTGAGCCGCTGTACCCCCGCCGGGAAGTCCGCGCCCGACATCGGCTCGTCGACCGGATTGTTCAGGCAGACCTGCACCCCGCCCACGGCATCGGTGAGCAGTGCGAATCCCAGCAGCCCCACCTCGGCGTAATGGTCGACGGTGATACCGGTCAGATCGGCCACCGCCTTGATCAGCGCCTCGCGCCCGGCCTGCGTGGACTGTTTGTCCGCCTCGGCGTCCGAGACGCCCTTCGCGTTGAGCTTCTGCCGGGTCAGTTCCTTGGTCACCCCGTACGCGGAGTTGATCTTTCCCTTACCGACGCCGGGAATGTCGACGTAGGAGTCGCGGGGGATCGAGATCGCGGTGGCCGAGCGGCCGTTGTTGGGTATGCGGACCAGGATGATCGTGTCGGTGTTGGTGCCCACCTCGTCTCCGGCGTGCAACATCGCCCGTTCGGCCGCGCTGAGCGGTTTTCCGTGCGCATCGGTACGGCTGTCGATGCCGACCATGAGGATGTCGGTGGCGCCGTCGCTGCCGCCGCCCAGGCCCAGATCGCCGATCCGCTCGATACCGGAGATCAGTCCGTCGATGCTGTGCCAGCCGAAACCGGTGACGATGAAGACCAGCGCCGCGAGCGCCGCGACCAGCACTCGGCCCGGATGCGCGTCGGGGGATCCTGGGCGGGCGGGAGACAGCTTCTGCGGCAATGCTCTGATCCTTTCGGCCACGCCCTGAAGAATTCTTTTTCACGCATCGACCCCGTGGAATCGAGGCTAGCCAACGCAGTCGCGGGCATCTGCGAGGCGCGGCGGGCGTGCCGTGTCAGACTGGCCCGCGTGTGCCCAGAAATTTCCAGACTTGTGGTGGTGACCGGCGCGGGCGTTCAGCTCGGGCGAGCCCTGCGCGCCGAGGCTCCCGGTGTCGTGGCGTTGCGACGCGAGGATCTCGACATCACCGACGACGCGGGCGTGCGCGCGGTCCTCGAACCCGGCGACGTGCTGCTCAACTGCGCCGCCTATACCGGGGTCGACGCGGCCGAATCGGATGCCGCGGGCGCGTTCGCCCGCAACGAGACCGGGCCGGCCGTGCTCGCAGCGGCCTGTACCGCCGTGGGCGCCAAGCTGATTCACATCTCCACCGACTACGTCTTCGACGGGACCGGGACCAGCCCCTACGAACCCGGCGACGCGACCGGCCCGACCACCGTCTACGGCCGTTCCAAACTGGCGGGGGAACAGGCGGTGCTGCGTCTGGCGCCCGATGCGCACATCGTGCGTACGGCGTGGGTGTACACCGGCGATCGCCGCGACTTCGTCGCGACCATGCGCCGGCTGGAACGCGAACGCGAGACCGTCACCGTCGTGGACGACCAGATCGGCTCGCCCACCTTCGCTCCGGACCTGGCCGCGGGCCTGCTCGAACTGGTCCGATCGGTCACCGCCGGTGCGGACGGCATCGCGCCGATCCTGCATGCCACCAACGCCGGCCGGGCCAGTTGGTTCGAATTGGCCCGCGCGGTCTTCGCCGGGGTGGGTGCGGATCCGGACCGGGTGCGTCCGTGCAGTAGTGCGGAATACCCGAGTTCCACACCGCGCCCGGCATATTCGGTGTTGTCGAACCGCGCCTGGATCGAGGCGGGATTGACCCCGCTGCGCGATTGGCGGCTCGCACTCGACGACGCGCTGGCCCGCCCGGACCAGTAGGCTGCACCGGTGAACTCTTCGGATGCAGTAGAACGGCACGACGGTGAGACGACTCCTCGACCCCGTCTGGTCGTGGTCACCGTGACCTATTCGCCCGGCGAGCACCTCGAGCATTTCATCAGTACGCTGGCCACCGCGACCGGTGAGAAGCCGCAGGTCATCCTGGCCGACAACGGTTCGAACGACGGAACTCCCGAACTCGCGGCCGAGGCGAACGAACATGTCCGGTTGCTACGCACCGGAGGCAATATCGGTTACGGCGGCGCGATCAACCGGGCCGTCGCGGAGATCGACCCGGAGATCGAGTACGTCATCATCGCCAACCCGGACATCCGCTGGGGCACCGATTCGATCGACGTCCTGCTCGAGGCCGCACAGCGCTGGCCGCGCGCCGGGGCGATCGGCCCGCTGGTGCGCGAACCGGACGGCAGCGTGTACCCGTCGGCGCGATCGGTGCCCGGCGTGCTCGACGGGGCCGGGCACGCCATCCTGGGCAGCATCTGGCCGGGCAATCCCTGGACGCGCCGGTACCGCCAGGAGAACGAGCAGATCGCCGAACGTACCGTGGGCTGGCTCTCGGGCTCGTGCCTGCTGGTGCGCCGCGCCGCGTTCGACAGTATCGACGGCTTCGATTCCCGGTACTTCATGTACATGGAGGATGTCGATTTCGGCGACCGGATGGGCCGCGCGGGCTGGCACAACGTCTTCGTGCCGGCGGCCGAGGTCACACATGCGAAGGGCCATGCGGCCGGGCGCAATCCGGAAACGATGTTGCCCGCCCATCACGCGTCGGCATATCGTTTCCAGGCCGATCGGCATCCGCACTGGTGGCAGGCGCCTTTGCGGTGGGCTCTCAAGGCCGGACTTGCGATTCGCTGCAGGCTTGCGGTTCGATCTGCGCTGCGCGAACGTGACGCACAGCGTTAGCGCGACGATTTCCACCCACGCCCGCGTGGACCGAACCTGACAAGGGGAGACTGATGGCGGACACGACTGTGTCGAATGGCCCCACCGCCGAGCCCGACCCCGGGCTCGGCGCGACGGCCGACGCGGTGATCCTGGTAGGCGGTCAGGGCACCCGTCTACGGCCATTGACGCTCTCCGCGCCGAAACCGATGCTGCCCGTCGCGGGCCTGCCGTTCCTGCACCACCTGCTGGCCCGGATCGCCGACGCGGGCATCACGCACGTGGTGCTGGGCACCTCGTTCAAGGCCGAGGTGTTCGAGGAACATTTCGGGGACGGCTCCGAACTCGGGCTCGACCTCGAGTACGTCACCGAGACCGAGCCGCTGGGTACCGGCGGCGGTATCCGCAATGTCCTGCCCAAACTGCGCGCGGACACCGTACTGGTGTTCAACGGCGACGTACTCGGCGGCACGGATCTGGGCGCGGTGCTCGACACCCATGTCGCGACCAACGCAGATGTGACACTGCATCTGGTGCGGGTGAGCGATCCGCGCGCCTTCGGCTGTGTGCCCACCGACGATTCGGGCCGGGTCACCGCGTTCCTGGAGAAGACCCAGGATCCGCCGACCGACCAGATCAACGCCGGTTGTTACGTGTTCCGTCGCGAGTACATCGAGAAGATCCCGACCGGGCGTCCGGTGTCGGTGGAGCGCGAGGTGTTCCCGTCCCTGCTGGCGGAGGGGGCGCACATCCAGGCCCACGTGGACGTCTCGTACTGGCGCGATATGGGCACGCCCGAGGATTTCGTGCGCGGTTCGGCGGATCTGGTGCGCGGCATCGCGCCGTCGCCCGCGCTGCCGGGCCAGCGCGGTGAGTCGCTGGTGCATCCCGGGGCAGGTGTGGCCCCCGGTGCGCTGTTGATCGGCGGTACGGTCGTCGGCCGCGGCGCGGAGGTCGGCGCCGGCGCGCGCCTGGACGGCGCGGTGCTGTTCGACGGTGCGCGCGTGGAAGCCGGTGCGACAGTGGAACGTTCGATCATCGGCTTCGGTGCTCGCATCGGCCCGCGCGCCCTGGTCCGGGACGCCGTGATCGGTGACGGCGCGAATGTCGGCGCCCGCTGCGAACTTCTGCGCGGGGCCCGCATCTGGCCCGGCGTCGATCTGCCCGACGGTGGGATCCGATTCTCCACTGACGTCTAGGAATTCGCCGCACCGGCCGGGCGAGGGCCGCAACG